>JALOQF010000054.1 GCA_025459425.1 Myxococcaceae bacterium | reverse complement strand
ACCCTCTCGGTGGCGGTTTCGCTGGGGCTCATGGTGATCTTCATGCGCCGCCGCTGGCTGTAGCGTAAACGTCTGGTTCGCCGTGGCCCTCGCCCGACTCGTCCAGCGCCGTCTCATCATCGTCACCGGCAAGGGCGGCGTGGGGAAGACCACGCTGACGGCCGCGCTCGCGCGCCGCTACGCCAACGAAGGCCGGCGGGTGCTCGCCGCCGAGATCGTGCCCACGGCCGACACGCCCTCGCAGCTCGCGCTCGCGCTCGGTTCGAAGCGCCCCACCGAAGAACCGAGCCTCGTCTCGCCCAACCTCTGGGCGGCGCTGGTGACGCCCACCTCGGGCCACCACCGCTTCCTCGAAGAGAGCCTGCCGCTCAAGATGCTCGCCAACGCGGCGATGCGCTCGCAGGCGCTCAAGAAGTTCCTCTCGGCGGCGCCGGGCTTCAGCGACATGGGCGTCATGTACCGCATGCTCGATCTCATGAAGCGCCCGAACGAGGCCGGCGGCCACGCGTTCGAGATCGTGCTGCTCGACTCACCGGCCACGGGCCACGCGCTCGCGCTGGCGCAGATCCCCGAGTTCTTGCTGCGGGTGATCCCCGGAGGCCCGATTCGCCGCGTCGCCGAAGAAGGCCTCGCGGTGCTGACCGACCCGCGCATCACCGGCACCGTCATCGTCACGCTGCCCGAGACGCTGCCCGTCACCGAGGCGATCGAGCTTCAGGCGGGGCTGGGCAAGCACCGGCTGCCCGTCACGGCCATCGTCGTCAACCGCGTGCCGACCGACCCGTTCTCGAAGGAAGAGCGCTCGGCCGTCCAGGCGCTCCTCGGCGCGCAGTCGGCGCCGGTGCTGGGCGCCCGCGAGCTCCGCCGCATCGAGCGCTCGGACGCCGCGTTGGCCCTGTTGAAGGAGCGCGCGCCAGCCGACCACGTCGTGCTGAACGAGGTGCCGGGCGCTGGCAGCGTCGCCACCGATCAGCTCGTCGCGGCGCTCTGAGGGCCTACGCCGGCCAGCTCACGCCGGTGAGCTTCTCGCTCTCGGCCCACAACCGTCGTGCCGCCTCGTCGTCCTGGGCCGCGGCGTTGGGCTCGCGTGGCTTGCTCTTGTCGAAGTACTTGCCGGACACGCCTTCGACTTCCTTCGAGGTCGCCAGATGGATGCTCGTCGCCGCGCCCTCGACGTTCGAGATCATGAACAGGCCCGCGACCTTCCCGATCACGCCCCACAGGCCCGGCTTCGCGAGGAAGTTCGAGCGCACCACGCCGGGGTGCAGGCAGTTCGCCGTCACCGTGCTGCCCTGAAGCCGCCGCGCCAGCTCGCGGGTGAAGAGAATGTTGGCCAGCTTCGAGCGGCTGTAGGCCTTGAACGCCGCGTACGGCTCGCTCATCAGGTCCGAGAAGTCCATCGCGGCGCTCCGGTGGGCCTCGCTGGCCACGCTGACGATGCGCGCCGAGGGCGCCTTCTTCAGCGCCGGCAACAGCAGCAGCGTGAGCGCGAAGTACGCCAGGTGGTTCGTCGCGAAGGTGAGCTCGTAGCCGTCGACCGTCACCTCGCGCTTCGGGTTCACCGCACCCGCGTTGTTCACGAGCACGTCGAGGCGATCGAACTTCGCCAGCACCTCGGCGGCCAGCTGCTTCACCGAGGCCATCGACGAGAGGTCGGCGAGCAGGAACGAGATGGCCTGGTTGCCGGTGGTGGCGGTCAGCTCGGCGACCACCTGCTTCGTCTTCTCCGGGTTGCGGCCGACGATGAGCAGCTCGGCCCCTTCCTTCGCGATGGCCCGCGCCGTCTCGAGCCCGATGCCCGCCGTCGCCCCCGTCACCACCACCCGCTTGCCCGTCATCGTGCCCATGGCCGGCCTCCGTTTCGTTCGTGGCCGATGTACGGCTCGTCGATGTCCGTCGCAACGGCGCGCCGTCGTCGTTAACATCACTTCATGATGCAGGCGGCCGAGCTCCACACGCTGGTGACGACGAAGAAGGTGATCGTCGCGTGCGGCGCAGGCGGCGTGGGCAAGACGACCACGGCAGCCGCGCTGGCGCTCGCGGGCGCACGGGCGGGCCGGCGGGTGCTCGTGCTCACCATCGACCCGGCGAAGCGGCTCGCGCAGGCGCTCGGCATTCGTGAGTCGATGCGCCACCCCACGCCCTTGTCGAAAGAGACCCTCGCCGAGGCCGGCGTCACCACCGGAACCCTCGACGCATGGATGCTGAACCCCGACGTCGTCTTCGAGAGCCTGGTGCATCGCATGGCGCCCTCGCCGGCCCAGGCCCAGCGGGTGCTCGACAGCCGGCTCTTCCGCCTGTTGTCCGAGCTGGTCGCCGGCATGCAGGAATACACCGCGGCCGAGGCGCTCTACGAGCTGTCGACCAGCGGCAGGTACGATCTCGTGGTGCTCGACACGCCGCCCGCGCGCAACGCGCTCGACTTCCTCGAGGCGCCGGGAAAGCTCGCCCGCTTCCTCGACGAGCGCATCATCAGCCTCTTCCTGCCGTCGACCTCGAAGGGCTTCTTCAAGAAGGCGCAGGAGCTCATCGGCAACGTCTTCGGGCGCGTGTTCGGCACCGAGTTCTTCGCCGAGCTGCAGGAGTTCCTCGCGGCCTTCTCGGGCATGTTCGGGCCGATGCGCGCGCACGCCGAGGGCGTTCGGAAGCTCCTCACCTCGAACGACGCGTCGTTCCTGCTCGTGACGAGCCCCGACCAGGCCGCGCTCGAAGACGCGCGCTACTTCCGCGACCGAATCCTCGCGATGAAGCTCCCCTTCGCCGGCTTCATCTTGAACCGCTCGTGGGTGCGCACCGACGGGCTCGTGTCTCCTGACACGCTCGAGCACACGCCCGAGGCCGACCTGCCCGGCGCGCGCAGCGGCCTCACCAAGCTCAAGGCGCTGGCCGCCGTGGAACTGGAGCGGGTCAAGCGTGACGCCGCCCTGCTCGAGCAGCTCGCGAAAGAGGTGCCCGCCACCGCGTTCGCCATCGCCACGCCCTACCTCGGTGAGGCGATCGAAGACGTGAAGGGCCTCGCCCAGCTCGCCCGCGGCATCACCGGCGCTGCGTAGCCGTCACGGCATGGTGCGGAACGGCCCCTTGAGCTCCTCGGGGACCTCGCCGTCGAACGTGAGCACGAAGCCCGGGCCCTTCTTCGCCGGATCCTTCGAGTACTTCGGCGCGTACTTCTTGCCGCCGAACTCGATGACGAGCTTGCCGCCCTGCACGTCCCACCGGCCCTCGACCACCTTCGGCTGGGTCTTCTGCGTGTCGTACGGCTCGAACGAGTAGCGGTAGGTGCCGTCGTAGTGCAGCGCGAGGAACCGATCGGGCCCGCCCTCGTAGCCCGCGAACCAGGTGCCCATGAGCGCCTGCACGTTCTTGTCGTACTTCAGCTTGTTGGTGAGCCACGCGCCGTTGATCGGCTTGCCGTCGGACACGAAGACGATGTCGGTGACGCACACCGGCTGGTCGGGATCTTCCGCAGGGAACTGATCGCGCACCTCGAGGGTGAGCCGCGTGGTGGTGATGGGCTTGTCGAGGGTGAACGACTGCAGGCCCCGCTCGTCCTTGAGCTCGATCGCCTCGCGCTGCTTGCCCGCGATGAAGAGCAGCTTGTGCGCGCGCGCGAACTCGCCCCACGTCGACTCGTTGAAGTTATTGCCCGTCGAGATGCGGATCTCGTCGATCTTCGTCGGCGTGGTGAAGCCGAAGGTGAGGACCTCGTTGAGCGGGTCGGCGGTGGTGCTGCACCAGGCCGTCGCGTCGCGGGCGTCGAGCAGGTTGAGCGGCTGGTACAGCGTCGGCCGCGTGTCCTTCTTGAAGTAGCCCGTCGCCTGCGCGTACCCCACGCCGCCCGCCAACGAGGGCAGCGCGAGCAGCAGCACGATCCCCGAGAGTGCGCGTCGCATGGCGCTCACTCTCTCGCCTTCCACGCCGACAATCCACCTTCGATGCATGGGGAAGAACGAGGGCGCCAGCCGGGTTTGTGGCATGACGCCGCCCATGACTCGCCTGTGTTGGACGTGGATGCTGGGGATCACCTTCGCGCTGTCGTGCTCGAAGTGTGACGACGCGCCGGCGGTGGTCGACGCGGGGCCGGTGGACGCCGGGCCAGCGACGCTGTCCGAGAAGGAGCCCAACGACGGCCCCGACACCGCGCTCGTCATCTCGGGCTCGAGCGTCGTCGAGGCCACCCTCGGCGCCGATGCCCAGAAACCGGACGAAGACTGGTACGCCCTCAAGTCGGCCCTGCCCCGCACCGTCGACCTCACCGTCACTACGCCAATGGGCGGAGACGTCGCCATCGAGGTGATGGACGCGACGCGCGCCACGCTGGCCGCCATCAACGCCCAGGGCCCCGGCGGCGAGGAGCGCCTGCCCAACCTCGACGTGTCCGGCACGGTGCTGGTGCGGGTGGTGACGGTGAAGAAGGGCGTCGGCGGCGCCTACACGGTGACGGCGCTCTTCCGAGACCGGCAGCCGGGCTTCGAGCTCGAGCCCAACGAGCGCCGCGTCGACGCCACCCAGGTGCAGCTCGGCCAGGCCGTGTCGGGCTTCGTCTCGCACCCGGGCGACGTCGACTTGTTCCGCTTCGAGCTGCCAGCGCCAGCCGGGGCGGAGCCCGCGCCGCTCGAGGAAACGCCCGTGGCCGACGCGGGCGACGATGCGGGCGTGGTCGACGTCGATGCCGGGGCCGAGGTGCCCGACGCGGGGAGCCCCGCCCCAGAGCCCCGGCTCGCGTTGCGCGTCGACGTGAGCGCGCTGCCTGGCGTCGCGCTCGATCTCCAGGTGCTCACCGAAGCCGAGGCGGTGCTCTTCCAGGCGCGCTCGCGCGAGTCGTCCGGCCTCTCCTTGCGCAACGTCGGCGTGCGGCAGTCCGACCGGGTGCTGTACGTCGCCGTGCGCAGCGCTCCGCTCTCGACCGCGAAGGACGCGAAGCGGGGCTTCAGCGTCGAACGCTCCTACACCCTCACGCTCGTGCCCGAAGAGGCTGGCGCCTCGGCCGAGTACGAGCCCAACGACGAGCTGGGCAAGGCCACCGAGCTGCCGCCCAACTCGTACCGCGAGGGCTTCATCAACCCGCGCGGCGACGTGGACTTCTTCAAGCTCACCACCGACGGGCCGTCGATCGTCAGGGCCACGGTGACGGGCGTGGACAGGGTCGATCTGCAGCTGTCGGTGGTGCGGCCCGTCGAGGGCAAACCCGACGAGGTGCTGCTCAAGGCCAACGAGGGCGCGGCGAAAGAACCCGAGCAGCTCAACAACGTGCGCTGCGACGGCGTGTGCTGGTTCCGCGTCGAGGCCGTCGCCCGAAAGGTGGACGGCAAGTGGGTGAAGGAAGACGAGAACGCCGATCAGTCGTACCGGCTCACCACCCAGGTGACGCCCGACGACGGCTCCGAGGAGCGCGAGCCGAACAACGCGGCCGACCAGGCCACCCCCCTCGTCTTCGGCAAGGCCGTGCGCGGCACCATCTTCCCGAAGAAAGACGTCGACTTCTTCGCGCTCGATCTGCGCGAGCGCCAGGTGAAGACGCCGCTGTCGGCCCAGCTCATCGGCGTGCTCAAGGTCGACGTGGGCCTCTACCTGCACCGTGTCGAAGCCGACGGGAAGCTGACGCTGGTGCAGACGAGCGACTCGGCGAAGGGCGACAAGCCCGAGTCGATTCGGTTCTCGGCCGAGCCTGGCCTCTACGTCTTCGAGGTGCGCGACGTGAAGAACCGCGAGTCGAACTTCCAGGACAGCTACCAGCTCACCGTCGACGAGGGTGACTGACGGCCTGCCCACTCGTCACTGCGGCGCGCGCGGGTTTGCGCTACGACGAACGTCATGGACGTCGAAGCCGGCATTCAGCAACTGAAGAAGGACCTCAACGCCGTCATCCTGGCGCACTACTACCAGGAGTCCGAGATTCAGGACGTCGCCGACTTCGTGGGCGACTCGCTCGCGCTCGCCCAGCAGGCCGAGAAGACGACCGCCGACGTCATCGTCTTCTGCGGCGTGCACTTCATGGCCGAGACCGCGAAGATCCTGAACCCGAACAAGCTCGTGCTGCTGCCCGATCTCGACGCCGGCTGCTCGCTGTCCGACCGCTGCCCGCCGGGGCCCTTCAAGGCCTTCAAGGACAAACACCCCGATCACTTCGTCGTCACCTACGTGAACTCGTCGGCCGCGGTGAAGGCGCTCTCGGACGTCATCGTCACGAGTTCCAACGCGGTGAAGATCGTCTCGAAGATCCCCGCCGACCGGAAGATCCTCTTCGCGCCCGACCAACACCTGGGCCGCTACGTGATGAAGCAGACGGGCCGCGACATGGTGCTGTGGCCGGGCGCCTGCATGGTGCACGAGATCTTCAGCGAGAAGCGCCTCGTGCAGCTCAAGGTCGAGCACCCCGAAGCCGACGTCATCGCGCACCCGGAGTGCGAGGCACCGGTGCTGGCCCACGCGCACTACATCGGCTCGACCAAGCAGCTGCTCGAGTACACGGTGTCGAGCCCGAAGCAGTCGTTCATCGTGGTGACCGAGGCGGGCATCATTCACCAGATGCAGCTGAAGAGCCCGGGGAAGACCTTCATCCCCGCGCCGCCGGACAACGGCTGCGCCTGCAACGAGTGCCCGCACATGCGGCTCAACACGATGGAGAAGCTGTACCGCTGCATGCGTGACAAGACCCCCAGGCTCGATCTCCACCCGGAGCTGCGCCAGGCCGCGTACGCTCCGCTGAAGCGCATGCTGGAGTGGAGCTGAAAGAGAGCCATGTACCGATTCACCTCGAAGCCCGCGTGGACGCTGGTCGAACTCAAGAAGGGTGAAGCGGCGCCCGAGGCCTACGAGGCGCTCGAGACGCCGGTGAAGCCCGCCGACATCGTCTCGCGCGCGCTCGCCCGCATCGAGTACCGCACGCTCACGCTGCTCGCGCGCGTCGAGCAGGCCGTCGCGCAGGGCCCGAGCGACGTCGTCATCGCCAGGCCACCGAACGACCTGCCAGCGCTCCTGCGAACGGCCGACCAGCTGCTCACGTTCTCGCGGCTCGAGGCCGGAGAGCGCGCCAGCGTCTGGCGCTGTGAGTGTGGCACGCGCTACGCCGTGCCCGTGTCGCTCATGCGCCCGGTGAGCATCCGCTGCGAACGTTGTGGCCGAACGCTCGATCTCGATCCGCTCCGGGTCGTCGAGCACTCGCACCTCGCGGACCCCTTGATGGCCGAGGTCAACGCCTACCGGAAGGCCGTGGCCGACGTGTTCCGTGAGGCGATGGCGCGCGGTTGGCCCGTGCTGGTGTCGAAGGCGGACCAGGCGGGCTAGAGCCGATGCGCCGCAGGACGCTCGACCTCCTTCGCTGCCCGTCGTGCGCAGCGAGCAGCCTCGTGCCCGACGCCGACGTGGCCGAACCGGCGCTCATCTTCGGGCCGGTGCGCTGTCTGGGCTGCCGCCGCACCTGGCCCGTGCACGAGGGCCTCATCGATCTCGCGCCGGAGCGGGCGAACGCGACCGGCCTCCAGCAGGCCATGGAGCTGCCCTGGGTGGCCCGCTCCTGGGAGCGCTACGTGCGCCCGGCCGTCGACGCGGTGCTGACGCGCGGCCAGCTCGATCGTGACAGCGAGTACGTGGCCATGCGCTCGATGCTGGGTGCACCGCCGGGGCCGGTCATCGATCTCGGCTGCGGGCCCGGGTTGTTCCTCAAGAAGCTGGTGCGCGATCTGCCAACCGTGCACGTCATCGGCGTCGACGTGTCCCGCCCGATGATCGAAGAGGCCATGGCCCAGTTCCGCGAGCTGCAGCTCGCCGCCGACTTCGTGCGCGCCGAGGCCCCGCCCCTGCCCTTCCTCGACGCCTCGCTCGGCGGCGTGCTGGCGAGCGGCATGGTGCACTTCGTGGCCGATCTCGATGGCCTGCTCGCCGAGGCCCGCCGCACGCTCAAGCCCCGCGGCCGCTTCGTGGCGAGCACCTACGATGCCACTGGTGGCGTGAAGCGCCTGCACCAGAGCGCTGGCCTGCACCCGCGCAGCGAAGACGCCCTCAAGGCGTCCGCCGAGCGGGCCGGCTTCATCCGCTTCGAGCGCATTCGCACCGGGCCGGTGCTCGTCTGGAGCGCAGAGCTCCCGTGATGAGCCTCGGCGAAGGCTTCATCTGCCTCGTCGCCGCGTCACTTCCCATCGCGGGCGTGGTGCTGATGGTGCTGCTCGTGCGCGGTACGCAGCGAAAGACCGATTGAGGGCTCAACCGCGCCGCGGGGAACGTTTGCCCCAGCTGTGGAACGGCGCTGCCAGCGGTGCGCGCGCCGAAGAACCTGCGGCAGTTCCTCTGGGGCGGGTGGACGTGCAGAGGCTGCGGCCAAGAGCTCGACGAGTGGGGCCGCGTGCTGCCGCCCACGTGACGTCGATCAGATGAACACGCCGCCGCGGGCGTCGTGGCGAGCCGTCTCCGGCAGGCGCGTCTTCTCCGACGAGCCCTTGAGCGACTCGAGCATCGTCGCCTTGTGGTGGGCTCCGCAGTTCTTGCACTTGCACTGGCCGCGCGGGCACGTGCAGTCCGACGCGCTCTTGCAGTTGCAGGTGGCGTTGGTCCGCTCACCGAGCACCGGGCGATCGAACGGCGCGGCGAAGGCGGTGAAGCCCATCGTGACCGCAGCAACCTTGATGAACGATGCGGTGCGCATGAGAGGCCCTTTCGGAAAGACGACGGCGACCTACATCACCCCCGACACCCTTGCCAAGTGCAGCCAAAGCACAGAAGGTGCGCCGCCTTCGTGACGCCCGCCCTGCCACGCCTGACGCCGACCCAGCTCGCCTGGATTGTGGCCTGTTGCTGCGGGGTTGCGCCGCTGTTCGCCAGCCAGCTGCTCCCGCTCGTCGACCTGCCCCAGCACCTGCACCTCATCTCGGTGCTGCACCGGCTCGACGACGCCTCGACGCTGTTTCCCGAGGTCTTCGAGCGGCGGGTGCAGCTGACGCCGTACCTCGGGTACTACTACCTGGTGTCCTGGCTCTCGTGGCTGTTGCCGCTCGAGACCGCCAACCGCGTCTTCCTCGCGGCCTACGTGGTGGGGTTGCCCCTCTCGCTGGGGTTTCTCCTCAGGAGCCTCAAGCGGCCCGCGTGGCCGGCGCTGTTGGCGCTCCCCTTCGCCTATGGCGACAGCTTCGCCTGGGGCTTCCTCAATTACTGCTCGGCGCTGCCGCTGGCGTTCCTCACCTGCGGGTTCTTCGTGCGGGCCATCGAAGACGCGCCGAAGCGGCGCGCCTGGGCCGGGGCACTCGCCGCCTCACTCGTCGCGGTGCTGCTGTTCCACGTCCAGGTCTTCGCGTGGCTGGGCGTGGCGCTGCCCTTCCTGCTGTTGACGACGCCCCCGCCGGAAGGCCCCAGGAACGTGAAGGCCCGGCTGCCTGCGCTGCTCGGCGTGGTGCCAGGGGTGGCGCTCTTCATCGCGTGGATCGGCCTGCGCGTCGGAGAGCCCGCCGAGATCGCTCCGGGCCAGCCCTGGAAGTCCTGGGGCCCGATGCTGTCGAAGGAAAACCTCGCCTGGAAGTCCTTCGAGCAGAACCGCGACGAGTTCCTGCCGATGCTGGGCAACATGCTGCGTGACGGCTCCGACGCGCTGGCGCCGAAGGTGGCCCTGGGCCTCGCCGCGCTCGCTGTGGTGTTGGCCTTCGTCTTCGGCCGCGAGCACCGTGAAGGCCCCATCGCCCGCTGGCGCATCGTCGGGCTCGCAGGCCTGGGCGTGCTGCTCTACTTCGCCCTGCCCTTCGATATCCGCGGGTACATGTACTACCTCAACACGCGCTACGCGCAGCTCGCCGCCGCGCTGCTGGTGGTGTGCGTGCCTCCGGTGAAGGCCGAGCGCGTGGCGCAGCTGACGTGGCTGGGCGTCGTGGTGGGCGCTTTGACGGCCTGGCCGCTCGTTCGCGGCTTCTCGGACTTCGACGGCGAGTCGCGCGCGCTCGTGAACCTCGGCGACGACGGCGCCGACAAGGCCCGCGTCATGGGCATCATCGCGGACCCCGGCTCGCGCTTCATGACGCACCCGGTGTACCTGCACGCCTCGACGGTGGTGGCGCGCGCGCGCGGAGGCCTCACCAACTTCAGCTTCGCGCTCACCCCCCACTCTCCGCTCAAGTACCGGGGCGAGCCGCCGCCCACCTTCCCGTCCGAGTGGGATCCGCGGCCCTGGGCCCAGTACGCCCACGCGTACGATCACTTCGTCATCCGCGGGGTGCACCCCTCGCAGCTCTTCGGCCAGAAGCTCGATCAGGAGTTCTTCATCGCCGGCCAGCGCGGAGACTTCTTCCTCGTGCGGCGCCGCTGAAAAGGCGCGAGCAGCGCCGCGGCCCGTGGCAGATTCGCGGGCACCATGAGTGATCCCCTGTCGATGACGGTGGCGCAGGTCGAAGCGCTCGACGAGGCGAAGACGGCCGAGGTGCTGGCGGCGTGGGTGAAGGCGAAGAAGGCCGAGCTGCCCGAGGCGCTGGCTCGGTCGACGTCGAAGCCCCACGCGAAGCTGGGCAAGAAGGCGCTGTACCAGCTCAAGTCCGGCGGGGTGGTGGTGGCCGAGGTGAAGCCGACGTTCTCGAACGTGGCGGCGCCGCTGCCGACGAAAGAGGACGACGAGCTCTACGGCACCATGTCGTCGGTGCTGGGCACGGGCGATCGCGCGCTGTTCTTCTGCCGGCCCATTCGCGGCGGCGGCCTCGAGCTGTACCAGGGCATCGTCAGCGACACCTTCGGCATCGTGCAGTTCGCGCGCGTGCAGGCAAACCGCGCCGTCTACCGCACCCGCATTCGGGAGCTCCGTGCGCAGAGCGAGATCTCGCTGCTCTACTGCCCGCTGCCGCGCATCCTCGAGGAGCTCGGCCGCGGCCTGTCGATGAACGAAAAGAGCGGCACCGCGTTGACGCAGGACATGATGGACGGCCTGCGCGAGCTGGGCGTCGTCGCGCTCGATCCATCGTGGAAGGTGCCCGCGCCCGAGGCCAACGACGCGAGCCTCGCGCAGTCGAGCGCGTCGCTGTTCCAGGAGAAGGAGATCTCGGAGTGGCTGCCGCCCGAGTCCCAGCTCGCCGAGCTGTCGACGAAGAGCGCCGAGCTCAAGGCGGCGGCCCCCGACACGAAGACGTTCGAGCAGCAGCGCGCCGAGCTCGCCGAGACGATGTCGAAGACGTTCTTCACGGCTGAACTCCGGCAGGTGTTCGCGCGAAGGCTCTGGCTCATGGGCGAGCTCTTCGAGCACCAGCAGCGCGCTCCGGCGGCGGCGCTGTCACGCGCGACCGCCCGCGAGCTGTTCCACGGCTCAGCGCAGCTGCCCTTCCAGACGACGCTCTTCACCCGCTCGTTCGCCCTGAGCGCGCAGGACAAGGTGAAGGCGATGCTCGAGACGATGCGGCAGGACCGGCTGACGGCGCCACCCGAAGCCCGCATCGGCGCCGAGCGCGCGGAGCCCTGAAGCGACGGCGAGCACCACGAAAGCACCGTGCGGAATCACCGCGCCAAGGTGCACCTGCCGCGCCGGCGTCTTGTTCTCGGACGCTCGACGCGGCGCTCCTCGAGCACATGAGGCTCATCGCCGACTCTTCACGGTGACGCTGCAGCTCTTCGCGTTCCACGTGTTGGATCGACGCGCGCAGGTCACCTCCGTTGGGAGGCGCCCCTGTCTGAACCGTCGGCTTCGCCCCGCTCGAGCCTCAGGTCGGCTCTTGACCGGCGAGCCCGACCCGAGCCCCTGCAGCGTCACGCATCGGACGACCCGCAACAGGTGTCTCGGCCGACCGCCACGTGACCGACCGCCGCGCGCTGCTGGCCACGCGACGCGACGAAGCGGGGCGCGCCTTTAGGCGCTGGGGTGAAGGGCCCACGGCGCTGGCCTCGTCGATGGCGGCTCGGCCGTGCGGTGCGGCGGGACTCAGCTCACAGGCACTGGAGCGTCATCTCGTACGGCCCCTCTGCGGGCACCGCTTGCGTCACGTTGTGCGTGCGCGGCTTCTGCTTCTTTCGGCCCGGGCACACGTACGTCACGCGCAGATCGCCCGGCGGTACCTCGATCACCTGCCCCTGGGTGAGCTCGGTGCCTGCGACCGAGATCTTCACGCCCGGCGCCGCCTTGAAGCTCACCTTCACGAGGCCGGCAGGCGCCGGGGGCGCGGGCACCGACGGCGCGTCGACGACCGCCGGCTTCGACGGTGCGCGCTCTGGCACCGATGACGAGGGCCACAGCGCCCAGGCCAGGAGCGCCGCGGCCGCCGCCACCACGACGCCGATCACCACGATGGCCGTGCGGCGCCCGGTGGCGCCCACCTGGCTGTCCTCGAAGTGCGCCATGTCGACCGTCGCGATGGCGTCGTCGGGGTCGAGCGCGGGCGCGGGCCTCCGCCTGGCGTCGGGTGCAGGCCGCCGGTTCCGCGACGGTCGCACGGGCCCGGGCGCCTGGGGCGGTGGCGGCGCCGGAGCTTCCGTCTTCGTCTTTTCGGGCTGAAACCGCCGGTCGTCGCGCGTCGGCCCCGTCACCTCGTCGGGCACCGGCGGCCCGGGCCTCGACTGCGGCCGGGGCGCGGGCGGCGGCCGGACGGGCGGGTTCGACACCGTCGAGATCGACGGATCGCTCGGCTGCGGGTCCGTCGAGTTCAGCTCGCGCGTCGGCTCGAGCCACGACGCCACGTCACCGGTCTTCAGCTCCGTCGGGCCCGTGGTGCGAATCGCCGTCGGCGCGATCTCGATCGATCGATCCTCGTTCACCACCGAGAGCGTGGGCGAGCTGTCCCTCGCGCTCGCCGACACCTCGACCGGCGGCAGCGTGGGAATCGACGGCGGCGGTACGTCGAAGGGCGCGGTGGCGATGACGTCGCGGCCCTTCGGGCGAATCGGCTCCGTGGTCTCGACCTGCGACGGCGCGGGCTCGAGGCGCACGTCGCGCGTCACCGCCTTGCCCACCGGAGTCGTCGGCTTGTCGAGCCGCGCGCCGGGCATCGAGGCCGTGCGCTCGTCGTCGTCGAAGGGGCCCTTCTTCTTCGGCAGCGGCGGCGCCAGCACGCCCTCGCCCTTCGTCTGCGCGTTGGGTGGCACGTAGACGCTCGTGCGCTCGTCGTCGTCGCCGAAGAGATCGGCCATGTAGTGCGCGACGTCGTCCTTCGTGGTGGGCGCCGAGGCCGCGATGAAGGCGTCGAGCGCCACGCGCACCTCGTCGGCCGTCTGGTAGCGCTTGCTGCGATCCTTCTCGAGGCACCGCATCACGATGCGCGAGAGCGCCTGGGGGTACCCCGGCACCACCTCGGTGGGCGCGGGCGGGTCCTCCATTCGAATCGAGTAGATCACCGCCTCGGTGGTGTTCCGGTAGAACGGGCTCTTCCCCACCGTCAGCTCGTACAACAGCGTGCCCAGCGCGAAGAGATCGGCGCGGTGATCGAGCTTCTCCTGCGTGAGCTGCTCGGGCGCGAGGTAGAGGAACTTGCCCTTGATGACGCCCGGCTTCGACCGGCCCATCCACGCGGTGGCCTTGGCGATGCCGAAGTCGACCAGCTTCACCTCGCCGCGGTAGCTCACCATCACGTTCTGGGGGCTCACGTCGCGGTGAATGATGCCCAGCGGCTTCCCATCGGCGGTGCGCTCGTGCGCGTGGAAGAGGCCCTCGCACAGCCGCGCGATGACCCAGGCGCCGACACCGGGTGGAAGGGGCGCGCCGCGCTCCTGCTCCTTCTGCAGCACCTTGCGCAGATCGATGCCGTCGACCCACTCCATGGCGATGAAGGTGGTGCCGTCGAGCCGGCCGAGCTCGAACACCTCGACGATGTTGGGGTGGTGCAGCTGCGCCGCGATGCGCGCCTCGTCGAGGAACATCGTGAGGAACTCCACCTCCTCGGCGAGGTACGGGAGGATGCGCTTGAGCACCATCATGCGCCCCACCCGCGTGTCCTTCGCGAGGTAGAGCTCGGCCATGCCGCCCACGGCCAGCCGCTTCAGCAGCAGGTAGGGGCCGTACGGCACGGCATTCTGGGGACCGTCGTTCGCGATGGGCTCGTCCCTCGGCGGAGCCGGAGAGCCTAATACCGATAGAAGCCTTCGCCCGTCTTCTTCCCCAGCTTGCCGGCGCGCACGAGCTTCTTGAGCAGCTGCGGCGGGCGGAAGGTGGGGCTCCCCGTCTCAGCGTAGAGGTACTCGGCGATGGCGAGGCGCACGTCGAGGCCCACGAGATCGCCCAGCTCGAGCGGCCCCATCGGGTGGCCGTAGCCGAGCTTCATGGCTTGATCGATGTCCTCGGCCGACGCGACGCCCTCTTCCAGCATGCGGGTCGCCTCGAGGCCCAGCGCCACGCCCAGGCGCGACGAGGCGAAGCCCGGCGAGTCCTTCACCACGATGAGCTGCTTGCCGATGGCGGCTCCGTAGGCGCGCACGCGCTCGACCGTCTCGTCGCTCGTCTGGAGCGCCCGCACCACCTCGAGCAGCTTCATGAGGTGCACCGGGTTGAAGAAGTGCAGGCCCACCACGCGCTGGGGGTTCGTCGCCGCGGCGGCGATCTCGGTGAGGCTCAGCGAGCTCGTGTTCGTCGCCAGCACGGCGTCCGCCGCGCACAGGCCCGAGAGGTTGCGGAACAGCTCCTGCTTGAGGGCCAGCTTCTCGGGCGCGGCCTCGATGACGAGCTGACAGCCCGCCAGGTCGGCCAGCGCCTCGGTGACGCGGATTCGCGCCAGCGCCTCGGCCCTCGCCTCGGGCGTCACCTTCTTCTTCTCGACGCCGATGGTGAGGTTCTTCTCGATCTTCGACAGGCCCGCTTGGGCGGCCGCGCGGGTGACGTCGAACAGCACCACCTGAAAGCCGGCCTGCGCCGAGACGTGCGCGATGCCGTGCCCCATCGTTCCAGCGCCCACGACGCCGACGGTCTGAAAGCTCATGAGGCGGCTGTTTAGCGCAGCCCTTCCGTCACTTCTTTCTCTTCTCGAGGAACGCCCCCATGCGCGCGTGCTTGTCGGCCGAGTCGAACAACAGGCCCTGCGCGAGGCGATCGATCGGATCTGGCGCGGCGGGCCGGGCGTGCGCGTTGAGCGACACCTTGGCCACCTGCACCGCGAGCGCCGAGTGCTGCGCGATCTCGACCGCCAGCCGCTTCGCCTCGGCCACCGCGTCGGCCTCGACCAGCCGCTCGAAGAGGCCCAGGGCGAAGGCCTCGTCGGCGTCGACGAGCCGGCCGGTGAAGACGAGCTCCTTCGCGCGCCCCAGGCCCACCACCCGCGGGAGCCGCCAGGTGCCTCCAGCGCCCGGGAAGAGGCCCAGCGACACCTCGGGCAGCCCCACCTTCGCGCCCTTCGAGGCCACCCGGAGATCGCACGAGAGCGCCAGCTCGAGCCCGCCGCCCAGCGCGTAGCCGTCGATGGCCGCGATGGTCGGCCGCGGAAAGTCCTCGAGCTTCTGGAACAGCCGCTGGTTGAGGCCGAAGAAGGCCTCGCGGTGGGTGCGCGCCTTGAGCTCGGCGATGTCCGCGCCACCTGCGAACGCCTTCCCACCGGCTCCCGACACCACCACTGCGCGCAGCTCGTCGCGCTCGCTCCACGCGTCGAGCGTCGCGTGGAGAGCGTCGATGAGCTCGAGGTTGATGGCGTTGCGCACCTCGGGCCGGTTCAGCTCGAGGTGCCCGATGCCGGCGTCGATGGAGGCGTTCAGCACCCCCATGGCGTCACTGCACCTGGCCCTGCAGCTCCGCGCAGTCGGTCGGGTACAGCACGTAGGTGAAGCCGTTCGTCGGGCTGGTGCCGGGCACGTAGCCGGCGTCGCGATCGCCGCCGCAGTTCGGGTTCCCGATGCAGGGCGCGTGCGTGTACGTGTCCCAGATGCCGGTGAGGCCGTTGGGGAACGTCACCATGCCACCGTCGGCGGCGATCGCCCGCCAGTCGCAGCGCACCGAGCCGCCGTCACGCGTCTCGCCGAAGGTGAAGAAGTTGTTCACCAGCACGCCGCCGGTGATCTCGAAGCCGTTGTAGCCACCGATGCCACCGTCGGACGAGATGCGCGCGAGCGCCACCGGCGTGGGGCTGGTGAGCGACACCGGGCCGGGAATGAACACGCGCGTCGAGCCGAGCTCGGGGTTGGGCCGCGAGTTGCCATTCATCGAGTTGCCGAAGCCCGGCATCGCCGTGACGGGCGTGCTCGACACGCCGGCGTCGACGATCTCGATCTCGAGCACGCCGCCGTCGTTGCGCACCGCAGCCTGGCAGCCGTTGCCCAGCTGGCGCCGGTAGCCGAACCGATCCCACGTGTTGAACTGCGACTTGTAGAAGCCGCGAATGTTGAGCAGGTCGCCCACGCGCGGCTGGTAGGTGCGCGGCAGGTCGTTGAAGTCCTTGAAGATCCACAGGCCCTGGCGGTTGTCGCGGGTGTCCTGCACCCAGAAGCGCGCGCGGCCATCACCCTGCGTGCCGATGAAGGCCTCTTCGACGGCCGTCACCACCACGTCGCGGACCTGCAAGTGCTCACCGCAGATGTTGGCGCACTTCGCCGCCGCGATGGAGAAGTCGCTGCCGTTCCAGCCGAAGCCGTTCGGGCACTGCATGTTGCCCATGCCGCCACCTGAGCCGCCGCCCGTCGCGCCGCCAGCGCTGCCGCCGCCCGTCGAGCCGCCGCCCGTCGAACCACCACCGGTCGAGCCGCCCGCGCTCCCGCCACCCGTCGAGCCACCGCCCGTCGAACCGCCACCGACGCCAGTGCCGCCCCCGGTCGCGAAGCCTCCGCCGGTCAACAGGCCGGTGCCTCCAGCGGAGCCACCGTCACGGCCCGTGGGTCGACCAGGGCACGCAGACAACAACGCCAGAACGACGGACGACACGACGACGGAGCGGAGCATCATGGAAACGGCGGTCCTTGCTGGGTGGGCACGGCCTGCCAACCCGATTGATTTCGCGAAGTGAGACTGCTTCAAGCGCGGGGCTGTACACGAGGGCCCACAGGCCAGCAAGCCACGGAGCGATGACATGCGCGCAGTCGGATTCACCCGCCACGGCGGTCCTGAAGTCCTTGAAGTCATTGAACTCCCGACGCCTCAGCCGAAAGCCCGTGAAGTCCGGGTGAAGGTGAAGGCGGTGGCGCTCAACCACCTCGACGTCTGGGTCCGCAAGGGCTGGCCGGGGTTGAAGCTCGAGCTGCCGCACGTGCTGGGTGCCGACATCGCCGGCGTGGTGGACGCGGTGGGCAGCGAGGTGGGCGATCTCGAGCCGGGCGCCGAGGTGTGCGTCAACCCCGGCGTCTCGTGCGGCGTCTGTGACAAGTGCCTGCTGGGCGCCGACAACCTGTGCCGGCAGTACACGATCCTCGGGGAGCACATTCGCGGCGGCTACGCCGAGTACGTCTGCGTGCCGCGGCAGAACATCTTGCCGAAGCCCCGTCGGTTGTCGTTCGAGCAGGCCGCGTGTCTGCCCCTCACCTTCCTCACCGCGTGGACGATGCTGGTGCGCCGCGCGCAGCTGACGGCCGGTGAGACGGTGCTGATCCACGCGGCGGGCTCGGGCGTCGGCTCGGCGGGCATTCAGATCGCCAGGCGCCTCGGCGCCACCGTCATCGCCACCACCTCGACCGACGAGAAGGCCGTGAAGGCGAAGCAGCTCGGGGCCCATCACGTCATCAACTACGCCACGCAGGACTTCGTTGCCGAGGTGAAGCGGCTGACGAACAAGAAGCTGGTCGACGTGGTGTTCGAGCACACCGGCGCCTCGACGTGGGACAAGTCGGTGGCGTGCCTGCCCTACGGCGGAAGACTCGTGACGTGCGGGGCGACGGCGGGGAGCGAGGTGAAGCTCGACCTGCGCGTGCTCTTCTACAAGCGCATCTCGCTGTTGGGCTCGACCATGGGCTCGAAGGGCGATCTCTTCCGCATCCTCCAGCTCGTCGACGAGGGCGCGTTCGAGCCGGTGCTCGATCGGGTGCTCCCGCTCGCGGAAGCCGCCGCCGCCCACGGCCTGCTCTCGGAGCGCAAGTCCTTCGGGAACGTGGTGCTCGTTCCATGAACGCCTGCTTCGTCGTCGACGCGGTGCGCACGCCCATCGGCAAGCTGCGCGGGGCCTTGAAGGACGTGCGGCCGGACGATCTCGCGGCGGTGGCGCTCGCGGCGCTCGTCCAACGGCAGGGGCTCGAGGGCGCGCGCGTCGACGAGGTGTACCTGGGCTGCGCGAACCAGGCCGGGGAAGACAACCGCAACGTGGCGCGCATGGCGACGCTCCTGGCGGGCCTGCCGCAGTCGGTGCCGGCGGCGACGGTGAACCGGCTGTGCGGCTCGGGCCTCGAAGCGCTCATTCAAGGCGCGCGGATGATCCAGCTCGGAGAGGCCGACGTGGTGCTGGCGGGCGGCGTCGAGTCGATGACGCGCGCGCCGTGGTCGGTGCCGAAGCCGGCCGATGGCTTCCCTGGCGGCAAGCTCGAGGGGTACGACACCTCGCTCGGCTGGCGCTACCCCAACCCGAAGCTGGCCGCGCTGTTTCCCCTCGAGCAGATGGGCGAGACCGCCGAGAACGTCGCCGAGCGCTGGCGCATCGGCCGCGACGCGCAGGATCGCTACGCGCTCGCCTCGCACGAGAAAGCCGTGGCGGCCCAGCGCGAGGGCCGCTTCGCGCGCGAACTGGTGACGGTGGAGCTGCCCCAGCGCAAAGGCCCTCCGCTCCGCGTGGAGCAGGACGAGCAGCCGCGCGCCGACTCGACCCTCGAGAAGCTCTCGACGCTCAAGGCCGCCTTCCGCGACGGAGGCACCGTGACGGCCGGCAACTCGTCGACGCTCAACGACGGCGCCTCGGCGGTGCTGCTCATGAGCGAGAAGGCGCTCGCCGGTCGCCAGCCCCTCGCGCGCTTCGTCTCGAGCGCGACCGCCGGCGTCGATCCCCGCACCATGGGCATCGGCCCGGTGCCCGCGTCGCGCAAGGCGCTGGAGAAGGCCGGCTGGCGGGTGGAAGACCTCGAGCTCGTCGAGCTGAACGAGGCCTTCGCGGCCCAGGCGCTCGCGTGCATCTCGGAGCTCGGGCTCGATGCTGCGCGCGTCAACGTCAACGGCGGCGCCATCGCCCTCGGCCACCCGCTGGGCATGTCGGGCGCGCGCATCACCGCGACGCTGCTCCACGCCATGGCGGCCCGGGGCGCGAAGCGGGGCCTCGCCACCATGTGCATCGGCGTCGGGCAGGGCATCGCGGCGTGCTTCGAGCGGCCGTGACACCACGAACCTCCCACGCGGCGCTCTTCGCTTGCGCGTCCGGTCCGGTCCGCTGACAGTTCCGCGCGAACCCTCACGTCCGGGAGGACACACCCATGAAGCGTTTCTTGTTCGCCGTCGTCGTGGCCGCTGCCTCGCTCGCCCTCGCCCAGCCGGGTGGTGGCAAGGGCCAGGAGAAGAAGGCCGAAGCGGCCGCCGCCTCGCCCGGCGCTGACGCGAGGCCGGATCCAAAGGCCGCGAAGGCCGCGCGCGACGAAAAGAAGAAGGCCGCGAAGGCGAAGGCCGACGAGCGCAAGAAGGCCGCCCAGGACAAGGCCAGGGCCGCCCGCGACGCCGGCAAGGCGAAGGCCGACGCCGCGAAGGCCGAGGCGAAGGCGAAGCTCGACGCGGTGAAGGCCGAGAACAAGACGAAGGTCGACGCCGCGAAGGAAGCCGCGAAGAAGGCCGCTGAGGAGGCGAAGGCGAAGAAGGACCCTGCGTCGAAGGCCGCCGAAGCGAAGGCCAGGGCCGAGGTGAAGCGCGCCGAAGGGCTCGCGCGTGCCGCTGAGGCGAAGGCGAAGGCCGAGGGCGCGGCGGCGCAGGCCAGGGCCGATGCCGACGCGAAGCTGGACGCGGCGATCGCGGCGGCTGACGCCGAGGCTGAGAAGGTCAACGCCGAGGCCGACCAGGCCGCGGAAGACGCTGACGCCGACGCGCAGTGAGGGCCACACAGCGGGTCGAGACGGCGCTGCGCACACGCCTCACGGAGCGACGTCGTGATGTCGGGTGGGCCCGGTTCGTCTGAGCCGAGGGCGAACCGCACGTCACGGCCACGCGCGAGGCGGCGTTGCGCACAGCCGCACGTGCGAGCCGCTTCTCCGAGCCAGCCAACTACGGCGCCCTTCCAATTTCACAGGGCGCGGACGTTCTGAGTCGCTGCCAGTGAGCGCTTCGAGCAACCTCGTGCTTCCGGCTCGGGCGAATGCAGGGGCAACGGCTGCAACGCACCCCGAAGAGTCCCCACGGTGGCCTCCAGGGGTTGCCGTTCGAACGATGGCCCCTGGCCCGTGGGCCGCGACGGAACGACGTCCTGGGCGCCCGCCTTCAGGCGCCGAGGTTCTTCGCCAGCTTCACCACCTCGCCATGGAGCGGATGTCCCTGCGGCACCTGCGCCCCGAGCTTCTCGGCGAGCGCGCGCGCCTGCTCCTTCTTGCCCAGCCGCACCTGGGCCAGCGCGAGGTTGTACGGCACGCGCCATTCGTCGGCCGGCGCCAGCACCCTCGCCCGCTCGAGCAACGTCACGGCTTCAGCGTGCTGCTTCGGCTCCGCGCCCTCGATGAACAACGTCGCCAGGTTGAGGAGCGGCTTGAAGGACGACGGGTTCAGCTCGATGGCCTTGCGGTACGCCGCCTCGGCCTTCGCCGCGTGCGGCACCGCGCCGTAGAGGTTGCCCAGCGTGAAGTGGGCCTCCCACTGCTTCGGGTTCTTCTCGAGGAGCGCCTTCAGCACCCGCTCGGCCTTCTCGCCGTCCTTCTGGAGCACCGCGAGGTGCGCGAGGTTCAGCCACGCCTGCTCGTGATCCGGCGCCACCGCGAGCTCGCGCTCGAGGTAGCCGATGGCACCCGGCACGTCGTCGAGCATCATCGTCGCCGCCAGGGCCTTCTCGAGCAGCGCGGGGTGATCGCCGCACGTCGAAAGCCCGCGGTCGAGCACCTCGCGCGCCGCCTGGAACTCCTTGAGCTCGAACAGCACGTCACCGAGCGTCGCCCACGCGTCGACGCGCTTCGGCGCGAGATCCTTCGCCTTCTCGAAGGCCTTGAGCGCGAGGCGGAACTGCTTCGCCTCGTGGTACGCCATGCCGAGGAAGCGTGGCGCGTCGGGGTTCGACGGCTCGAGCGCCGCCGCCGTCTGGAGCGCCACCACCGCCTCCCGCGACCGCCCCTGCTGCGCGAGCAGCCGCCCGTAGTTCAGCTGGCAGAGGAAGTTCGTCGGCCCGAGCTCCGCGCCCTTCTTGAGCGCCTCGAGCGCGAGCCCACCCTCGCCCACCGTCTCGTGCACGAGGCCGACCAGCGTCCAGCCCAGGCCCAGCATCGGCGCCAGCCGCACGCACGCCATCGCGTGAACCTTCGCCGCGTCGAGCTGCCCGGTCGCGAGCGCGAGCCGCGCGAGCCCCGCGTACGCCTCGGCCGTCGCCGGGTTGCGATCGAGCACCACCTCGAACGACGCCGCCGCGCCCGGCACGTCACCGCTCTTGAGCTTCGCCTCGGCGGCCTGGAGCCTGGCGGCCGAGTCTGCGCTCGTCCCGCGCGCCTCTTCGTCACTGCGGAAGTGCTTGCGGGCCTCGTCGTACGCGCCCGCCTTCAGCGCCGCTTCGCCTCGCCGGTAGGCCTCGGAACGCGCCATGACCGCCACTGCCTACCGGGTGTTGCGGCCGATGGCCTGCGCCGTGTCGTTCTGCGCCTTCAGCACGTTCGACAGCGTCTGCCAGTACAGCGAGATGTTGTTCATCATCTGCTGGTACTTCGCCATGTCGCGCTGGAACTGGGCCGCTTCCTTCGGGTTCTCCATGTTGTAGCGGTCGGGGTTCGGCATCGACAGGCCGTCCCACGTGTTCGTGCCCGTCGCAGCCGGCGTCGTCGTGGTGCCGCTGACCGCACCGGGCGTCGAAGGGGCGGTGCTGGTGGTGACGCCGCCAGTGGCGGGAGTCGTGGTGCTCGCCGGCGCGTCTGGCATCAGCCAGCCGGTCGCGAACGAGGCCGTCTTCTTGATGGCCGCGACGCCGTCCCAGAAGTCGACCTTCCCGTCGTCGTTCACGTCGGCGATGTCCTTCGCCATCTCGCCGATCTGCGCCACGTCGACCTCGAGGGTCGCCGAGCCGCCCAGGCCGACGCCCAGCGCCGCGCCCAGGCTGCCGCCGATCTTCAGCTTGCCGTCCTCGTAACCAAACACGCCCGAGGCCCGCGCCTCGGCCCCCGCGCTGGCGTAGCCAGAGGCCTCGACCGAGAAGGGCCCTGCCGAGAACTTCACTTCGCCTTCCACCTTGGCCACGGCGGAAGCGCCCGCTTCGCCGCTCACGATGGCCGTCGGCGGGTTGCGGGTGATCTGCACGCGGCCCGTGGCCTCGGCCACCGCCTCGGCGCTCGCCCGCGCGTGCCCTTCGACGCTCGCGTTCAGCTCGACCCCGCCGATGGTGATGCTCGGCGTCTCGGCCCGGCCATGCACCTCGGCCTCGATCGACGCGCCCACCCGCGCGGTCACGCTGGCGTCGAGGCCGTTGGTGTCGAGGCGGCCGCGCGCGTCGACGCTGGCCTTCGCCTCGGCCTTCGCGCCCGCCTGGTACGACGCCTCACCGAGTCGCCCGGAGACCTGCCCCGACGACTCCGCGTACACCCCGGCCTTCGCCTCACGGTTGAACGTCGAGTCGACGCCACGCCGGCCGTCGAAGCTCACCGACTGGCCACCCGTCACGCCCACCCGGGTGCGCACCGAGCCGTGGTCGCCTTCGGCGAGCACCGTCTCCTTCAGGCGCGAGGGGTCGACCTGCGAGCTCCACGACGCCGCGTCGAGCTCGAGCCAGTCGAGCGCCTTTTCCGCGCGCGAGCCGATGGCGTCGGCCGTCTCGAAGGCCTTCGGCTTCTCGATCTCACGCTCGCGCAGGGTGCTGGTGCCGAACGACTGGCCCTTCTTCCAGTCGGCGCCGCCGCCCACGCTGAAGAGGCCGTCGTCGAAGGTGGCGTGCGACCGGGTCTCGAGCGTCGAACCCTTCGCCTTCGTGTCGTTGCGGGTGACGGTTTCGCCGCCCTGCTCGCGCACCGTCGTCACGTCGGACGAGGCGTGCTGGTTGCCGACCGAGTCCTTCGTCTTCGTGTGCGTGGCCGTGCGGCTGCCATCGGCGAGCGGCTTCTCGACGGTCTGCTCGCGGTGTGACTGCTCGACGCCGTAGACGTCGTTCTGCTTCGTGGTGACGGTGTGCCGGCGGGTCTCTCCGGAGAGCGACGTCGTCTCGGTGCGCCCTTGGGCCGAGCGGCGGCCCAGCAGATCGGTCTCGGCGACGAAGGTGTTCTCGGTCTCGCGATCGCCCTTGCGCGTCGTCTTCGAGTACTCGAGCTTCGATTCGAGCAGCTTGCCGTTCTTCGAGGTGGTGAGCGTCTTCTCGGTCTCGACGCCGTTTCGGCTCGAGCTCGTGCGCCGCGTCGTGGAGCCGTCGGCCGCCGTCGTCACCTGGGCCTTCTTCGACTTCGCCAGCCGCTCGACGTCCTGCTGGACGCCCTTCGTGGCGTGCCGCGTGTCAGCCTCCGGAGCCTCCGCCGTGCGCTTGGCTGCCTTCGACCGGGTGTTGACGCGAACCACGGGAATCTCCTTGGAGGACCAGCTGTCGGGGTTATCGGCGCCACCAGGTAGGACGTTGTGCGCCAACCATCGAAGGGATTTTACACACCCTTCGGTGGGGTCGTCTCGGCGAGCACCCAGGCCAGGTACGGCCCGTGGCCCGAAGCAGCTGGAAACACGAGCATTTCAGGAACCTGATAGGGGTGCAGTGCCTTGAGCCGCGCCTCGAGGGCGGCGAGGCGGGCGCGCTGGGTCTTCATCAGCACCAGCACCTCGGCCTCGTCCTGGACGGCGCCCTGCCAGCGGTAGATGGAGCGGGCCTGGGGCACGAGGTTGGCGCAGGCGATGAGGCGCTCATCGACGAGGGTGCGGGCGAGCGACGCGGCCACCTCTTCACTGGGGGCCGTCGAGAGCACGAGCACGACCTCGCCGTCCGAGGCCTTCTTCTTCGGGGTGGGCGTTCGCGGGCGGCGACGCGACGCCATTACAGCGGGACCTCACTCGTCACGGCGCGGCCGTCGGCCATGGTGACGACGACCTTCGCGACGAGGCCACGAACGCGCTCGGCCGGGCCCACGTCGAAGTGCAGGCCGTGCTCTCCGGGCTCGGAGCCCACGCTGCGCTGGGGGCTGTCAGGCAGGTAGACGGCGGCGGCGGCGAAACGATCCTGGCGACGGGGTTGAACCACCACCTGGACCTTCTGCTTCGTGCGGAACACCAGCAGCTTGAACTCGGTGCGCTCCTCGACGACCTCGGGGCCGTCGCCTCCGGGCCGGGCGCCCGCAGCGCCGGGCAACCGCGCCGACAGCGACACCACCTCGTCCTTCGTGAGCTCGGCGATGGCCTCGTCGCCGGCCTCCAGGGCCTTGAGCGTGAGCGCCAGCTCGGGGTCGTTCGCAGCGGCGGCGCGAATGGCGGCCTGCTCGCTCGCGCCAGACAGCCCGAGATCGAAGCGGAAGAGTTCGTCGAACGAGAAGGGGCGGGAGCGCTTCTGCGTCACCACCTCGTGGGCCCGTCGGGCACCGTCCGGGAGGCTTCCGCGGGCTTCACCGCCGAGCACCTTCACCACCAGGTCGTGCTCGAGACCCGAGTCCACCGAGAACCACCACGCGGCCTCGCGCCGCTCGACATCGAGAATCGCCAGCTCGTCACGGCGGTCGGCGTTGAGCGCGGTCAGCCGCGTCGTACAGCGCCGGGCGCGGCGGTCGGCGGCGGCGAGCTCCTGCTCCACCCGACTCAGCGCGACGGCGGCTCCGGGGTGTCGCCGTTCTGCCAGCCGCTGGAGCGCCACCCGGGCCGACTCGAGGCGATCGCGCGCGCCCAGCGTCTGCATCGCCCACGTCGCGAGCGTCGGGCCATCGGCGTCCTGCTCGGGGAGCGCGGCGTCGACCGCTTGATCCGCCGCCCGCTCGACCCGTGCCGCCACCTCGTCGGCCTTCACGCCATCGACCCACCCATGCAAGCCCTTCTCGGGGATCGCCGCGAGCGCCGCGTCGAGGGCCTGCGCGTCATGGGGCACCTTGAGCCGTCGCCGCAAGAGATCGCCCACCGCTTCGAGGAGCCGCCCCACCGCGGGCGCTGGATCTGGCCGACTGGCCGCTTCGAGCTCGGCCTTGAGCGCGCCGACCTCTGCGATGCGGGCGCGGTACTTCTCGATGGGCGAAACGGTCACGACTCCTCCTCCTTGCGTGCTTCCATGACGTACGACTTGAGCCAGGCCTGCGCGCGCGAGACGCGCTTGTACGAGTTGACGACGGTGATGCCGAGGCGGCGCGCCACCTCTTCGTGATCGTCGAGATCCTGGTGGTGGTACAGATCCCACGCGGCGGCCTCGTTCGGGTGCTCGGCCTCGAGCCGACGGAACGCCGCCCAGTACTCCTCGTTGGCCTCTTTGGCCTCGGCGGTCGCCTTCGAGAAGGCCACCGCGCGGTTGGCCTCGGCGGCCGACTCTTCGCGCTCGTCTTCCTCGTCACCGCGCGGGCCGTCGGCGAGCTCTTCCCGCTGCCGGCGGTAGCGGTCGATGGCGCAGTGCTTGACGATGCGCAGGAAGAACGTCTTCGGCGAAGCGGCCTTCCCCGGCATCTGCTCCGATACGCCGCGGAACTGGTCGAGGCCGCGCGACATGAACTTCGCCGCGGCGTCCTGGAAGACCTCGTCCACGTCGTCGGGCGAACCCCTCATGAACGCGCCCTGGACCCGGCGAACGACGGTCGTGGAGGCGTCCCTCCAGCGGAACACGAGCTCTCCGAGCTGCTTCTGGTAGTCACGGCCTTCGGCTTTGCGCCGGGAGATGTCGGCGAACAGTTCGTCGTCGGTGAGCATGGGCGAAGGCCGTCGACCATACCCGCTCCCACGTCGTGGCGTGGTGATTCCTGACGGGCCCTGGCCCGATGCCAGGCGCCGGAAATCAGGGAGCTTTGCACGCGCGAGGGAAGACCGTGGGGGTGGCCCGGGACGCCACGGGGCGGCAGGCGTACAGGCTGGGGGCAAGCGCGGGGTAGGACGAGTGCCGGAACCGCTTCGGTGTGGTGTTCCACTCGCCGTTGAGACGGCGATCACGGCCGGGCAGAACACGCTGAGGTGTGCGGCGAGCTGAAGGAAGGTGTTCGCGCGGACGGTGGCGGCGTGCTCAGCGAGGAGGCGCGCTCTCCCGAGCCCGCTGGACGTCTTCCGGTGCGCGCTGGGTGTCTTCCGGCGCGCGCTGGGCGTCTTCCGGTGCGCGCTGGGCGTCTTCCGGTGCGCGCTGGGCGTCTTCCAGACCTCGCGAAGCCGTCTTCCAGACCTCGCGAAGCCGTCTTCCAGACCTCGCGAAGCCGTCTTCCAGACCTCGCGAAGCCATCTTCCAGACCTCGCGAAGCCATCTTCCAGACCTCGCGAAGCCATCTTCCAGACCTCGCGAAGTCGCCTTGCCGCTCGTGCGCCGTCTCCTTCTGCTTCGGCCGCTCGGTGAGCCACCTCCCGTCCGCGCTGAGCCTGCTGCCCGAACTCGCGCGGCCCTCCTCACGAACTCGCCGTGCCGCCGCGCAGTCCGCGCTCAGCCTGCTGCCCGAACTCGCGCGGCCCGCCTCAGGACCCGTGGAGCCGCCGTGCAGTCCGCGCTCAGTCCGCTGCCCGAACTCGCGCGGCCCTCCTCACGACCCGTGGAGCAGCCGTGCAGTCCGCGCTCAACCTGCTTCTCAAGCTCGCGCATGGCACTCCTCACGAACTCGCCGTGCCGCCGGGCAGTCCGCGCTCAGCCTGCTGCCCGAGTAGATCGGCCCGCCTCACGACCCGTGGAGCCGCCGTACAGTCCGCGTTCAGCCTGCTGCCCGAACTCGCGCGGCCCTCTTCACGACACGTGCAGCCGCCGTACAGTCCGCGCTCAGCCTGCTGCCCGAACTCGCGCGGCCCGCCTCACGAACTCGCCGTGCCGCCGTGCAGTCCGCGCCCAGTCTGCTGCCCGAACTCGCGCGACCCGTGGAGCCGCC
>JALOQF010000331.1 GCA_025459425.1 Myxococcaceae bacterium | reverse complement strand
CGAGGCGATGGCCGTGAGCGCGTCGTTCGAGTACCGCCTCTCGGACCGGTGGACCCTCGCGGCCGCGGCGGGCGCCATCGTCGCCGGGCGGCTCGTCGCCGACGCCGAGACGTTCGACTTTCGCGGCGGGGCGGTGGGCAGCGTCAGCGGCTCGTTCCTCGCGCTCGAGCAGGGCCGCTTCTGGCCGTTCATCATGGTGGCCGCTTCGCTCGCGGTGAGCGGCGTGCAGGCCGTGCCCACCGCGTACTGGGCCGTCGACGGCCGCCTGACGGCGACGGTCGGCTACACCTTCTTCGATCGCGTCACGCCCTACGCGGTGGGCCGGGTCTTCGGCGGGCCCGTCTTCTGGCGAGGCCGCACCGGCACCGACCTCTTCCACTACCAGGTGGGCGCGGGGCTCGTGGTGGGCCTGCCCCTGGGGTTCGACCTCTCGGCCGAGGTGGTGCCGCTCGGCGAGCAGCGCGTGACGGCCGGCGTCGGCTTCAGTTTTTGACGGCTTCCTTGAAGTCGATGGCCTTCGCTCCGAGGTGCGAAGGGTCGAGCGCGACGGGGCGGGGGGCTCCCGACGCCGCGAAGAAGCCGCGGGGACCAGCGTCGTCTCCGCGGAAGTCGACGAGGAACCAGCGGCCCTCGAGCAGCGCGAGCGACCACCCGCCCGACTTCGGCAGGCCCTTCACCAGCTCGCGCGGTGGGACGAGGCAGTCGACGCCCAGGCCTCCGAGGTGCGCGGCCAGCTCGAACTCCGGGTAGGGCCCGACGATCGAGCTCTCCTGGGTGAACGCCAGCACGACGACGCACGGCCAGTCTCGATGCCCGCTCGCGTCGACCCGAAGCCAGATGGTCCACTTTGTGTCGGCCGGTGCGTCGTCGCCCAGGTGGACGCGCGCCGACGGGTAGCGGGTCGAAAGCCAGGCGGTGACGGTGGCCGGCTCGACGGCCTTCGAGGTGAGGATCTGCAGCTCAGGGAGCAGCATGCGCCCGCGGGTTGTGGCCCACCCGCTCGTCAGGCGCAACGACTGGCGACGTCGGCCCGGCGCTGTCAGAAAGGAAGCGCACGTGTCGGCGTCAGCGTTCTTCAGCGCGGTGTACACGAACCCGTCCGACGACGGGGCGAAGCAGGTGCTCGCCGACGTGCTGATGGAAACGGGCGACCCGCGCGGTGAGTTCATCGCGCTGCAGATGCTTCCGCGACGAAACCGCAAGGCCGAGCTCAAGCTCGAGCGGCTCCTCGAGCGTCACCGCGAGGCGTTCCTCGGGCCACTGGCCCGCGCCGTTCACCCCCGGGGGCAGGTCTGGGAAAAGGGCTTCCTCGTCGAGTGTCGCGCCGAGCTGGCCGGTCAGCTGGTCGACGAGCCGTCGTGGGCCACCGTGCGCCGCCTCGAGGTGGTGAACGACGAGACGATGGCGCCGAAGGAGCTGTCGAGCCCCCACCTGCGCAGCCTGCGCGAGGTGACCCAGGTGCCGCGGCGGGGCGTGCGCGAGGTGTTCGCCGCCGAGCGCTCGCTGCCCTTCACGGCGGTCTCGCTCGAGGGCCCCGGCCTGGTGGCGAACTGGAGCGACGACGAGGTGCGCGCGCTGCGCGAGGCCCGCTCGTTGCCGGACCTTCGGCACCTGGGCGTGAGCCTGTGGCGCTTTCAGCTCGAGGAGCTCGAGTGGCTGTGGACGGCGCCCGTCTTCGGGCGCATGCGCTCGGTCGAGCTCGGCCTGCACCGCGTGGCGCTCAACCTGGGCGCGGTGCGAGATCGCCTGCTGGCGCTGGGGCCAGACGTCCCCGACGCGCTCGTGCTCAAGGGCCGTCAGCTCGAGCTCAAGCTCAAGCCGCACGAGTCCTGGGCCGTGATGCACCTGGTCGTGCACACGCCGCTCGTCGAGGCCGTCATCGTCGACGCCGAGCTGATGCTGCAGTCATTGCCGAAAGAGGGCCTGGTGCGCCTCGACGTCACCTGCGACTTCCCGGTGCACCACGACGCCCTGGCCCGCCTCAAGCGCATCACCCGCCGTTTCCCCCGCCTGGCGCCGGTGACGTGGCCTCGGGGCGCGGGGAGCTGACGCCCACCGCGACGCGGCGGCCGCGCTGCCCGGCGACCTTCACCGAGCAGTCCGTCTGACATGTCACCCGCACCAGGCTCGGCGAGGCCTGCGCGAGCAGCCCCGCGACCACGAGCCCGGTGAGCCTCACTTCTGCCCGGCGCCGGCGCCGCCCGCCGGCTTGCCCTTGAGCTCGTCGACGAGGCGCTGCGCGCCGTACACCTTGTCGAGCGCCTCGAGGACCGCCGAGCTGTGCACCGAGACCGCGCGGTTCACCGTCTCGTCGAAGCCATAGTCACCGCCCAGCGACTGGATGTTGCCGTCGAAGATGAGGCCCACCACCTGCCGGTCCTTGTTGATCATCGGCGAGCCCGAGTTGCCGCCGATGATGTCGTTGGTGGTGGCGAAGTTGAAGGGCGTCTCGGGGTTCAGCTTGCCCTTCGCGTCGAGCCACTTCTTCGGCAGCGCGAACGGCTCGGCGCCGGTGTGACGGTCGAAGGCCCCGGCGATGGTGGTGAACGGCTTCACCTCGCGGCCGTCTTCCACGTAGCCTTTCACCGCGCCGAACGAGAGGCGGAGCGTGAAGGTGGCGTCCGGGTAGATCTTCTCGCCGTAGACGGCGAAGCGGGCCTTCGCGAGCAGCTCCTGCTGCTTCTTGAGCGGGCCTTCCACCTCGTTCTCGAACTTCGTGCGCACCGCGCGGGCCTCGGCGTCGAAGCTGCGGGCGAACTCGATCATCGGGTCCTTCGAGGCGTCTATGGCCGCGGGGCCTCCCTCGAAGAGCGCCGCGCGCGAGCCGGGCACCACCTTCGCGTTCTTCGCCTTCGGGTCGGCCGCGCCCTGCACGTCGAGCTTCGTGCCGTTCACCAGCGCCTTCGCCACCTCGGCCGGCGACCGGGTGCCGAGCATCTTCTTCACCACCGGGTGGTCGGGCGAGAGGTCTTCGCGGATCTTCGTGAGCGACCAGGTCAGCTTGGCGATCTCGAGCTCCTTGTACACGGGCGCGTTCGAGAGGAGCTGGGCCTTGAGCTGCGGCAGGCGCGAGTCGGTGAACTCCTTGAGCCGCTCGCCGTTCGGCTTGGCGGACTCGGCGGAGAAGCGCACCAGCGTGCGGGCCTTGCCGAAGAGATCCGAGTACGGGCCGCCCTCGAGCGCGGCGTATTCCTTGCGCATGGTCGCGCTCTTCGCGGTGAGCTTCTCGATCTCGTCCCACACCTTGCCGTAGTCGGCTTTCAGCTTCGGGTCGGCGTTCACCTTCTTGCGAAAGTCGTCTTCGTTCGCCTGGAGCTTTCCGAAGAAGGCCGCGTCGGCGAGCGCGGCGTGGCGGCCCTTGAGCGCCTTGAAGCCGTTCTCGACGCCGAAGAGGGTGTCGTTCGAGTGGCGCTTCTGCTCGGCGCCGCGGTTCTGGTACTCGGTGATGAGCCCGCGGATCTCGGCGAGGCGGAACAGCCGCATCGGCAGGCGCGCGTCCCGATCGTCCTTGAGCTGCGCGACCGTGAGCGTGCGCGAGGTGCCGCCCGGGTTGCCCGAGACGAAGGTGAGCTCGCCGTCCTTCGCGCCGGCGTCCGAGAACTTGAAGAAGGTGTCGGTCTTGAGCGGCTTGCCATCGGTGCCCCACAGCCGCAGGAACGTCACGTCGAGGTCGTACCGGGGGAACATGAAGTTGTCGGGGTCGCCACCGAAGAAGGCGATGCCGTCTTCGGGCGCCATCACCAGCCGCACGTCCTGGAAGCGGCGGTACTTGTACAGGTCGTAGCGGCCACCGCGGTACAGCGTCACCACGTCACAGCGGAACTCGTCGCTGGTGGCGCATTCCTTCTCGATCTTGGCGATCTCGGCCTTCTGCGTCTCGGCGAACTTGTCGTCGGCGATGCCCTTCGTCGCGTCCTGCACCCGCTTGGTCACGTCGGTGATCTCGACGAGCTGGTTCATCTCCATCGCCGGGCACTTCGCCTCGTCGGCGAGCGTCTTCGCGAAGAAGCCGTCCTTGTTGAAGTCCTTCTTCGCGAGCCCCGAGAGGTTCTCGATGCAGGTGCGCGCGCAGTGGTGGTTGGTCATGACGAGCCCGTCGGCCGACACGAGCGAGGCCGAGCAGCCGCCGGCGATACGCACCGAGGCCAGGCGAACCTGGTCGAGCCATTCCTTCGTGGGCTCGAAGCCGTACCGCTTCTTCACCTCGGCGGAAGGGAAGTTGTTGTACGTCCACATGCCTTCGTCGGCGAAGGCGGGCAGGGCGACGAGCGCGGCGAGCGCGAGCGGGCGCAGGGACATGGCGTGGCTCCTTGGAGACGGGGGACCAGAACGAACGACTGCGCGCGCGCTTTCCTCCCATCGCCCATGGCCGTCAAGCGCCGCGACGACGGCGTTCGTCAACCGGTGGGACGCGAGCTGTGCGCCAAAGGCTGGTCAGAACATCGACAAGAACGTGTTCACGAGGCCCGCCACGACGAGCGCGACCACGAGGGTGCTGCCGACGATGATGGCCACCGGGTGCGCGTCGACGCGGTGAATGGCTTCCTGGAGCATGCGCTTGGTGAACGTGCGCTGGCACTGCACGGCGACCCGGCCGTCGATGATGCGCTGGAGCGCGTCGATCATCTCGCGCGTGGTCTGGAAGCGCTGCGCCGGGTCCTTCTCCATCGCCTTGAGCAGGAACCAGCCGAGCTCGGCGGGCACCGCGGGCTGGTGGGGGCTCTGCCGCACCTCGAACACGGCGGGGGCCCGCTTCTGCACGCCGTCGATGACCTCGGGCACCGCCTCGAGCGGGTCGAGGTAGTGGGTGAGGTAGAGGAACTCGTGGAACAGCACGGCGAGGGAATAGATGTCGCTGCGCTGGTCGAGCGCGTCATGGTCGCCGCGCGCCTGCTCGGGTGACATGTAGAACGGCGTGCCCATGACGGCGCCCGCGTGGGTCTGCAGCGCGGTGCCGTCGCGGGTGTGGACCGTGCCGCTCGGCGTCGGCGCGGCCTTCTGCAGGTGCCGCGCGAGCCCCCAGTCCATCACGGTGACCTCGCCGTACGGGCCGACCATGACGTTGGCGGGCTTGAGGTCGCGGTGCACGTAGCCCTGCTCGTGCGCGTAGGCCATCGCGTTGAGGATCGAGAGGAACACCTGCACGCGCACGTGGAACGGGAAGCGGGCGTGCGCCGCGGCGTCTCCCGACTTGAGCCGCGCGATGATGGCTTCGAGGCTCTCGCCGCGCAGGTGCTTCATCACGAAGAAGTACCGGCCGGCCTCGTCGACGCCCACGTCGTGCACCGGCACGATGTTCGGGTGCTCGAGTGCACCGACGGTGCGAATCTCGTCGACGAAGCGCATCACCAGCCCGAGGTCGGACTGGTCGGTCAGCCGCTTGATGGCGACGGTGCGCTCGATGTCGTGGTCCTTCGCCAGTACCACCTCGCCCATGCCGCCGCGGCCGAGCGGCGAGAGCTCTTCGAAGCGCAACTGGGTACTCGCGCTGGCGACGGGCGTCGGGCCGTTCCACTCGAGCCGCGGCAGCACGGTCGAGCGCCTCGCCTCGGCCGGCACGGTGATGGGCTCGACCACGGTCAGCCGCTCGGCTTGCGCGGCCGGGTTCACCACCGTGTCGTTCGGTCCAACCAGCGGAATCGTGTCGGCCATGGCGTCCTCCTGCGACCGAGAGGCTACCCGTGGCCGCGCACGAAGACTGCGTTTGGCGCCCCTGGAAGTTTCAGGTGGGCTCCCGGCATACATGTCAGCCCCGGCTGGTAGAGGGGCTCGTCATGAACACGGACGAGCGGCGGGCGGTGGTCGGGTTGTGGAGCTTCCCAGGGGTGGGGCCCAAGAGCCTGGCGGCCTTCGAGGCGAGGGTTCCGCGGCGGGAATGGGCCTCGCTGTCGATGCGCGAGGTGGGCCTGCTGTTCACGAAGAACGAGGCGATGCGGGCGGACTTTCTGCGGTGGCCTTCGCTGCTGGCAAAGGCCGAGGCCGTCGAGGCAGCGCTGCGGCTCCGGCGGGAACGGGTGTGCCTGTCGGGCGACCCCGAGTACCCCGCTGGCCTGGTGGGCCTTTCGAGCGCTCCGGCGGTGCTGTTTTTTCGGGGGCCGGGCGCCGTCGAGGCCGGGCGCGGGCGCGTGGCCATCGTCGGCACGCGCTCGACCACGGCCGAATGGGAGACCTGGACGAGGGACCTCTCGGCAGCCTGCGCGCGGGAAGGGCTGGTGGTGGTGAGCGGCGGCGCCGAGGGCGTCGACACCGCGGCGCACGTCGGGGCCCTCGAGGCTGGTGGCGTCACCTGGGCGTTCGCTGCCAGCGGGCTCGATCAGCTCGACGAGCCACCGCGGAAGGTGCTGGGGCTTCTCGACGAGCGCAGCACCATGTTCACCATGGTGCCGCCCGGCGGCCGAGCGAAGGAAGGGCTGTTCATTCAGCGCAACCGGTTCATCTCGGGCGCGGCCCAGGTGGTGCTGGTGGTGCGCGGCAAGGCGAACTCGGGAGCCCGCCACACCGCGCAGTTCGCGGTGGAACAGAAGCGCCGGTTGCTCGCCGTCGGCTCGCTGCCGTCCGAGGAAGGGGCCGAACTCAATCGCGAGCTGCTGCGCGCGGGCGCGGGGCCCTGCTTCGACGTCACCGACGTCATGCGCGCGCTCTCCCTCGAGCAGAAGGGCCGTGCCGACGACACCTTCACCCAGCAGCCCATCGACGCGCGCAGCCAGCGGCTCTGGCGTCGCTTGCCATCGGGCGCGTTCGACATGGAGCGGGCGCTCGCCGCGTTGCCCGAGCTCGGCTCGGGAGACGTCACGGCCCTGCTGATCGAGCTCGAGCTTGCAGGTTGGGTGGTGCCGCGCACGGGTCGGCGCTACGAAAAACGAGCGTGACGTCGCCGTGTGCGTCGCGGTCCTTTGTTGACGGCCTAGAGGGTGCCAACTAGAAGCCACTGGGTCTTTCACCGTCGGGTTGAAAGGAAATCGACACTTCCATGTCCGCCAGCATGATGGTTCACCACCTTCTCGATGTGGTGCTGACCGCGGAGCCAGCGCACGCCGCCGAAGGCTCCTTCAAGGATTCTCTCGTTGCCTTCTTCAAGGAAGGCGGCACGTTCATGTTCGTGAACATCTTCTGGCTGGCGTGCGCGCTCGCGGTCACCGTCGAGCGCGTCGTCACCCTGATGTTCCGGTACAACCTGAACGCCGGCCCGTTCATGGAGCAGATCACCAAGCTCGTGCTCACCGGGAACCCGGACCGCGCGGTGAAGCTCTGTGGCGCGGCGCCCAATGCGCCGCTCGCGAAGGTCGTGCGTGCCGGCCTGACGCGCGCGAATCGCGGAGAGGTTGAAGTGGCCAAGGCCATCGAAGAGTCGATTCTCGAGCAGACGCCCCACATCAGCGCCCGCATTCAGTGGCTGTGGTCGCTGGCGAACATCGCGACGCTCTTCGGCCTCATCGGCACCATCATCGGCCTCATCGGGACGTTCAAGTCGCTCGGTAACGTGCCTGCCGACCAGAAGCAGGCGCTGCTCTCAAAAGGTATCTCGGAAGCCATGAACAACACGGCGTTCGGTCTGGGCATCGCCGTGACCTGCATCATCGCCCACCTCTTCCTCACCGCGTACGCGCGCCGCATGATCGAGGTCGTCGAGCTCAACGCGATGAAGCTCGAAAACCTGCTCGCTCGCCGCGCTGCGGGTGAGACGAGCGCGATGGATTTCGAGAAGGCCTCCTGACGACCGCTCCTTCGGGCAGCCTCCTGGAACCCGGGAGACGGCCCGATGTCAGCGGCTTCAACGGTGCGACATGGCGTTCCACGTCTCCAAGCGCAAGCTGAAGCCGAAGGAAGAAGAGGAAGCGGGCGAGCTCAACATCGTCCCGTACCTCGACATCCTCATGAACCTCATCATCTTCATGCTCCTGTCGATGACGGGGCTGGCCACGTTCGGCATCTTGAACGTGAGCGCGCCGTCGTACGGAGCGGGTGGTGGGGGCGGTGACCCGAACGAGAAGCAGCCGCTCCTGCTCACCGTGGCCATCGCCAAGAACGGCTACTACGTCGCGGCAACGGGCGGGGTGCTGCCGGGCATCGAGAACCAGGGCACGGCCGCCGAGGG
>JALOQF010000053.1 GCA_025459425.1 Myxococcaceae bacterium | reverse complement strand
GAGGCCCCCTCGCGCATGTAGGGCATGTGGCAATCCGCGCACGACACACCGCTGCGGGCGTGCACACCCTGGCTCCACAGCTCGAACTCGGGGTGCTGGGCCTTGAGAATGGGCGCGCCCGTCTCTTTGTGATCGTAGTCCTTGAACGCCGTTCCGTCGGGGAACTTCGTCTCGTTCCAGAACGCCTCGAGGTTCTCGACCTTCAGGCCGTTGCCCCAGGGAAAGGTGAGCGGCATCTTCGTCGAGCAGTAGTACTCGACGTGACACTGCCCGCAGACGAACGACCGCAGTTCGTTGCGAGAGGCGTCCGTGTTCGGGTCGTACTCGCCCTTCTTGCCGCCGAGGCGCCACTGCAGGATCGAGTCCATGCCCGGCACCGGCGCGTCTGACTTCGCGAGCGCCTGAATGCCTCTGATGAATCCGGGCCGCGTGACGCGGATCTTCATCGTCTTCGGATCATGGCAATCGACGCAGCTCACCGGGTGGCCATGCCCCATGTCGTGCACCTGCTTGTTGGCCTCCTGGTAGGTGAGGGTGAACGTCTTTTCGAAGCCCTTCATGGCGTCGCCATCGCCGAGCTTCCGGTAGAACGGCATCACCGAGGCGTGGCAGTGCAGGCACGAGCCCGACTGCGGCTTCTTGATGCGCTCGGTGTTCTCCTGGTCCTCGAGCATGTACGCGTGGCCGCGGCGGTCGCGGTAGTCGATGCTGAACGCGTACCCGAGGAACATGCGCTTGAGCCACGGGTCGCGCTCGATCTTCTGGTCGGGGAGCGCCTCGCTCCCGCCATGGCCGCCGAAGCGCGTGAGCGTCTTGATGGCCGTGCGCTGGTAGCTGTCGTACTGCGAGGGCCAGTTCTGGCCCCACTTCGCGGGGTCGGTGTCGTCCTCACCTACCTCGACGACCCGCAGCGAGGTCGTCTTCTGCTCGACCTTTCGCTCGAAGATGTTGGTGAGCAGGGCAGTGACGCCAGCGGTGGCCAGCGCCGCGATGATGATGACGGCGACGAACGTTCTCTTGGTGACGGAGCTCATGGAGTCTTCCCGGTCGTGGTGGTGGTGGGCTGGTGGGGAATCAGTTCGGCGGCCTGGAGTGGCCCGCCGAGGCCAGTCGGGGCGCCGTGGCCGACGGTGCGGTGGCAGTGCACGCAGCGCAGCTCGTCCTTGCCGGTCGCCGTGCCGCCGTGGGTCAGGTCGCCCACCAGCGGCGCGTGGCAGCGCTGACAGTTGGCCTGCAGAATCTCTTTGCCAGCCGCGCCCACCTCGATGGGCTCCTTGAAGTTCTGGAGCGTGAACATCTTGCCGTGGCGCCAGCCGTTCTCGGCCTTGGCGAGATACTTTGGAATGAAGGCCTCGGGGAGGTGGCAGTCGACGCACACGGCGACCGCGTGGTGCGAGCCCTTCTGCCACGCGTCGTACTGCGGCTGCATGATGTGACAGTTGACGCAGGCCTCCGGGGCGGTGCGCAGGTACGACGCGCCAGACGCGTACGAGAAGGTGAAGCCGCCCACGCCAGCGAAGGCGCCGACCGAGACGCCAGCCGCGAGCAGCGCGCCGGTGAAAAGACGGGTGTTCGTCATGGGAACCTCGAGCCGAGCGGGTCGTACTGCGCCTCGCGTGCCGAACGTGTCTTCATTTCGTGGAGCTTCCGTCGTCGAACCTTCTACAGCTGCGCACGAATCGAGACGAAGCCCCACGTCGAGACGCTCTGCCCACGTCCCACGCCAGAGGGCTGCGCCGCTGCCATGCCGCCAGGCAGGAACACGCTGAAGCAGCCGGCGAGCGAGAGGGCCTGGGTGATGGGGACCGTGACGGACACATCGATCTCATTTCCCATCACGTCCGCGGTGCGGTTCGGGTCGGCCGCGACGAAGACGCTGCCATTGGCCGCGAACCAGGTGCCCCGCGCATCCCACGCGCGCAGGTGATGCACGTCGACCCAGGCATGAAGCCACGGCTTCTTGAAGCCCACGGTGCCGCGCGCGCCGAGCACGTTCTGCCACGCGACGTAGTCCATGAAGCCGAAGTGTACGTGCGCCGTCGGGAAGAGATGGTTGAAGGTCGAGTTGACGCCATCGCCTGGCGTCCCGTCTCCGGTGGCGCCGTCAAACTCGGCCAGCAGGTACAGCCCCACGGGCAGGTTCCACGTCACGCGGGTGGCGAAGGCGCCGGCCAGCACGCGCTCCTTCTGCGCCGTCTGGCCGAGCTGCAGGGCGCCCTCACCCAGCAGCACCAGCGGGCCCACCGGGAGCTGGCCGCGGCCTCCGAGCGTGAGGCGGTTGTGGTCCGGCGAGAAGCCGCTCATCGCCGTCGAGGGGTCTTCCAGCAGCCCGAGCGCATAGCCATCGAGCGCCGCCTTGCCAGGGCGCCAGCGCACGTAGAGTCCAGTGAAGTACGAGCCGGAATTCTGGAACCGGTTGTTGATCGAATCAGTGAGGAACGCCGGCGGCTTGAGCATCATGCCAAAGCCATCGACAGTGAGGTTGGTCAGGGGCGAGGCGCGCACGAAGACGCCGTTGAACGAGCGCGCGTTCATCGCCCAGTCGAGGTTGCCGATGAGGCGGTCTTCTCCGTAGCTGAGCTCCTGGCGGCCGATGCGCACGTCGAGCCAGCGGGTCGGCTTGAGATCGACGAAGGCCTGATGAACGCCGACCGCCGGGAGCAACGCGACGGTCGAGGCCTCGGTGCCCCAGAACCGGACGTCTTGCAGCTCGAGCAGCGCGCCCACCTTCCCGAAGGCCGAGGCGCGAGCCGAGACGCGAGCGCGGTGGTCGACTCCAAACGAGAAGTCACGCACCTCGCCCCGGAGGTCGGCATTGTCCCGCGCTTCGGCCCGCGCGAGGTACTGCACCCCGAGCGCGAGCGAGAACTCGTTCCACGTCCACCGCAAGGGTCCCTCGGTGGGGGCTGCCGCTGCGCTGCGGAACAAGTCACCCGAGGACTTCCTGGCAGGCCCCCACAACGTCTGGGACGGGTCGAACCCGAGGGCCACCGGCGGCGGTGACGGGAGCCCCGCATCAGGCGCGGCCACGCCCGCGTCGGCGGGCATGGCTGCGTCGAGGAACCCACCATCGGCCTCCTCGGCTCGAACGGCCGACGAGGCAACCAGGGTCGCCCAGAGAGCGACCGACCATGAACTCAAGCTGAGACGACGCATCGTGCACTCCCTGTCTGGGCGCTGTGCATCAGCAGGAGTCATGCCTCGTCGCGTCAATGGCCGATCCGTTACGGAACGAAACGCGAAGGCTTGTCGGGCGTCACGATTGGAGGCGCCAGCACGCCTCGTGGTCTGCAGTGTTCCAGGACGAAACGCGAATCGTGCGTTTCCCTGCTGCAAGCGCGCAAGGGCAGAGCGTGCGCATCACAGCATCAGGTCGATGGCGAACGTCTGCATGACGGAGCCGGCGGACGAGACGGTGAAGGTCGTCTTCCACTCGCCGGGCATCGTGAAGTTGACGACGCCCTCGTAGCGGCCCGCGCCCTTCGAGGCTGGCGCGACGTTGTTCGGCGAGCCGTGCCCATGCGCGGGCATCTCGGGCACCATCTCGACGGTTGCGTCATCGACCGCCGGGAACGTCATCATGTCCTTCATGCGGTGCAGCGTGACGACGACCGGGTTGAGTCCCACCTTCTTGCCCTCTGGGAACGAGACACTCATCACGTAGCGCGTCGGCATCGTGGGCATGGCGGCGTTGGCCACGGTGAAGCTGCGCGACAAGCCACTGTCGCCGATGGCGAGGCTGTCGAAACGAACGAGCGTCTCACGGCCGCCGCGCACCACCTTCGCAGCGAGTGACCAGGTGCCGGTGTCGCCGCTCGGCATCTGGAAGACGAGCTGGCCACGGTAGATGCCCAAGCCCTCGTGGGTGACGTCGCCCACGACGGGGCACGCGTGCTTCCGGTCGGGCATCGTCATCTCCGGAAGCAGCGTCACTGTCGCGTCCGTGACGAGCTGGCCGTTCTCGGAGAGCGTGAGCCACACCGTCGACAGCCCGGTGGACAGCGCCGCAGTCGACGACAGCTCGGCAGCAAGGCCATCACTGGTCACCTGGGCGAGCGTGGTTCGTGTGGGGCCGGCCGGTTCCTGATGGGCGTGGCCGCACGCGACGAGGATGAGGGGCAGGGTGAGGAGGAGTGAACAACGGGACATGACGGTTCCTTTCGGGGTGAGTTCAGTCAGTGAACGACGGTGCAGGCCTTCGCCTCGGGGGTGAAGAGCGACTTCGTGATGGTGCAGCCCCACGTCGGTGTGCGGGCGACGAAGCGGCGCTGTGACAGCACGCCATCGAGGGCGCGCTCGAGCCACGGCTCGCGGCCCTGGTCGCCGGGCTCACGCTCGTTGTCGACCCATCCGAGAAAGCGCACGCGGCCGGTCGGGTCGAGCACGGCCACCGTCGGCGTCGAGCGGGCGCCCACCAGCGAGGCCACCGCGCCACCTTCGTCGCGGTACAGCGGAATCTGCACGCCACGCTCCATCGCGACTCGTTGGGCGTCGGTGAAGTGCTCTCCGGCGTTGCTCGACAGCCCGATGACGCGCACCCGCGACGACGCGTAGCGCGCCGCGATGGCGTCGACGCGCGCCTGGTAGCGCCGCACGCACGGGCAGCCCGCGCTCCAGAAGACGAGCACCGTGGCCTCGTGCGAGCTCGTCACCGCGGCGAGCGTCGTCTGCGAGCCGTCGGGCGCGATGAGGCTGGGGCTCGTCGTCGCCCCGCGAAGAGCTGAGGGCGCGGTGGCGCAGGCCGAGGCCAGCAGCGTGAGCACCGTCAGGGTGAGACGATCAGAAGTACCCATAACGACCTCCAAGGACGAACCCGACGCGGGCGTCGCGGTTGAACGCGAACCCGCTCGGCCACACGCTGGCCGAGAGCGCGGCGACGAGGGTGACGTGCGGGTCGGCCCGCCAGGACAGCGACGTCACCACCGACGGGACGAACGCTTGCGAAGACGAGACCAGCTCTCCCTGGAGCCGCAGCGCGCCTTCCCATTCCACCTGGGTCGCCATCGCGAGCACCAGCTTGTCCGGCACCAGCTCGCGCCCGCCCGACAGCATCGCCTGCACCACCGGGCCGAACTGCTGGGTGGCGCCCGTGTCGGAGCGCGTGAAGGGCGCGAAGAGGCTCACGCCCGCGTCGAGGCGTACGAACCACGGCAGCACCGTGTACTCACTCTCGAGCGCGAGCGAGGCGCCCCAGGCCCCGCGCCCCGTCGCGCCTGCGCCGAGGGGCGCGAAGGCCTGCTCCGCGCGTCTTCCTGTTGGGGCGAGCACGCCGAGCGCGAAGCCCAGCGAGGGCAGGCGCTCGAACTCGCCCAGCGAGACGGCTTCCCAGCGGAGCGCACCGCCGAGATCGCCCAGGCCCGCCGCCACCTGTGACATGGCACCGACGGCGCGGTCGTTCACCAGCACTGGCACGCGCGCCTGGAGCTGAAGCCGCTCATGCAGGCGAACGATGGCCCACGGCTCGACGCGCGTGAGGCCATCGGAGAAGGAACTCCCATGGAGCCGCAGCGTCCCCTGCGGGTCCCACTGGCCGAGGATGCGCGTGTGCCCGAGCTGCACGCCAGCGGCGAAGTCTTCCCACGCCAGCAGCCGGCCCACGCCGAAGGTCGTCGCCGACATGCAGCAGGCCGCGGCCGTCGAGACGGCGGGGGCGAGGGCGAAGACGAGCACCAGCAGGCGACCGAGGCGGCTCCACATGCCGAAAGAAATGCCCGTTCTCGTCGCCGTTCGCGCTGCGACACCGCGCCGCACGTGAGGCGGCCCCCGGTGCTTCGTGAAGCAGAACTGGCGCAGCGCCTGCGCGAAGTTCAAACTGAAACACCCGGAGCTGAAGCGATTGCGTGGGTTCATTCTGAAACGCTCGGTGACGCGAGGGAGGCCCAGCTCCACCAGCCGGCGACGAGGAACGAGGCGGTCGTGGTGATCGCGAACGTTCCAGCGACGTGTCCGAAGGCCTGGGCGAGCAAGGGGGCCGCGACGGCTGACACCGCCACGAGCAGCACGAGCTCGGCGGCGGTCGAGCGGGGCTCCCAGGCCAGCGGCGCGAGTGACAGCAGCACCGGCGCCAACACGAGGAAGTGGATGGCGCCGAGGACCGACGGGCGAACGTTGGGCACCAGTCCCAGTGCGAGGGCGCCCAGGCCGAGCCCGAGCAGCCCCCAGGACCACCGGGTGACGAGTCGGAGCGAGGGCCGCAGCGCCACCAGCCCCAGCGCCGCGGCGTAGACCACGAGTCCGGCGCGGGTCACCGGGTGCTCCCACAGCCCCAACGACGCGACGCCCGCCACACCACACAGCCACAGCGCCGGGGTCCACCTCAGGCGCGCGCCGAGGGCCGAGAGGGCTGAGGGCGCCACCACCAGCAAGAGCAGCGCACCGAGAAACGTGGCGACCAGCTGTTGGGCGAACGCAGGGGCCTTCCGGAGCATCAGCGCGATGAACGGGACACACGAGAGCGCGGCGACGATGGAGAGGGGGACGAGCGAGAGCGGGTCGGTCGTGCGCATGAGACGATGCCGAAGGCCCCAGGCGCCCCACAGCCACCCGGCCGCGACGACCGTGCTGCCTGCGATCGCGAGCGCGCCGTAGCCCCGGGTGAGGAAGCCGGCGACCGAGGCGACCGTGCTCACGGTGTAGAGGGCGAGCGCCCAGCGGGGCAGGGCGAAGGCTCCGGTGCGACGCCACGCGAGGAACGCCAGCGGGAACAGCACGCCGTACGCGCCCAGGTGCGAGTGCGCGTGGCGAACGTGTGAGAACTCCAGCCCGAGCGGCACCAGCCCGAGCATCGCCAGTCGCATCCACAGACCCAGCGCGAAGGTGCCCAGCAGCGCCAGCGCCAGCCCCCGGGCCACGAGGCGTTCGTTCGAAGCCGCGCAGGAGCGGGGCGGGTGAAGGACGGCGAGCGCCATGCCTTCGCCCTGAGCAAGCCGCCTGCCACGGGCGTCAGGGCGGCGGAGTTCGCAGTGCTCGGGCTTCGGCTTCGGCCCAGCGGATGACGAGCTCACGCTCGGCCGCGGTGGGAATCGCCTGCGGGTGCATGAGCCGGTACTCCTTCGGCGGCATCTCGTCTTCGGTGAGCATCTCGACGATGTCTTCCAGGCGGTGCGCGCGGCGGCTCACGCTGAGCGCCGTCCACTGCGAGAAGTTCATTCGTTTTCGGCCTTCGGCGACGAACTTCACGACGAACTCCGAGACGGGCGTGACGCTCGCGTACCAGGGCCACTGGGTGCGGTTCGAGTGGCAGTCGTAGCAGCAGCGCTCGAGCACCTGCGCGACCTCGGGTGGGGCCTGCAAGGCCTCGCTCGTCCCTTCTGGTGGGTTGCTGGTGCGGGTGCGGGCGAGCTGCGCGGCGCCCGCGAGGAGCACGAGCGCCGCGCTCGCGATGAGCCATTTCGGCCTCGTCACCCGGCCACCGGGCCTCGCGACCGGGCCACCAGCGTCGAGAGGACGAATACGGCCAGCGCCACTCCGTTCGCGGCCGAGCCCACCTGGCGGAGCGGAAGGTCGGCCGACACGTCGCCGACGACGCGCGCGACGAGGCCCAGGTGCAGCAGCAGCAGCGGGACGAACAGCACCGGGTGGTACGGCAGCGGAACCCGCGCGACGGCCGGCAGAATGATGGGGGCGTGGGCGAAGACCATCGACAGCACGAAACCGACGAAGACGCCGTGCAGCGCCGCGTCGTAGCGGGGACCAGACGGGGGCACGTCCGACACCGTGAACAAGACTCCGGTGACGAGGAGCCACACCGCGCCCAGCAGCACCCCCGTGGCCGTGAAGCGTGGGAGGCCCGCGAGTCGAATGGTGCGCCGCGCGAGGTCGTACTGGAGCTGCCACCCGGCGATGAGCGCCATCGTCAGGCCGAAAGGCCAGAGGACCGCCGAGTCGCTGATGATGCGCACGAGCGCTGACACCGCGAACGAGACGCAGAGCCCGACGAGGAAGCGCGAGGCCCACGTTGGCGTGGGCGCGAGGCGTGACAGCTCGAGCCGCTCGGCGACGATGGTGAGCACGAAGAACGCCATCCACGCGGGCATGACGGTGAAGACCGGCGCGCTCCGCGCCCAGGCGAACGTCCCCAGCGCCAACACCACCGAGCCCAGGAGCATCAGCCAGGTGAAGGCGGCGGCCTGCCGGCGCACGATCACGACGTTGATGGCGACGAGCGCCACCGAGCTCGCGAGCGTGAGCCACGGCGCGACGGCCAGCCCGCCCAGCATCGAGACGGCCGCGGCCGCGCTCAACGCTGGCGCCGCCATCGCCGCCGGGTGGGCGAGGGCGACGGCGCGCTCGAGGGCGATGACGGTACCGAAGCCGCCCAGCACGAAGAGCGGCCCGTGGTTCGCGGCATGGGCGGGCCCCATCGACAGCCCGAGGCCGACGCGCGCGAGGCCGGCGAGCACCGCGGTGAGGGCCGTCGCAGCGGCAATCACCAACAGGCCCCGGCGACCCCAGGGGGCATCATCTCTCGGGCGGACCCGGCTCATCGTCACGGCGACCATCCGAGCGCCTCCTTCGCTTCGGGGGACATGCGCTCGGGCGTCCACGCGGGCTCCCAGACGAGCTCGACCGCGACGGTGCCGAGGCCGTCGATGGCGCCGAGCCGGGCTTCGGCGTCTCGAACGATCTGCTCTCCCAGCGGGCAGGCGGCTGTCGTCATCGTCATCGTCACCTTCACGTCGTCGCCAGCTACGTCGACGCCGTAGACGAGGCCCAGGTCGACGATGTTGAGGCCCACCTCGGGGTCGATGACGTCTCGCAGGGCCTCGAGCACGCCGCGTTTCATCAGCTCATCGGAGAACGACGGACTCATGGAGGCTCCAGGCTCGCTCATGCACGTGGGGCATCGGCGATGAAGCGCGGTCGCAGGACGTGGTTCTCGAGGTGAATGTGCTGGAGCGTGTCGGCCTCGAGTTGGGCGAGCTCCGAGAAGAGCGCGCGATAGCTGCCGCAGGCCTGCTCGGGCGGCGTGAAGTCATGGGTGAGCTCGCGCACGTGCTCGAGCAATTCGACGACCTCTCGGTGATCATGCTGCATCGCTGCGAGGAGCCGGTCCGGCACCGGTCCACCCAGCGCGTCGATGGTGGCGAGGGCAGGGAAGAGGGTCTGCTCCTCGGCGTCGAGGTGCGGGAGGAAGGCCTCGGCGAAGTCGAGCAGGGCCTGATGCAGGATGATGAGCGATGGCTCGCGCTCGCCGTGCACCCGCGCCACCTTGAGCGACAACGAGTTCACGAAAGGGAGGCTGCGGCGAATCGAGTCGTGGTGTCGCACTACGATGTGCTGCACGAGCTGCGGCGTCGTCAGGGTGCGCGGGTCGACGGCCTCACCGCCGCCACGCAAGGTGATGACCTGCGCCAGTTCGGTCAGCAGCGCATCGAGGTCGAGACCGCCCTTCGAAGCCGCCGCCTCGAGGCTTACGTTTCCCTGGCAGCAGAAGTTGATGCGGTGTCGCGCGAACACCTCCGCGCACTCCGAGTGGTCGAGGACGACGGCGGCGATGGTCTGGTGTCTATCGAGCATGACGTCGCTCAAAGCACCGCGTGTGCCACCTCGCGCCTCTGGGACAACCGGATGACGCAGTTCCGATTCGGAACGTCGTGAACTCAACCGCCCGCTTCCGACATGCTGAATGGAACACGCTCGACCAACGTGAGCGGGTGGTGGCTGCGCTTGATGCGCAGCGCTTGCGTCACGAGGGCTGCGCCAGCCGCATTGGTTGCGTGGCGAAGCACGTCGGCGAGAGGCAAGCCTCCGGCTTCGTAGAGGCATCCACGAAGGCGGCCGTCAGGTGTCAACCTCAAGCGGTCGCAGTCGCTGCAGAAGGGGGCGGTGTCGGACGCGATGACGCCGAAGGTGATTCCGCTCGCCGTGCGGTAGAGCGCCGAGGGGTCGGCCGGGTGGCGACGGGGCAGGTGCGTCACCGGCTCTCGCTCGGAGAGGCGTCGGATGATCTCGGCGCCGCTGACGAAGGCCTTGCGGGTGTACACGACCGCGCTGCCAGTGTTCATGAGTTCGATGAAGCGCACCTCGGTGCCCAACTCGCGAGACAGCTCGAGGAACGACCACAGCTCGTCGACGTTCCGGTCTCGCTGCACCACGCAATTGATCTTCACCGTGTCGAGGCGCCCCCGTGCCTGCACCACCGCCTCGAGCGCCCGCGCCGGGTCGCCCTCGCCCATGAGCTCGCGGTATCGCCCGGCGTCGAGGCTGTCGAGGTGCACGGTGGCGCCGCGAAGGCCCGCGGCGATCAGCTCGTCGAGGCGCTCGGCGAGGCGCAGGCCGTTGGTCGTCACCGCCAGCCGCACCTCGGGCAGCGCGTCCCGGAAGGCGGCGACTATTTCGGTCAGCTGGGGGTGGAGAAGCGGCTCGCCGCCCGTGAATCGTACCTTCCGCAGGCCGAGGCCCCGGAAGCAGGTCGCGATGCGTGCGTAGTCGGTCACCGAGAGCCGATGCCGAGCGCTGGTGAAGGGCTTGAGCGTTCCAGGCAGGCAGTACTGGCAACGCAGCTGACACTGCTCGAGCAGGTTCACCCGGAGCGTGCCGACGGTGTGCATGACGCTTCAGCCCTTCTGGCCGCGCCCGCCGGCAGGGTTGAGGTTGACGGCGCACGCCACCTCATCGGGCTCCTGGACTGACAGGAAGCTCAGGGGCACAGGCGTGACACCCAGCGCCGCGCACTCTTCGAGGATGAGGCCGACGGTGAAGCGCGCAGCACCCGCCCAGGCTGAGTCGGCGCGAACGGCCACGTGGGTCGACAGCCCGGTGGCGAGCCGGCCCAGATGATCGGCCAGGAAGGACACCCGGGTCGCCTGCACCACTTCGACGCCTTCTCGATCGCCGGCCGTCTCGAGGAGGGCCTGTCGCGCCAGCAACGCCGCGTAGAACTCGAGCTCGACGGCGAGGTGGTCGAACGCTTCGTGCCCTTCGACAGCTTCGAGGCCGTACGCCGCGTAGAAGCCCGCGAGGTCGGCCAGCTCGGTGCCCTTCGACATGCCGGCCGTGCGCCCGTAGGCCGTCTCGTTGAGCGGCACCGTGCCGTGCCCGACCTCGAAGGTCTGCAGGAAGTCCGCGCGGAGGGCCTCGAGCCCATCGCGCGTCTCAGACGACGACAACAACGGGCTGGCCCAGCGCTCGGTGCCAACCGCGTCGGTGAAGGCCCCCAGCCGCAGGGGAAAGGACTCAGTCGGGTAGGCCGAAACGGTGGCCGCCAGGCCGAAGCGCAGCGCGCGATCTTCCAATGTCGTCGTCATCGTCATTCCTTCCAGACCAGCGTGCTCCACGCCATCGTCAGGCACTTGCGGCTGCCGACCTCGCCCTGCCCCCCCTGCCACACGGCGAAGGCGGCCCAGCTCTTCGCTCCGGGCTTCAGGGTCGAGCCACCCTCGATGACCAGCGGTCGCGAGATGACGAGCGTCCACCCGCCGTCCTTCCATACGCCCTGGCCGCTGCTCGAGTGGCCCTCCTGCACCTGTGAGGTGCTGAAGCCCTCGGCGATGATCTCGTCGACGCCGGTCTTCGCGTAGGCTTGGGGGTTGCCTTCCGCGCGGGCCGGCGAGAACTTCTCTTGATCCTTCTCGGAGAGGCCCCGGTTGGCCTCGGCCGCCGGGAACTCCATCGGGTAGATGTCGATGGAACCATTCGGGTAGAGGGTCTTGATGTCTGGTTTGCCCTGCTCGCGATCGCGCTGGTACTGCGCCCGCCAGTGGAAGAGGTGCACCGGGAGCCCCTTTGCGCCCATCATGACCGGCGGGGGGAAGTCACCGGCCTGCGCGGGGAACTGAATCGCCGCGGCGTCCGAGAACTTGCCGAGCGGGCCTGCCTCGCTCTTCTCGGTGTCGGCCCAGCGGAGGCGGAACGCGATGCGCTTGCCATCATGGACGGCCTGCACGGTGAGGTTGGCGGTGGTGGTCGACCCGGGGCGAGGCACGACCATCGGCTGGCCGATGAGCGAGACGTTCGTTTCGGGCGCCGAGGCCCAGTACGGGGCGGCGGGGTCGTCTTTCGAGAGGTCGGCCTTGACGGAGCGCACCTCGAGATCCTGAGCGAGGGCGGCGGCTGAGGCGAGAGTGGCTGCCAGAAGGAGCGAGCGCATGTTGGGTCCTCATCACGGCGTGTTGGTGCGAATGGTCACGAGCTTTTCGTCCCAGGCCGGCCGCTCGATGACGGGCTCGGTGACGGGCACCTTCACCACCTCGGTGTTGCGATCATCGAACCCCGTGGCCATTCCGCCAGCCACGGTGAAGCGGTGCATGATGCGGTCGCTGCTTCCGATGAGGGTGAGGAGCCCGGCAGTGGTGGGATCTTTCGAGAGCGTGCGGTAGCGCTCGATGGCGCCGTCGACGAGCGGCCCGAACATCTGCCGCAGGTACTGCCGGTCGGCGTGAATGGGAGGGATGTAATAGATGTTCGGCTCGAGCCCGAGCTGCGGGTAGTAGGGCAGAGCGATCTGCTTCTCGTGCACGAGGTAGTCGACAGGGTTGTCCTTGCGGGCCTTCCACGGCGGGTTGATGAACCCCATCACGCGGATCTTCCCGATGCAGTTGACGACGCACTGGGGCTGAATGCCCTGCTCGACGGCCGGGTAGCAGCCCACGCACTTCTCCGACACGCGCGTGTGTGGGTTGTACATCGACTTCTTGTACGGGCAGGCTTTCACGCACTCGCCGTACCCCTTGCAGCGAGACTGGTCGATGAGAACGATGCCGTCCTCCTCGCGCTTGTAGATGGCCTTGCGCGGGCACGCCGCGAGGCAGGCCGGGTAGGTGCAGTGCGCGCAGGTGCGCGGCAGGTAGAAAAACCACTTGTCGTGCGGCAGCGCCCCGACGTGACCCCCCTCGTTCTGCTGGCCGACGCAGTCGTCTTCGCCGTGGTTCGGATACATCCAGTCTTCGTCGACGGGCGAGAAGTGCACGGCCCGCTCTTCGGGCGGCGCGGCCTCGAAGATCGTCTTGCCCTGGTAGGCGCCGTTCTTCGCCCAGTCCTGCTTGCCGAGCTTCTCGAGCACGCTGACGTCCCAGCCCAGGGGGTAGCTCCCGTAGGGCTTGGTCTCGACGTTGTTCCAGAACATGTATTCCTGGCCCTTCCCGCTGGTCCACGTCGTCTTGCAGGCGAGGGTACAGGTCTGACAGGCGATGCACTTGTTGAGGTCGAAGATGATCGCCCACTGCCGCTTCGGGCGCGCTTCATCGAAGGCGTATTCCATGTCACGCTTCAGCTGCCAGTTCTTCACGGTGCTCATCGAGGTCGTCCCTTTCAGCTGATCTTCGTGAAGCCGCCAGTGAGGTATTGCTTCATGCCGTCGCGCTCGTAGGTGGGGCGCAGCCCGAGCGCCGCCGGGCGCCACAGCCCCTTGCCGTTGAGACCGCCCTCTTCGGCTCGGGTGAACTTCACGAAGGCTTCACGCGGCGCGCCCACCGGACAGTGGATGTCAGCCGCGAAGCCCTTCATCAGCACCTGGCCGAAGAGGTCTTTGTGCACCAGCGTCTCAGTCATGAGCGTGGGCCGCAGCCAGGCGCGGGTGGCCGACTGGTGACTCCCGGTGCGAAACATCGCCTGGTAGTTGGTGAGGGGGTTCTTCGCGAGGCCGTCAGGCCGGGTCTCGGCGCCCTTCACGGAGCCGAACGTGGCGCCGTACATGTTGTGCCAGGTGCGGGTGATGCGCCGCGGAGTGCCCGGGTAGTAGCGCACGCGCAGCAGGAGCCGGGCCACCTTGTAGGCCTCGGTGCCGGGCTTCCAGTTCCGGTAGGGGCGGTCGCTCGGGTCGGCGTCGATGAAGACGTAGTCTCCGTCTTCGAGGCCGAGTTCCTTCGCGTCGAGCGGGTTGATGTCGACGTAGGCCTCGGTCACCGACGGCAGGCGCTTGTCGTGCCGGTACACGTCACCGAAGGGGCCGAAGAGCACACCCGTAAAGTCCGTGTCGACGGGCGTGGTGTGGGCACCGTGTCTGTATTTCGGCGTGTGGTAGACGTACTTGAAGCCCTTGTCGGTGAGCGGGTGCTTCGACGCGAGGAGCTCGTCGGTGTTCTTCAGCACGTTGCGCACCTGCCGCGCTTCGGTCGACTGGTCGGAAGACGAAAGGCCGTACGACTCGGGAGAGCGCGGGCGAACCGCCGGGTGCGGCCTCGCGAGGATGACGTTGGGCTCGTGCACCGTCGAGTCCACCGGCTCCCGGTAGACGACCAGGTTCTCGCCTGCGTCGAGGAAGTCCTGCTCCGGGCGGTAGAACTCGAGCCGGCCCGACTTCGTGTGCCAGGGCTGCTCTCCCTTCGCCTGCTCGTACGACGAGATGCGGGGGTAGGTGCGGTTGTTGACGAGCGCCGGAACGCCCTGCGCTGCCTTCTGCAGGAGCACCTCGACGCGATAGCCCTTGAGCCCAGGAGACTCGTCGATGATGCGCTGCAGGTAGGCCTCGACGTTGTCGTCGTCGACGAACTTCCACATCTGCGCGAAGCGTTCGTCCCTGTAGAGCGCACCCAGGGCCTTCGAGACGCCCGCGATGATCTCGACGTCGCTGCGGGTGTCGAAGACGCGCTTGATCTGCCCCCTGGGGAACATCTGCACGAACGGGTTCGTGCACGAGGCAGTCATGTCGGGGTGTTTGAACTCGGCCCAGCTGTCACAGGCGAAGACGATGTCGGCGTACTCGCACGACCCGGTCCACCACCAGTCCGAGAAGGCGATGAACTCGACTCGCGGCAACGTGTTGTTGACGACATCGTAGTGCCACTTCACGTTGCCGATGACGCTGTTCGAGTTGTTCAGCCACATCGCCTTGGTGGGCGCGGGAAGATGGCCGTGACCAGTGAAGAGCGTGTTGCCTTGCCGCAGCGGCCGGTCGCCGTAGTTGAAGTAGTGCAAGGACTCGTAGTGCAAATACTTCTTGAGCTTTGGCTTCGCGTTCGGGTCGAGCGTGGGCTCAAACGGGTCTTCCACCACGTACTGCGGCATTCCTCCGAAGATGGCCGTGCGGTAGTTGCCCGCGTAGCTGCCCACGTTTCCGCCGGGGAATCCGATGTTCCGCGTGAGCGCCGCCACGAGGAAGATGGCCCGGTCTTTCAGGTCGGCGTTGAAGAACTGGTTGGGCCCCATGCCAGTGGGGATGATCGTCTTCTCGGGGTTGCGGGCGATGTCCTCGGCCAGCGCGACGATGGCCGTCGCGGGCGCACCGGTGATTCGTTCGGTCTGCTCGGGGGTGAGGTTTGCGTCGAGGTACTCGGCCAGCAGGTCGAACTGCGTACGGACCTCGACCGTCTCGCCGCTCACCAGCTTGACCTGCCCCCGGTAGCGCAGGTCGGCTGACATCTTGAGCGCGGAGAACTGCTTCCCGACGTGATCGCGAGTGATGGGCGCGAGCGCCTTCTTCGTGGCGTTCCACACGACGTGCGCCCGGAAGTCTCCCGCCATGTCTTCGGGCGCCACCTGCTGACGCTGCTGCGTGACGGGCGGTGCCTTCTGACCCTTGGGCAGGAAGGTGATGTTCTTCGGTGCCTCGGTCTGGAAGTTGGCGATCGCCTCTTCCGGCCGCAGCGGCTGAAGCGTGTCCATACGCACCAGGAAGGGCAGGTCGGTGTTGGCCGCCACCCACGCGGGGTCGAACTTCTTCTTCGAGATGATGACCTGCGCGAGGCCGAGCGCGAAAGCCGGGTCGGAGCCCGGACGAATGACGATGACCTCGTCACACTTGCTGGCGGTGGCCGAGTACTCGACGGTGATGGCGACGGTCTTCGTGCCCTTCAGCCGCGCCTCGGTGAGCCAGTGCGAGTCGGGCATCTTGGTGGTGATCCAGTTCATGCCCCACACCAGACACAGCTTCGCGTGCTCGACGGAGAAGAGATCGAAGTCGTTGGTCTGCGAGCCGGTCACCATCGGGTGGCCCGGCGGCAGGTCAGTGTGCCACGAGTAGCTGTCCCACCCTCGCGCCCCCACCGCGTCTTCGGGCTTCACCTGCCGAATCGCGGCATCCGCCAGGGCCATCATGTTGGCGAAGCGGTACAGGCCGTAGATGCGTGTCGCACCCAGAAAGGCCATGCCTCCGCGCAGCTTGAAGGTCTGCATGCCCGAGCCCTCGGTGGCCTCGATCATCGCCGGGTCGTAGCCCTGCGCCGAGAGGTTCGACGCCCCCTTCGGGCCCGAGTACGTGCGCGCGATGTTGTCGAGAGCGCGCGCGGAATACGAGAAGGCCTCGTCCCAGCTGACGCGCACCCAGCCGTCTTTGCCGCGCTGCAGGTACTTCGGGTCGACCACGCCCGTCTTTGGATCCCGGGGGAACCCGGCGTCAGCCCACTGCTTGAACCCGAGGCGGACCATCGGCGACTTGACCCGGCGATCTCCGTAGATGCGCCGCACCAGCGCGAGTCCCTTCTGGCAGATGCGGGGATCCCACCGGGCCGAGGCGCGGTTTCCGCTCGAGTCTTCTGCCTTGCCGTAGCCGAAGGTCGGCCCGATGCGCGTGACGACGCCGTTCTTCACGTACGCGCGCAGCAAGCAGTTGTGCGTGTCGTTCGGCGCGCAGAGAAAGACGTACGAGGAGTCGGCGTTGAAGATGTTGCGGTACACGCGCTCCCACGAGCGGTTGGGGTACGCGGCGAGGGGGTTGTCGACGGACACCGGCTTGAGGAACCGCAACGGCGCGGCCGCGGCGCCAGTCGTTGAGAGCGCGGCGCCAAGGCCGGCCAGGCCTTGCAGCAGGGAGCGGCGATCGAGCTGCGGGTCACGTCGGGTCATGGAGCCTCCTGGTGGAAATCGGTGCCGTCGGCGGCCAGAACGGCGCGCGGGGTGACGTCGCGCACCTCGAGCCGGGGCCAGCGAGAACGGATGGAGCGGCGCAACAGCTCGGTGACGGCGGCCCCGCCACCACAGCCGTCGACGTGCAGTTCATAGAGCAGCACCCCTTCGGACACGCCGAGGAAGCGCACCGAGGTGCCGGCGAGCCGGTTGAGGAACCGTGCCACGGCCTCGAGGGGGCGCAGCATCTCTTCGGGGAAGACACCGTGACGCAATGGGCTGTCGGCCCTCGTGTAGACGACGTCGAGGCACACCGCGTCGCCGCACCCGCCGCTGCGATGCCTCGTGGTGCGCGCTTCTCCGCAGAGCCCCAGGAAGAGCCCGTCGGTTGCTTCTCGCCAGGCGTCGCAGACATGCCTGGACGCTCCACAGGCGCGCCGCTCGAGCACATACGCGTCGTCGTCAGGCAGCCGCTGCCACGTCCCCATGAGGCAAGGCGAGCCGAGCGCCGAGGCGACGTGAGGCACGTCGTCGAGGTGGATGGCGCCGCGATGGCGGGCGTAGCCTCGGCCAAGGGTGAGGCCGTTCTCGAAGAGCCGCCGTGACGCTTCCCGTGCATCGACCGCGAAGGCCCGCTCGACGAGCTCGCCCTCAGACTCCGCGTCGCGTTCGCCCGCGACCGCGTGAAGTGCCGCGAACCGTGCCCTGCGCCATCGGCTCTGAAGCTCGTCCAGCCCCGCCTTCCCCATGGTGGGCTGCGCTCGCTGCAACGCGTGAACCACTGCGCGCACCCGAGTGCGCCAGCGCCAATGAAGTTCAGAATGAAACATGGGTCGTTGCGAAAGGAAACGACGAGGGCGCCGATCGCGCGGCCCATGGTGTGCACTACGCGCACCCATGCCGCAGCCGCCCAAGTCCTCGACACCTGACGTGAGCACGTTGGCTCCCTACTTCCTTGGCGCGTTCGGCGAGAACAACGACCTCTTCGAGCAGGTGCTGGTCGAGCTGGTGCGCGACCACGTCTACTGGCGCCGCAACTTCCACCCCGACGACACGCCGCCCATCTCGACGGCCGCGCAGTTCGACCCCGCCTACCAGGCGCGGGTCGCCGGCATGAAGCGCGAGCTCCACCGGCTCGCGGCGCAGCTCAAGCGCTCGGTGCCGACGTTTCACCCGCGCTACATCGGGCACATGATGAGCGACCTGCTCCTTCCGGGCCTCATCGCCCAGCTCGTCACCACGCTCTACAACCCCAACAACATCGTCGAAGAGGCCGCGCCAGTGACGCTCGCGCTCGAGCACGAGGCGGGGCAGCAGCTGTGCCGCATGGTCGGCTACGCGACTGACGGCACCCAGGTTCCGTGCGCGAGCGGCCACCTCACCTCGGGCGGCACCCTCGCGAACGACGAGGCCCTCTTCCTCGCGAGGGCGGTGAAGCTCGCACCGCTCGCCGTTCGAGAGGCCTGCCGCGTCACCAACGTCTGGCTCGAGCCCACGCTCGAAGACGCTGATGACTGGACGCTGCTTGGCTGGCCCACGGCGCGGAGCCTTGCGCTGGTGCACAGGGCTCTCCGCGCCCCGGAGCTGGTCGCGGCCCTCCAGGCCGCGCGAGTCGAGACGCTCGGGCTCGTCCGCTTCGCCGAAGCGCACCCGCTGACGAGCCGGCTCGTGGTGGTCGCTCCAGCCAGCGCCCACTACTCGTGGGGCAAGGCGATGCGCCTGCTCGGCTTCGGCGAGGCGCAGCTGGTGCTCGTTCCAACGCGAGAGGGGCGCATGGACGTCGGCGCGCTGGAAGACACGCTGCAGCGACTCGAGGCCGAGCGGCGGCCCGTGTTGGCGGTGGTGGGCGTGTATGGCACCACGGAGTTCGGCTCCTTCGACGAGCTGCACCGCGTCGCGGCGCTCAAGCGGCAGGAGCGCTCGTTCTGGTTTCACGTCGACGCGGCATGGGGCGGTTACCTGCCGTCGCTCTTCCGTGAAGCCGATGGCTCACTCCGGTCCAAAGAGGCCATGGCGACGACGTTCCGGCACTTCCCGTCCGAGCGGGTCCATCGTTCGACCGCCGCGCTCGCCGAGGCCGACTCCATCACCGTCGACCCACACAAGCTCGGCTATGTGCCGTACGGCGCCGGTGCGTTCCTGTGCCGTGACCGGCGTGCCTTCGAACTCGCGATGCAGCAGGTCGCGTACGTCTTTGCGACCGCCGCCGACGACGAGGCGCGCTACCGCAACGCGGGCCGCTACAGTCTCGAAGGTTCGAGGCCGGGCGCTGCTGCTGCCGCCGTCGCGCTCAACCACCGCGTATTGCCACTCGACCACGCGCACTACGGACAGCTCCTCACCCGCTCGGTGCAAGCGTGCGAGTCGCTCTACGACCAGGTTCCGGTGCTGCGGGAGCACCTCGCTGGGCTCGCGCACGTGGCCGTGCCCTTCGAGCCCGACTGCAACGTGCTTGGTCTCGCCTTCAACCCGGTCGGCAACCGCTCGCTCTCCGTCGCCAACGCCTTCACGCGGAAGGTCTTCGAGGCGCTCGCGGTGCACCCGGCCGATCAATCCGGTGGGGAAGCGGCCTTCTTTGGCTCTTGCACGACGGTGCCGCTCAAGCACCTCGAGCGCTCCGAGCCAGGTCGGCTCGCGGGTGCGCTGGAACTCGAGCTCGAGGCCCCCGACGCGGGCGGCCTCTTCATGCTCCGCCACACGCTCATGAACCCGTGGCTGCTCGCCTCACCCGACGATTCGCCGCGCACATGGGTCGATGCCTACGTCACGCACCTCGAGTCTCTCGTGCGCTCGCTGCTGCGGTAGTCACTTCACGAGGGGCTTCACGGCCCGGGTGGTGCCGATGCCGCAGCCCTGCTTCGGCTTGCAGCCCTTGAGGATCCACAGCGAGATGACGCCCGACGTCTCGTCGGCGCGCGCCTTCTCGGCCATCGACAGCGGCGTGCGCCCCGACACCGTCTTCGCGTTGAGGTCGGCCCCGGCCTCGAGGAGCAGGAGCGCATGGTCGGCCTGCCGGTGAAAGGCCGCCATGTGCAGTGGCGTGAACCCCTCTTCGTCGACGGCGTTCACGTCAGCCCCGGCCGCCAGCAGCACCCGAATGGTGGTGCCGTCGGGGTTGATCGCCGCGAGGTGGAGTGGCGTCGAACCACGCACGTTCTTCGCGTTCAACAGCGCTGGCGTCGCGTCGAGGAGGGCCTTGAGCTTCGGGCCCGAGCCTGTCTTGGCCACGTCGTGGATGAGCTGGTTGCCCTGAGTCACCTCGAGAGCAGGCATCGGCTGTGCGTACGAGAGCATCGACAGCGTCAAGAGGGCGAGCGTGAACAGGCGCATGGGGGGCTTCCTTCAGGGGAGGGGGCACGTCGGGGTGAACGGCGATGGAACGCGGGGCTCGTCGGACCGGGCCATTCGCGGGCGCGGATCCGACAAGGTCAGCTCGGGCGAGGCGAAGGGGGCCAGGCGCTCGAGGAAGTCGAGCAGCTCGAGCGCCGGGGCGTTGCGGAAGAAGCTGGCCTGGGGCTCTTCCTGCCAGATGCGGTCGGCGAAGGCGTAGACGTCATAGGGCGTGTCGCCGATGCCATCGCCATCGCGGTCGAAGCCCTCGTAGTCGTCCCAGGCGTTGCCCTTCCAGTCGTTGAGCCGCGCGCTCATCGACCCGCTCGTCGTGACCTGCACGAGGTTTCGCTCGAAGCGGTTGTCGTGCACGAGGTGCCCGCCGTTCTCTCCGTAGAAGTCCATGCCGGCCACGTTGTGCGCGAAGCGGTTGCGGCGGAAGGTGATGATGGCCTCGGGCGAGGTGGGGGCGTTCGTCTTGGCGCCCACCGCGCAGTGAATGACGTCGTTGTCTTCGACGATGGCCTGACCGCTCTCTTTGAAGGCGAGCCCCGCGCCCGACACGCCGCGCGAGTGCTGCACGAGGTTTCGGCGCACGGTGACGTCGTTCGAGTACAGCACCGCGATGCCGGTGAGGTTGCCGTCGAGCACGTTGTCTTCGATAGCGTTGTGAGGCGCAAAGACGAGCTGCAGGCCGTAGCGACCGTTGCGAATCGAGTTGCCGTGCACGACGTTGTCGCGGGTGTTGGCCAGGGAGACGTCGCGCGCCGCGTGCACGTCGTTGCCGACGATGCGGTTCGCCCCGCCGTTCCACACACGCACGCCGTCGCCGCGAAGGCTGGGCTCCTCGAGCTTCGACGTGATGCGGTTGCCGCAGACGGTCACCTGGCGCGCTGCCTTCACGAAGACGCCGAAGAGCGAGTCGCCGATGACGTTTGCCTCGATGCGGACGTCGTCGGCCTCGACCAGCACCGCCGAGTCCATGGCGTCGTGGCTCGAGCCAGAGCCGGTGAGGTGCAGCCCGCGGAGGACGACGCCCGGCGCCTGCACCGTGATGACCGTTCCATGGCCGTTCCCCGTCACGGTGGCGCCCCCCGCCCCGTCGATGACCAGCGGCTTCGTCACCACCACGGGGCCCGCCCAGCGTCCGGCGGGGACGTACAAGATGCCTCCAGCGGGCGCTGCGTCGACGAGGGGTTGCAGCGGCTGGCTGTCGTCGGAGGCCAGCGGCGCCCCCGGCACGGCGCCGCACGCCACCGCGGCGAGGCTCGACGTCAGCGCGACGAGACGAGCGCGGGCCATGACGTCACACCAGGTCGCCGCGTCGGAAGTTCACGTACCCGATGCCGGCCGCGATGGTGCCGAGCAGGAAGGGGTACGCCATCGAGTAGGCGATGAAGTTGGGCCCTCCGAACCAGTCGTAGATGACGAACGCCGCCGGGCCGAACACCACCAGCTGTGGGTCGAACAGCATGAGCGCGCCCGTGCGGAACACCTGCAAGGGGTTCACGAGCGCGATGGCGACCACCCCCTCGGCCGGCATGCGGCCCTGAATGAGGACACCCAGCAGAATCAGATCGAGGAACAGCAGGCACGTGAGCCACAGCACGAAGGCCGAGCCCTGCGCCACGTCGGTCGAGCGCGCGAAGGTCGACAGCAGCATGCCGAGCCCGAGGAAGCACCACGACATCGCGGCGAGCTGGCCCGTGTAGATGCCGAACATGCGCCACGGCACCTCGATGCCCTTGAAGGTGGCCCAGCCAGCGGCGGCGAACATCGCGAGGAACACCGGGAGGAACACCGTGAAGAAGCGGCCCATCAACCGCCCCCAGTACCAACTGCCCAGCGACACCGGCAGCGACAGCAGGTACTCGAAGACACCGGCCTCACGATCGCCCGCCACGCTGCGCACCGTGGTGAGCAGGATGAAGATGGGCATGATGGCCATCGCCAGCTGGATGTAGGTCACCAGCAGCCGTGACAGCCCCATGAAGCCGAGCACGCGCGACTCGGTAACCCCGAACGCGAAGAAGGCCGCGACGATGCCGCCGAAGATGAGCGAGTAGACGAAGAACCAGCGCGCGCGCAGCGACTCCGAGATGTCGAGGCGGGCGGTGAGGGTGAGCGTTCCCATGAGTCACTCCAGGGTGAAGGTTCAACGTTTCTGCGCCAGCGAGCGCACCTGGGCGCGCTGGGTGTCGAAGTCGTGGCCGTCGGTCGGGCTGTCGGTCGCGCCCACGTTGAATCCCATCGGCGATGTCTTGCCCGCGACGTAGCGGGCGGCGCGGGCGTCGATCCACGCGCCGTCGGAATGGCGCGCGACCCACACCTTCACCGAGGGATCGTTCGCGAAGGGTTGGCGGTCGAGCCACTTCAGGGCGCAGCCGACATCGTCGAACTTCTGGGTCGGCCCCGTCGGCGGCTTCACCTGCGCGGCGAAGTGGCGGTCGGAGATCACCATGCTGCAGGCCTTGCAGGCGTCGCGGTCCCACATCACCTTCGCCGGGCCATCGGCGGACTGGGTGCAGGCGACCAGCGCGAGCGTCACCGTCAGCGCGGACCTCACGACGACACCACCTTGAGCACCGGCGCGGCGTGCTGCTCCTCGATGCCGATGCGCACGAGCAGGCCAACGTAGCGCGACAGCATGCCCATGAAGCGCAGGCGGTCGGCGCCAGCGACCGTGCCCGCCCACTGCAGCCCGTCGGCGCTCGCGGTGAAGCCCCACTCGCCCAGCGCCTTCGCGATGGCGGCGTCGGCCCGGCGCAGGACGATCGTCGACGCGAGCACGCCGGTCAGGGGCGCGTCGGCCACGCGGTCGTCGAGCACCACCTTGCCGCGATCGAGCTCGATGACGCGATTGACGAGCGAGGCGACCTCGTCGAGCCGGTGGGAGGAGATGATCATCGTCGCCTTCGCGGCCCGCTCGGCCAGCAGCGAGAAGAAGACGTGCCGCGCCTCGGGGTCCAGGTTCGCCGCGGGCTCGTCCATGATGAGCAGCTCGGCGTTGCGGCCCAGCGCGATGGCGATGAGGAGCTTCTGCTTTTGACCGCCCGAGAGCTTGAAGAACGGCTGGTGCGCGAAGGCCTTGACGTCGAGCCCCAGCCTCAGCGCGAGCTCTTCGATGGCCGCCACCTTCGTCCCCGACACGGACGCCGAGAAGCGGAGCAGCTCCTTGACGGGCATCTTGAGCGGCGGCGGGAGCTGCGGCACGAAGCCGACCTTCTGGAGGACCTCGCGGCGGCTCGTGCGAGGGTTCTTCCCGCCGATCTCCACCGCTCCCGCGAAGGTGTACTCGCCGAGGATGCAGCGGATCATCGTCGTCTTGCCGGCGCCGTTGGAGCCGACCAGGGCGATGCGCTCGCCCTCCTTCACGTCGAGCTCGAGCGCGTCGAGCACCTTGAGCTTCTTGAAGATCTTGGTGAGCGCGTGCAGACGAATCATGGCGTCTTCCCTTCGGTGGAGGCTGCGGGCGTCTGGAGCGGCACGAGCGTCGGCGCGGGCTTCTTCGTCACGCCGGTGATGGAGAAGGTGAGGGCACCGCCGGGGCAGACGTCGACGCACATGCCGCAGCGGGTGCAGTCGGGCCCGACGTCGAGGTGTTCGGCGGGAGCACGACCCTTGAAGATGTGATCGAGCACGTGCGGCACGAGGCACACCTTGCGGCACTCGCCCTCGTGGGCGCACTTCGCGAGGTCGTAGTGGATCTTGACCGGCGAGAACGTGCCGACGACGCCGTAGGTCAGCCCCACCGGGCACAGGTACCGGCACCAGGCGCGCCGCGAGTACAGCACCTCGAACGCGAGCAGCGCGGCGATCCACCCGAGCGCGACTCCTGGCCCATAGATGAGCGCGCGCGAGACGATGCCTGTCGGAGAGATGGTCTCGTACACCGTGTAGCCGGTGCCGTACGCGAGCACGGCGAAGCTGAGCCAGATGGCGGTGCGCAGCCCTCGGTGCAGCGGGTGATCCTTGACGATCTTCTTCGCGGCGAGGTGCAGGTGCAGCTTCTCGGCGAGCTCCGAGAGCAGGTGGTACGGGCAGACCCACGAGCAGAAGCTGCGGCCGCCGAGCACGAACCACATCAAGGCGACCGTCGCGGTGCCGATCAGCAGGTTCACGATGATGTGTTTGTGCGCGAGCATCAAGCCGAGCGCGGCGTTCAGATCGATGAGGTGGAAGCCGAGGAAACGGCTGCCGCTCAAGCTGCCTTCCACCAACTGCACGTCGACCCAGTACGAGAGGACGAAGAGCAGGTTGACCGTCAGCAGCACCGTCCACCGGCGCTTCTTCCAGGCCTTGCGCTTGCGGTAGTGGGCCTCGCGCTCCGCGGCGTCGAGGAAGTCCTGCTTCTTGAGCTTCTTGGTGGCGTGAATGTGTCTGGCACCCGGGGTGAAGTCCTCGGGGGCGGGCTTTCGCGGCTCACCCCCGAACATCAGCCGGAGCTGGTCGACCGTGCGGTTCATCGCGAGCCTCCCACCTGCGCCACCGACGGCGCCGTCGGGCCAACGCGGGGCTCGACCACGATGGCGACCGGATCGGCGGGGCACATCATTTCGCACACCCCACACCCGATGCAGGCCTCGTGCACGACGGGTGTCTGCTTGCCGTCCACGTCCTCGAGGCTGATGGCCCCTTGAATCGGGCACTCACGCACGCAGAGGTCGCACACCTCGAGGTCGTACGCGTGCTCGGCGACCGGCTGCGGCTTCCAGCGGTCGACCTCTGTCCACCGCTTCGTTCCGGTGAAGGCCGGGCCGCGCGCCGGCCCCTTCACGCCCTGGCCCTTCACGGCGAGGCAGGCGTCTGGCCGTGCGAGTCTGGCGAAGCCCATGCGCTCGGTGAGGTTGAGCGTCGGCTCGGGCTCGTCCTTCTTCGCGAGGAGCACCGGCTTGTCGGACAACTGCAGGCCCACCGTCGGCGGGAGGAACTCGGGCTTGTGGTACGTGAGCGCGCCCGTTGGGCAGGCGAGAATGCACTGGGCCACGTCGCACGAGAAGTCGCAGGCCTGCTTGCGCGGCTCGATGAAGGGCACGCCGACGCCGAAGCCATCGAAGAGGTCGGCGGGTTTCAGCGCGTTCACCGGGCACACCTGCACGCACTGGCCACACTTGATGCACGACGCGAGGAAGTCCTTCTCGTCGAGGGCGCCGGGCGGGCGGAGGCGTTGCTCCTTGCGCAGCAGCACCGGGAGGAGCCCCGTCATCGACAGTCCCACCACGCCACACCCGACGGCCGCGGCCTGGAGCAGCTTGCGTCGCTGCTCCTGCTTCCTCGCGTCGCTCACCGCTGGCTTCTTGTCGTCACTCACAGGGCACCGGCCTTCCCGTCGAGCGGGAGCGTGGGCTTGACGAACCTGGGCGCCTCGTCGCGCACCAGCAGGTCCGGGGTCGAGAAGGGCGCGAGCCGTTCGAGGAAGTCGAGCGCCTCCATCAGCGGTGCGTTCTTGAAGAAGCGCGCCGTGGGCTCCTCCATCCACAACCGGTCCGAGTAGGCGTACAGCTCGTACGCGGTGTCACCGACCGCGTCGCCGTCGCGGTCGAAGCCCTGGTAGTCGTCCCAGTAGTTCGCGCGGAAGAGGTTGTTGGTGGCGCCGCCGCCGCCGCTCTTCGACACCGGGTCGATGTTGCCCTCGAACACGTTTCCCTCGACGGTGGTGCCCGCCTTGTCGCCGAGGAACGACAGGCCCACGCCGTTGTACGAGATGCGGTTGTCCTTGATGCTGATGGTCGAGTCGGGCTGGTACGGCGAGAGGTCCGACGCGATGCCCACCGCGCAGTAGACGATGGTGTTTCCCTCGACGACCGAGTCCGAGGCCTCCTTGAAGCCGATGCCCATGCCGGTGGCGCCGACCGAGTGCGAGATGAGGTTGCGCCGAATCTCGACCCCGTCGGTGTACATCACATAGATGCCCACCGAGTTGTCGAAGTAGCGGTTGTCTTCGACGACGTTGTGCTGCGCGTACATGAAGTGCAGCGAGTAGCGGCCGCGTCGCCCGACGTTGCGCCGAATGACGTTGCCGTTCGAGTACCAGACGACGACGTCGCGGCTGTCGATGACCTCGTTGTCCTCGACGACGTTCTTCATCGAGTACCACAGGCGAATGGCATCACCGCGCAGGCCGAGGTCGACCGGCAGCGAGCGAACGCGGTTCCTCCGCACCACGTTGTCGTTCGACTGCTTCAGGTCGATGCCGAAGAGGCAGTCGTCGAAGCGGTTGTCTTCGATGACGTTGCGGTGGCCACGTACGTTGAGGCAGGTGTCGTCGGTGTTGTGCGAGCTGCCCGAGCCGGTGAAGACGAGCCCGCGCAGCGTCGCGCCCGACGTCTCGAGGGTGAAGACCGACGCCTCACCGCCGTTGTCGACGATGGCTTGCCCCTGACCGTCGACGACGAGCTTCTTGGTCATCACCACGGGCCCCGAGTAGCGGCCGGCGGGCAGCTGCAGCACGCCGCCCTCGGGCGCCTCGTCGATGAGTGTCTGGAGCCACGGAATACCAGGCACCGCCGGCTTCGTCGGCTTCGGCGTCGGCTCCCAGGACGCCCCCCAGTTGCCGGCGTTGGGCAGGGCCATGCCGTCCTTCGCGGTGACTGGCTCGTCGTCGATCTGCGCCAGGGCGAAGGACGCGGAAAGGAGGGCCACGATGGGGGCGCGCGCGCGCATGACGTCACCCCTCGTCGTCCAGCAGCTCGCGGCGCCGGCGCAGGACGGCCACCAGCATCAGCACCGCCACCGCGATGAGCAGCCCGAAGGCCGCGGTCGGGTACGAGTGCGTCGAGAACTGGGCCACCTTCCCGTCGCCGAACACCGTCGGCATGAAGGGCTTCACGGTGAAGGCCCCCCAGGGGTGCAGGTTGTGGCCGAAGAAATAGAGCCACGCGGCGTATGCGCCGACGAAGAAGACGGGCAGGGCGGCGGGAA
>JALOQF010000330.1 GCA_025459425.1 Myxococcaceae bacterium | reverse complement strand
TCGTCTCGTTGCTCCTCGTCGCCTGCGCCAACGAAGTGCCACCGCCCGATGCGGGCCCTCCGCCAGCCGTCGTCGACAGCGGCGTCGTGCAGCCTCCCCGCCTCGAGGTGTTTCCGTCCCGCGCGACGGTCATCGAAGGCCAGCGCCAGCAGCTGGCCGCCGTGGTCACGGGCCTCGACGACGCGCGTGTCATCTGGTCGGTCGAGGGCTCGGGCGGCACCGTCTCGTCAGACGGGCTCTTCGAGGCGGGCGCGCCCCCGGCGACGGTCGTCGTTCGGGCGACGTCGGCCGCTCAGCCGGCGCTCTCGGCGATGGCCGAGCTCTCGGTGGTGCGCCGCCCTGCGCCGCCGGGCGTTCGTGTCAGCGTCAGCCCGACGAACGCGCGCGTGACGGTGGGTGAGACGCTCCAGCTGACGGTGATGGTGACTGGCGCCAGCGACGAAGCGGTGTCGTGGTCGGCGACGGGCGGCTCCATCAGCGCGACCGGGCTCTTCACCGCGCCGGCGGAGCCCGGGTTCGTCGCCGTTCGCGCCACGTCGGTCGAGGACCCGACCCGGTCGGCCACCGCCACCCTCATCGTCAACGACCTGGTCGTGGTGTCGGTGACGCCGACGAGCGCAGCGCTCGAACTCGGAGCCCAGCAGCGCTTCTCGGCCTCGGTGCTCGGCGCGCCGACGAACCGGGTCGTCTGGTCGTCCAGCGGCGGCACCATCACCGACGCCGGCGTCTTCACCGGGACCACCGAGGGCGACTTCCTCGTCACCGCCCAGAGCGTCGCCGACCCGATGCAGCGCGCGAGCGCGATGGTGAACGTCTCGCCCATTCGCGTGCAGATTGCTCCGGCGGCGCCGACGCTCGACACGGCCGCGAGCCAGCAGTTCTTCGCGCAGGTGACGGGCACCTCGAACACGGCCGTCACCTGGAGCGCCACCGGCGGCACCATCGACACGAATGGGCTCTTCCTCGCCGGCAGCGTCGCCGGGCCGTACTCGGTGCGCGCGACCAGCGTCACGAACCCCACGCGCTTCGCGCTCGCGACCGGCACCATCAGGCCCGTCACCGTCGAGGTGACGCCCGCGATGAGCGCGCTGCGTGTCGGCACCACCCGTCAGTTCCAGGCGGTCGTCCGTGGGAGCGCGAACCAGGCCGTCACCTGGTCCGTCGAGACACCCGGCGGAGGGACCGTCTCGGCGACCGGCCTCTACACCGCGCCCGCGATGCCCGGCGTGTTCACCCTCAAGGCCCAGAGCACCGTCGACGCGACGGCCTTCGCCACCGCGGTCGTCGCGGTGCAGACGGCGCCCATCATCGCGGTCAGCATCACCTCACCGGCGACGACGCAGACGGTGCCGCAGGGAGGGACGCTCCAGCTCACGGCGTCGGTGACCGGCACCCCGAACACGACCGTGACGTGGACGTCTTCCGGCGGCAGCGTCTCGGGCTCGGGGCTCTTCACCGCGCCCGTCGGCGTCGCGGCGCCAGGCACCTACGTGGTGACGGCCACCAGCCAGGCCGACCCGACGCAGAGCGCGAGCGCGACGGTCATCGTTCCGCCCATCACGGTGACGGTGACGCCCGCGACCGCCACCGTCGTCGCCGCGAACACCACCAACGCGACGCCGACGTCCCGCACCTTCACGGCCACCGTGACGGGCGCCGTCAACGCACAGGTGAGCTGGTCGGTGCTCGAGGCGGGTGGGGGCTCCATCGGCACCGGCGGCACGTACCAGGCGCCGTCGGTGGCCGGTGGGTACACCGTCGTCGCGCGCAGCGTGGTCGACCCGAGCGCGCAGGGCACCGCGCGCGTCACCGTCACCCCGGTTCCCGTCGTCGTGTCGATTTCCCCGAGGAACCCCACCGTGGCCCTGGGCTCCATCACGGCGTTCTCGGCCACGGTCGCCAACGCCGTCACGACGGGCGTGAGCTGGTCCATCGCTGACGGAGGCGTCGGCGGCCAGGTCGACCAGGCCGGCAACTACACGGCGCCCCCTCGCTCCGGCGTGGACGTGCTGGTCGCGACGAGCCGGCAAGACGCGTCGCGCTCCGACACGACGACCATCACCGTCTGCAACGCGGGCGCCGTCTGCGCGCCGGCCAACCCCTGCCGAATCGGCGCCATCAGCTGCACCACGGCGGGGGGCCCCACGTGCCTCGAGACGGCCACCAACGCACCCAACGGGACGAGCTGCGGGGCGGGGCAGGTGTGCAACGGCGGGGTCTGCACCGCGTGCGCAGCTGGAGCTTCCTGCACGCCCGGTGACCCGTGTGCCCTCGGCGTCACCTCGTGCCTCACCGGCAGCCCGCGCTGTGAGAGCGGAGCGCCGAACCCGGCCCGGCCCGATGGGTCGACGTGCAGCCCCACCATCAACGGGGTGTGTCAGGCAGGCCGCTGTGTCTGCAACGGCGCGGCGACGTTCGCGTTCGGTGATTGTCAGGTCTGCCCCGTCTTCACGAACACCACCGTGCGCGTCGACGCGGACCCGCAGCGGGGGCAGGACAACGCGTGCTGCGGCAGAACCTCGCAGCCCGGCCTCGGAGGCCCCTGCCTCACCATTGGCCAGGCGATGCGCAACGTCGGCGGCTCCGGCTGGACCATCGACGTGGTGCCCGACGGCCTGGGCAACCTCTCGCCGGCCGAGGTCTACCCCATCAGCTTGTCGCGGGGCGTCTTCGTGCAGCTCTTCCAGGTCTTCGTGCAGGGCCGCGCGGGCGCACCGGTGTTCGTGGTGAAGGACGACTCGAGCAACGTCTTCATCCAGAACGGCGTCATCGGCATGAGCAGCGCTGGCGTCTCGGGGGGCGCGACCGCGGCGGTGCAGGTCTTCTCGGCCGATGGTGGGGTGCGCCCCAGCCTGTCGCTCTCGTCCACCACCATCGACGGAACGGTCGATGGCGTGCAGGTCGAGTCTGGCGGGCGCGTGACGCTGAGCGGGACGGTGCGGCGCGTCTCGAACACGGGCATCGTGTGCAGGAGCACCTTCTCACCGGACGCCGGGGCGGAGGTCTCGGTCGGCCTCGGCGCGCAGGTGCAGAACGCCCGGTACGGCGCGTTCCTCAGCTCGGGTTGCACCGCACAGCTGGCCCGCTCGAGCTTCGGGCTTCAGGCCTTCGGCTCCGACCCCGTGTGTCCATCGCCCCGGCCCCTCGAGTACGGCGTGTGGCTGGAAGGCACGGCGCGCCTGCCTGCCTTCGACGGCGTCGTGAGCTGCGCGGCGGCCGATGGTGTGTCGCTCCGGACGAACCCGCTGCTGCCGACGAATGCACCCATCGCCGACGCGTTCTCCGCCACGCTGAGACGCAATGGCTGCGCGGGCCTGTACGTCGAGGCCGGGCGCGCGCGGGTGACGGGGGCACTCATTCGGAGCAATCACTTCGGCATCTACCTCTCGAGCCCTCAGGGCTCCGCCGATCCGCTCCAGGCCCCCGTGAGCCTCAACGCGGGGAGCGGCCGTCGAACCGAGGTGCTCTGCAATCGCGCGCAGCCGGGTGGCGCGTGTGCAGTTGGCGCCTTCGCGAGCCGCGGGTTCAACGTCTTCAACAACTCAGGCTTCGTCATCGACGCGAGCAACACGAACTGGGGCGAGCTGCCGGTGGGCCGGTGCGACTGCGACGCGACGTTGGCCACGTGCAGTTGCGCAGGCTCGGCCTTCGGGTTGCTGGCACCGCCCGATGGGCTGTCGATTCTCAACGCGCCGCTGGTGGCGGGGAGCCCCGGAGTTCCTTCGGTCATCACCACCAACTTCGGCCTCGCGTCGTCGCCGGTGTGCCCATGAAGCGGCTCCTCGTCGTCGTGGTGCTGGTGAGTGGCTGTGCGCCGTCGGGCCCGACGAACCTCTTGCCCGAGGGACTGCGAGACCTCGTTCCCGGTTCGCCGAGCGGGCCGGACGCCCATGTCGAGCTGGATGGTGGCGGGCCGCTCGACGCAGGCGTCGATGCAGGCAGCGATGCCGGGTGCTGCGCCGACGCGGGTTCCGACGCTGGAGAAGCGCTCGACGCTGGCGCGCTGCCGAACCTGCCCGCCTTCGTCGAGGTGCCCTTCGAGGAGCAGGTGGGCGACCTCATCCGCTCCCAGGGCGTCGCGGACGGTGGCCTGACGGGTGAGCGGGTCAGCGCCGTGCGAGGGCGGGTGCTGCGCACCACCGGGGCTCCGCTGCCGATGGTACGGGTGACGTGTCTCAATCACCCCGAATGGGGCGCGCGCCTGTCCGATGTTCGCGGTGAGTTCACCTTCGTCGTCAACGGCGGCGGCGAGCTCGTCTTCACCTACGAGGCCGCAGGCTTCTTGACGGTTCAGCGGCGGGTCGAGGTGCCGTGGAACGAGTACGTCTGGCTGCCAGACGTCGTGCTGACGCCACTCGATGCGCGCGCGACGATGGCTCGTTTCGGGCCGGGGGCGCCCCCGATGCAGGTGCTGTCCGGCAGCGCCGTGAGCGACGCCGCCGGCACCCGCACGGCGAGCGTCCTCGTGGCCCAGGGCACCTCTGCCACCGTGGTGTCGACCGCCGGCGTGCGCACGCCACTGCTCCAGGGCACCTTCCGGGCCACCGAGTACACCGTGGGGCCCTCGGGCCCGAGCGCGCTGCCCGGAGCCCTCCCGCCGACGAGCGCCTACACGTACGCGGTCGAGCTTTCCTTCGACGAGACGCTCGACGCCGCGGCGGTCGAGTTCGACCGGCCCGTCGCGTTGTACGTCGACGACTTCAGGGGCTTCCCGGCGGGCACGCGGATTCCGGTGGGCTTCTACAGCCGCCAGTCCGGGCGCTGGGAGCCCTCCGACGATGGGCTCGTCATCGAGCTGGTGGCGGTGAGCCAGGGGCTCGCGCAGCTCGACCTCACCGGGGACGGCCAGGCCGAGGGCCCGGCCGCGTTGACGGCGGCCGGGTTCGACACCGCCGAGCGGGCCCAGCTCGCCACCGCGTGGCCGGTTGGGAAGCGGCTGATGCGCGTGCTCGTTCGCCACTTCACGCCCTTCGACTTGAACCTCCCGGCCGCGCCCATCGACGGCTCGGAACGGCCGAACGCTGGCCCGACTCAACGGGCCAACGACACGCGGTGTGGCTCGCAGCAGGCGGGCAGCGTCATCGCCTGTGAGCGGCAGGGGCTGGGAGAGGCCATCGGCCTGACGGGGGTGCCCTTCGGGTTGCGGTACGACAGCGAGCGCGCGGTGGGCTACCAGCCGCCCGTCATCGTGCCCCTCACGCGCGCCACGCGCCCCGGCCCGATTCGCGCCGTCCACGTCGAAGCCTCGGTGGCCGGCCTGCGATGGGCCGAGCGGCGGAGCTTCGTCCCGAATGACGAATACGTTCTCCGGTGGGATGGGCGAGACGCGCTCGGTCGGGTCGCGACGGGCGTTCAGCGGGTGCGCGGCCGAACGGGGTACGAGTACCCCTTCGAGTACAACCTCACCCCCGCGCAGGCCGACCGACTCTGGGCGCGCGTTGCGGGAATTCCACAGACGGTGGTGGGGGGGCCTGGCAACAACACCATCATTCTCTGGCGCGACTGGGAGGTTCCGCTCGAGCGCAACGCGGCGCCTCCGCTGGCAGGGTGGACGCTCGACGGCCTCGTGGCGTTTCGCGACGGCCAGGCAGCGCCGCCCAGGCTGGTGATGCTGGCGGGCGGAGGCCTGTCCTACTCGGGGACGGGCGGGCCGCCGTCGCTGGCGGCGGTGACGCCCGTGGGCGTGACCACGAGCGCGACAGGTGAGGTCGTCGTCGCCGACTCGGACACGGCGACGCTTCGAAGCCTCAGCGCCGGCCGGGTCGTCGACGTGGCCGGTGGTGGCACCAGTCAGGCCGATGGCCTTCGAGCGCTCGCTGCGAGGCTCGCGCCAGGGCGGGTGCGGCGCGGCCCCGACGGCAGCCTCTACGTCATCGACGACCAGCGCGTGCGACGGGTTCGACCGACTGGGCTCATCGAGACCGTCGCGGGGCAGACCGTCGGTGGGTTCTCAGGTGACGGCGGCCCGGGGAGCAGCGCGCTCTTGCGCGACCCACGCGGGCTCGCCGTGGCCTCCGACGGCACGGTCTACATCGCCGACACGGGCAACCACCGGGTCCGCCGCGTCACGCCTGGAGGCGTCATCACCACCGTCGCTGGGACAGGTGCCTGTGGCAGCGCAGGCGATGGCCAACCGGGTCTTCAGGCCCAGCTGTGCAGCCCCGAGGACGTCGAGGTGCTCGGTGGTGGCGCCATCGCCATCGCCGACACGGGCAACCACCGCCTCCGCCGACTCGACGCGACGCAGGTGATGTCCACTCTCGCGGGCGACGGCGCGATGGGCACTGGCGGGGACGGAGGCCCGGCCCTCGCAGCGCAGGTGCTGGCGCCGTCTGCGCTGGCCTTCGATGGCCTCGACGCGCTGTACGTGGTGACGGGCGGCCGGGTGCGTCGCGTTCGGTTGAGCTCTGGAGTCATCGACGCCTTCGCCGGCACGGGCTCGCTGTCGACGACGGCGCCCGACGGGCAGCCGGCCGTGCAGGCCGACCTGGGACAGCTGACGGCGTTGACGTGGACACCAGCAGGGCTGGTGTTGGCGGACGCCGCGACGAAGAAGGTTCGCCGGGTGTCGCTGGCGGGGCTGCTCGAGACGGTGCTGGGGGCGGGGCCTGGCGCCGAAGGCGTGGGTGGCGCGGCCTCACTCGCGCTCGTCGAGAACCCCGTCGGCCTCGCGTTCGGCCGTGACGGCTCGGTGTACGTGACGACGGGCCACGCGGTGATGCGGGTGACGCCGCAGGGGCAGTGGCAAGCCTTCGCGGGAAAGCGGGACGAGGCTGGGTACGCGGGTGACGGGGCGCCCGCGGCGACGGCCCGGCTGCGAAACCCCGACGGCCTGGCGATGGGGCCCGACGACAGCCTGTACATCGCCGACACGGGCAATCATCGCATTCGGCGCGTGTCTCCGACGGGGGTGATGACGACGCTGGTGGGCACGGGGCTCCCAGGCTTCTTTGGTGACGAGGGGCCGGGCGTGCTGGCGCGGCTCTCCGGGCCGCGAGGGGTGGCGGTGGACGGAGAGGGCGTCGTCTACGTCGCCGACACGGGCAACCACCGCATTCGACGCGTCGAGGCGGATGGGCGGGTGTCGACGCTGGCCGGCACGGGCACGGTGGGCTTCGGCGGTGACGGAAGCGCTGCTGGCCTCATGGCGATGAATGGCCCCTCCGACGTGGCGGTGGGGCCATCAGGAGACGTCTTCATCGCGGACTCGGGAAACCAGCGGGTGCGGCGAATCGACGCGCAGGGCCGGGTGTCGACGGTGGCGACGGGCCTCTTGCCGACGGGCGTCTTCGCGACGGCAGCGGGCGTGTACGTGGCTGATGCGCAGCTGGGGCGGGTGTCCTTCGTGGACGACTCGGGGCGGGTGGTGCCCGTCGCGGGCAACGGGGCGGCGGCCTTCTCGGGCGACAGCGGGGCGGCGGTGGCCACGTCGTTGCGGCAGCCGAGGCGGGTGGGGGTGACGGCGGGAGGCGTCATCGTCATCGCCGACACGGGCAACGCGCGGCTGCGAAGCGTGGTGACGGCGCGAGGGGTGACGAGCGCGGCCGAGGTGGCGGTGCCGTCGGCGGGTGGCGACGTCGTGCACATCTACCGCGAGCGGACGAAGCAGCACCTGCGGACGGTGCGGGCGCGGACGGGGGCGGTGGTGAGGCGCTTCGAGTACGACGCGCAGCAGCGGCTGGTGGGCGTGGTGGACGAGGAAGGGCGGCGCACGACGGTGACGTGGGACGCGCGGGGGCCGACGTCGGTGGTGGGGCCATACGGCGACGTCAACCGCCTCGCCGTCGACGGCAACGGCTACCTGTCGCGGGTCGACAAGCCAGGCGGAGAGTCGGTGCAGTTGGCGCACACGGCGTCGGGGTTGTTGACGGAGTTGGTGGACGAGACCGGGGCGCGGCACACCTTCGAGTACGAGGCGGACGGGCGGCTGCGCGTCGACAACAACGCCGTGGGAGGACTGAAGGCGTTGGCGTGGAGTCGGGTGGCGGGCACCGAGACGGTGACGGTGCGCACGGCGGCCAACCGGCGCACGACGTACGAGACGACGCGGTTTGACGACGGGCGGGAGGCGAAGCGCACGAGGTGGCCAGACGGGACGGTGTCCAGCACG
>JALOQF010000329.1 GCA_025459425.1 Myxococcaceae bacterium | reverse complement strand
TCGGGCGCCTTCCGCGTCGAGCGCAGCGGCCAGTTCAAGCAGGCCCAGGTGATGGCCTCGGCCGGCCAGACGCAGACCGAGAAGCCGCACGCGTTCGTCGCGATGCCCTTCCTCGCCGAGCTCGAAGACGTCTTTCACTACGGCATTCAGGCGCCGGTGAAGGCCGCCGGGCTCTTGTGTGAGCGCGTCGACCAGGCCCAGTTCGACGGCCTCATCATTCAGCGCATCAAGGAGCGCATCGACACCGCGCGCGTCGTCATCGGCGATCTCTCGACCGCCAACCCGAACGTCTACCTCGAGGTCGGCTACGCGTGGGGCAAGGGGCGGCCGACGATTCTCCTCGTGCGCGACGTGAAGGAGCTGCGCTTCGACGTGCAGGGCCACCGCTGCCTGGAGTACCGCTCGATTCGCGAGCTCGAGACGCTGCTGTCGGCCGAGCTCGGCCGGCTCACGCCCTGACGCGGCGAAGAATCTTCGTCGCTTCGTCGAGTTCGTCGCGCGGCGACGCAACGCGTGCGCTGCCCTCGACGCGATCCCCCCGGAAACGCACGTGGCACACGCGATGCTCAGGGCTGGGGCATGTCCAAGACCATTCCCGCCGTTCGCAAGTTCATGACGACCACGCCGTTCACCGTCGAGCCAGGCGCCGTACTGGCTGCCGCGCACGCCCTCATGAAGGACAAGCACATTCGCCACCTGCCCGTGTGTGAGGGCTCGAAGGTGGTGGGCATGCTGTCCGACGGAGATCTCTACCGCGCCGAGGCCGTCACCGGCGTCGACGCCTCGAAGGTGACGATTCAGGACATCATGACGCCGAAGCCGTACACGGTGTCGCCCGACGCGCCCATCGACGAGGTGGTGCAGGAGATGGCCGGCAAGAAGTTCGGCTCGGCCGTCGTCGTCGACAACGGCCGCGTGGTGGGCATGTTCACCGCCACCGACGCGCTGTCGGCCTTCGCCGAGCTGCTGCAGACGCGCCTCAAGCACTGACCTCATCACCGTCGACCGGCGCGGGGGCGAGGGCAGCCCCTGCCGAAACGCGGTCGCTGAACCGGGCACCTCGTCACCCCACCAAAGTCGGGGGCCGGGCGTGCCCGTTCGCTTTTTGCGCGGGCGCGCCTTCGGAGCCGGTTGTAAGGGAGCGCCATGCACGTGCGCTCCCTCGTTGGTGTCGTCGTGGTGCCAGTCGTCTTCGTCGTCGCCTGCAAGACGGCCGAGACGAAGAAGCCCGAGCCTGCTCCGGCCGCGCAGCCGGTCGCTGCGAAGCCGGCGCCCCCTCCGCCGCCGCCAGAGCCGAAGGTCGAGTTGCCCCCGGCGCGGCCGCTGCCGAAGGCGCCGTTGGGTTCGGTCGAGCCGAAGGCCAGCGACGACAACCCGCTCACCGCCGAGAAGGCCGAGCTCGGGTGGACGCTCTTCTTCGACCCGCGGCTGTCGAAGGATGGCTCGATGGCCTGCGCGCAGTGCCACCACACCGACAAGGCCTACACCTCGGGCAACGTGATGGACGCGAAGGTGGGCGGCGCGATGAACAAGCGCAACTCACCGACGATGGTGGGCCTGGGCGTGCACTCGAGCTTCTACTGGGACGGCCGCATGCCGACGCTCGAGGCGGTGAGCGCGGCGGCGTGGAAGGGCCAGCTCGGCGCGGACCCCGCGGTTTCGGCGAAGGCCCTCAACGACGTGCCCGTCTACAAGGCGATGTTCGTGCGTGCCTTCGGCGCGTCCGCCTCGCCCGAGAACGTGCCGCAGGCGCTCGCGAGCTTCTTCCGCGCGCTGAACACCGGAAACTCGGCGTGGGACAAGGCGCAGGCCGGCGACGCCACCGCGCTCTCGAAGGACGCGAAGGCAGGTGAGGCCCTGTTCCTCAAGGCGGGCTGTGCTGGCTGCCACGCGCCTCCGCTCTTTTCGGACTTCGCCTTCCACGCGCTCGGCATCGGTGATGACGCGGGCCGCTTCGACGCCACGAAGGACGAGGCCGATCGCGGCAAGTTCAAGACGCCCTCGCTGCGCAACGTGGCGCTGACGGCGCCGTACTTCCACGACGGGCACGCGAAGACGCTCGAAGAGGCGATCGCGCTGATGGCGAAGGGCGGTGCGGTGACGCCTCCGAAGGATCCCCTGCTCAAGCCGGTCAAGTGGAACCCGAAGCAGATCGCCCAGGTGAAGGCGTACCTCGAGTCGCTCACCGGAGAGCTCACGTTCCCCGAGGCGCCGAAGCTGCCGTGACGCCGCGGCTGCTGGTCTGCGCCCTCGCGGTCGGTCTCGTCGGCTGCCCGAAGCGCACGCCCGATGGGCAGGCGCGCGACATCGTGGTGGTGGCGCGTCGCGTTCACACCAACGACGCCCGGCGGCCCTTCGCGACGGCGCTGGTGGTGCGCGGCGAGAAGATCGCCTTCGTTGGTGACGAGGCGGGCGCGAAGGCGTTCGCGTCGAGTGACGCCGTTGTCGATCGCTTCCCCGAAGCCACCATCGTGCCGGGCCTCGCCGACGCGCACGGGCACCTCGCCTCGCTCGGCCGCTCGTTGTCGATCGTCTCGCTCGAGGGGCTCACCTCGGCCGCCGACGTCGCGCCCAGGCTCGCCAAGGCGCCGCGCTCGGCGTTCCAGGGAGACTGGCTGCTTGGGCGCGGGTGGGATCAGAACGACTGGGCCGAGAAGGTCTTCCCCTCGAAGGCCGTGCTCGACGCGGCGCTGCCTGGCGTGCCGATCTTCCTCTCCCGCGTCGACGGACACGCCGCGTGGGTGTCGAGCGCTGCGCTGGCACGGGCCGGCATCACCCGCGACACGAAGGACCCTGCTGGAGGCCGGATCCTCCGCGACGCGTCGGGCGAGCCGACGGGCGTGCTCATCGACAACGCCATCGACCTCGTCTCAGTGAAGCTCTCGCCACCCAGCGAGAAGGAGCGCGAGGTTCGCCTGAAGGCCGCCCTCGAGCTGTGCGCGAAGCTCGGGCTCACGGCGGTGCACGACGCGGGCATGGACCGGGCGACGTTCGAGCTCTTGCAGCGATGGGACGTCGGCGGGCTGCTCCCCATCCGCGTGTACGCGATGGCCGATGGGCAGAGCGACGGGTGGGACGAGTTCGTCGGCCGCGGGGTGTATTCGGGCGGGCTGCTCGAGATGCGCGCCGTGAAGCTGCTCGCCGACGGAGCGCTCGGGTCGAGAGGGGCTGCGCTCCACGCGCCGTACAGTGACGAGCCCTCGAGCCGGGGGCTGCTGTTGCTCGAGCCCGACGAGCTGGCGCGCCGGGCGAAGGCCTTCGACGCGCGCGGCTTTCAGGTGGCGGTACACGCCATCGGCGATCGCGCCAACACGCTGGTGGTCGACGTGCTGTCGACGCTGACGCGGGAGCACCGGCACCGCGTCGAGCACGCGCAAGTGCTGCGTGGCGACGAGCTCGAGCGCATGGCGAAGGCCGGGCTGGTGGCGAGCATGCAGCCGACGCACGCGACCAGTGACATGCCGTGGGCAGAGGCGCGCGTGGGCAAGGAGCGCCTCACCTTCGCCTACGCCTGGCGCGCCGTGCTCGACGCGAAGGTTCCCCTCGCCTTTGGGAGCGACTTTCCCGTCGAGCACCCGAACCCCCTGTGGGGGCTCTACGCGGCGCGCACCCGGCAGGACGCGGCGGGCGCGCCAGCAGGCGGGTGGACCGCGGGGCAGAAGCTGTCGGGCGCCGAGGCGCTGGCGGCCTTCACCTCGGGCGTGGCGTACGCAGCGCACGCCGAGGAACGTCGAGGCAGGCTGGTCGAAGGCTTCGACGCTGACTTCGTGGTGCTTCCGGTCGACCCCGTCGATGGTGAGGCGAAGGCGTTGCTCGACGCGAAGGTGCTGATGACCGTCGTCCGCGGGGTCGACGTGTACCGCGCGCCGTGATGCCGGGCCCGACGCTGTGGGTGATGTTCGGGTTGGCGGCCGTGACGTTCCTCGCGGTGTCGTTCGTCGTCGCTCCGTATGGCCGGCACGCGCGGCCCGGCTTTGGCCCCGTCATTCCTGCTCGCCTCGGCTGGGTCGTGATGGAGAGCCCGGCCGTCTTCGCGCTGCTGGCGTTCTTCTGGACCGGCGAGGCTCCAGCGCAGCCGGGTGCGTTGGTGCTGCTGGGCCTGTGGCTGCTGCACTACCTGCAGCGCACCTTCGTCTTCCCGTTTCGCATGCGCGCGCACGGAAAGACGATGCCGGTGCTGATCGCCGCGATGGCCTTCGGCTTCAACGTGTTCAACGCCTTCTTGAACGGCCGGTGGCTGTCCGGGGCGGGGCGGTACCCGCTCGAGTGGCTGTGGGACGTGCGCTTCGTGCTCGGCGCGGCGCTCTTTCTCCTCGGGCTTTCGATCAACTGGTGGGCCGACGCGGTGCTTCGAACGCTCCGCGCCCCGGGGGACACTGGCTACCGCATTCCCCATGGCGGGCTGTACGAGCGCATCTCGTGTCCGAACTACTTTGGCGAGCTGCTCGAGTGGTTCGGGTTCGCGCTCGCCGCCTGGTCGTGGGCCGGCCTCGCGTTCGCCGTGTACACGTTCGCGAACCTGGCGCCGCGCGCGATGGCGCATCACCGGTGGTACCGCGAGACGTTCCCCGAGTACCCGCAGGTGAGGAAGGCGCTCATCCCGTTCGTGTGGTGAGCATGACGATCCACCGCTGCACTCCGGAAAGAGCGGGGAGGCTCAGCGCACGAACAGCAGCCAGGCGGTGAAGCCCGCCACCACGAGCGTGGCCAGCGCGAGCTTCAACACCTCGAACGCGAACAAGAAGGGGTTGGCTCGTGCGGTGATGGTGCGCTTCGTCCAGCCCTTCCCGACGGTCGTCTTCCCGGACCTGGCGACCCAGAAGGTGATGACCACCCCGGCCAGCGTGGCGACCACGGCCAGAACCTCGAGAGCGGGGTCGACGGGTTGCATCGGTGGGGGCCTCAGCGCCAGTCCTTGAGCAACGCGCGCGTCGCCTCGTGTACCGGCGCCTCGAGCACCTCGGCCGGCTTGCCCGCTTCGATGACGACGCCGTGATCCAGCACGCACACGTGCTCCACCGCACGGGCGAGCGCGAGGTCGTGCGTCACCACCACCTGCGTCACGCCCGTCGCGTCGACCCGCTGGAGCGCCTGCAGGACCTCGTGCTTCATCGATGGATCGAGCGCGCTCGTCGGCTCGTCGTAGAGCAGCACCCTCGGCTCCATCGCCAGCGCGCGCGCGATGGCCACGCGTTGCCGCTGCCCGCCTGACAGCTGCGCCGGGTACGCCTCGAGCCGCGCCTCGAGCCCCAGCTGGCAGAGCAGGGCGGTCGCGCGCTCCCTCGCCGATGGCTGCGACAACCCCTTCACGCGCACCGGCGCCAGCGTGCAGTTCTCGAGCGCGGTGAGGTGCGGGAACAGCTCGAAGCTCTGGAAGACGAGGCCCAGGCGCGCCCGCGCCGCGTGGAGCTGTTCAGCGCGCCGCGCCGCGGACACCTCGGCGGTGCCCTGCACGACGACGCCGTCGATCTCAACCGTCCCCGCCTCGAACGACTCGAGGCCCATCACGCACCGCAGGAGCGTCGACTTGCCCGCGCCGCTCCGCCCGAGCAGCGCCGTCAGCGTGCCCTGCGGGAGATCGAACGAGAGGCCCTTGAGCGTCGGCTCCGGATTCCCTGCGTGCCGCCGCACCAGGCCGCTCACCTTGAGCGTCATGCGACCTCCCGGCCCAGGTGCCTCGCGAACCGCGCCTCGACCCGCCGTGCCAGGCGCGCGAACGGCAGCCCGATGGCGAGGTAGCAGAGCGCCACGACGAGCCCCAGCCCGAGGTGATCTCTCGTCGAGTTCGCCAGCGTCGTGTACGTCTTCGTCAGCTCCGTCAGCGTCACCACCGACACCAGCGACGAGTCCTTCAGCAGCGCGATGAAGTCGTTCGTCATCGGCGGAATCGCGATGCGCACGGCCTGCGGCGCGATGACGAAGCGCAAGGCCTGGAGTCGAGACAGCCCCAGCACCTCGGCGGCCTCCCGTTGGCCCTCGGGCACGCTCTCGAGCCCCGCGCGGTAGTTCTCGGCTTCCGCCGCGGCGTAGTTGAGGCCCAGCGCGAGGACGCCGGCCGTGAGCGGCTCGAGCTTGAGGCCGAGCTCGGGCAGGCCCAGGTAGATCATCGTCAGCTGAATCAGCAGGGGCGTGCCGCGGAAGAACTCGATGTAGGCCACGCAGCCTGCGCGAACGATCGTCGCTCCATACCGGCGGCCGATCGCCAGCAGCACGCCGAGCGCCATCGCGAGCGCCATCGACAGCACCGAGACGAGCAGCGTCAGCCCCGCGCCCTTCACGAACAACGGCAGGTACGTGGGGTAGCGGCTCACGAGACGCTCGCGGAACGACGGCAGCTTGCCCACCGCGGCCTTCCACCGCTCGAACTCCAGCGCCGGCTCGCGTGGGCTGAGGTCGTCGTCTCCGAGAAGCGCCGCGGTCGCTGGCGTCCACAAGCCCCACCGCTCGTAGAGGCGCCGCAAGGTGCCATCGGCGATGAGCGCGTCGAGCGCCCGGTTCAGCGCCTCGAGCCGCGCGGTGTCGCCCAGCCGCACCGCGAGCCCGTACTGCACGACGCCGAAGTCACCCCGCACCGTCTCGAGCGTGTCGTCGAGCTCGCCGTAGTAGCGGGCCACCGGCTCGTCGAGGAGCACGGCGTCGGTGCGGCCCAACTTCAGGTCGTCGTAGATCTCGTCCTGTCCGCCCTCGTAGGTGCGCACGTCGGCGCCCGCGCGCTGGGCGATTCGTTCGGCGAGGGAGCCGGGCAGGGTGCCGACGCGACGGCCGGCGAGCGCCTCGAGCGCGCGGGGCGCCGTGCCATCGCCGCGACGCACCGTCAGCACCTCGGCGGCTGCGAAGTAGGGCCGCGAGAAGAGCGCCACCCGCTTCTTCTCGTCGGCCAGCTCGAGCCCGTTCAAGGCGACGTCGAAGTCTCCACGCGCGAGCAGCTCGAGCAGCCGGTCCCATGGCCCCTGCACCGGCTGCGAGGCGAGGCCGAGGCGGCGCGCGAGCAGGCCCGCGAGCTCGACCTCGAAGCCCACCAGCCGCGTCGGATCCATCGGATCCTGGAACACGTACGGCGCGCCGCCCTGGCCGTCCGAGCCCCAGCGCAGCGGCTGCTGCGCGAGCGCGGCCGTCGCACCGAACACAGTCACCACCGCCACGGCACGGAGCACCCACCCATGCTGGCAGGCCAGGCCCGGCGCGCAAGCCGCTCGTCGCTGACAGGCGAGGCCAGCTCGGGCAGACGAGCGGACGTGGCTCCTCCCGTGGTGCACCGCTGGCCGTCGCCGCTCCTCGAGGGCCGCCTCGTGCGTCGGTACGAGCGCTTCCTCGTCGACGTGAAGCTCGGGCGCCGCGTGGTGCAGGCCCACTGCGTCAACCCCGGCCGCATGGAGGGAATGGTGGTGCCCGGCGCGCGGGTGTTCCTCTCGCAGGCCAGCTCGCCGACCCGTGCGCTGCGCTTCACCTGGGAGCTCCTCGAGCTCGACGGCCGCCTCATCGGCGCCAACACCGCCCTCCCCAACACCCTGGTTCGCGTTGCCCTCGAGCGCCGGCTCCTCGGGGGCTTCGACGACGTGACGGCCGTGCGCCCGGAGCAGGTCTTCGGCCGCGGCCACCGGGCCGACTTTCGTCTCGACACGAGCCGCGGCGCGCACTGGGTCGAGGTGAAGAACTGCCACCTCGTCTACCCCGATGGGCTCGGGTACTTCCCCGACTCAGCCAGCGACCGCGCGCGTCGCCACGTCGACGCCCTCTCGCGGCGGGTGCAGGCCGGAGACCGCGCCACCGTGCTCTTCACCCTGCAGCGCGACGACGCGTCGGGGCTGCGGCCGAGCGCGCTCCACGCCCCCGACTTCGCGAAGGCGGTGTGGGCAGCGGCGAGGCGGGGCGTCGGGTTTCGCGCTGCCGTGTTCGTACCGTCCCTCGACGGCGTGACGCTCGAGCGCGAGGTGCCCGTCGATACGGCACGCTACGACGCCCGAAGCCTCATCGGCTGGTCGCGCCAGCTCGATGACACCAGCGGCTGGCAGCGCAAGGACGGGGACGGGCGCGTCGCCGGGCGCTCAATCGTCGTCGCCCGTCCGTGAGTCCTGCTCGACCTGGCCGAGCGTCGGCGTGCGCAGCGCTCCCAGCGTGAGGGCCTTCACCGCCGGCTCGACGTGGCCCCGGTCGCCCAGCAGCACGAGCTGATAGGGCGCAGGCGACGTCACGGCCGCCCATGGCGTCGTCAGCTCGCCGGGCGACACCTTCGAGAGGCCGTCGAGCGTCTCCTGTGGCCTGAACGCCTGGCCGGTCACCCGGGCCCGCAGCCAGGCCGAGGTGATGCCGTCGAGGCTCGTCAACGAGCGCTCGACCCGCGAGATGAGCTGGCGGCGGGCCACCTCGACTTCCTCGGCGGTCGGCGGCGGGGCCCGGTCGATGGTCGCCAACGTGATGCGCAGCCCCGCCTGCGTCGACGGGCTCGCGAAGCGCGTGCAGAGGACGAGGGCGCGGTTCTGCTGGCGGTACTCGAGGCCCGTCGAGACGTCGTACGTCATCGTCTCCTTTTCGCGCAGCCGCTGCGTCAGGCGCCGCGCCAGCACCTCGGCCATCACCCGCACGACCGCGTCCGGAGCCTTGAGGTCTCCCAGCGGGCGCGCGGCGCACACCAACGTCGAGCGGGCGCCCGGCCGTGGCAGGAACGTCACCGTGCGACGGGGGACCGGCTTCGCTCGAATCGGCTTCGCGCGCACCGGGGGCTCCTCACCGCCCTGCCAGCTCCCGAAGGTCGTCGTGATGAAGGCCTTCACGTCGACCGAGCGCACGTCACCGAACACCATCAACGTCGCGCCCGACGGGTGTACGAGCTCTGCCTGCCGCTTGATGACCTCGTCGAGCCCGATGCGCGAGAGGCTCTCGGCCGTCCCATACGGTGAGCCGGCCTCACCGTCACCGAAGGCGCGCTGCACGACGGCGCGCTCGAGGACGTCCGGGTCGGTGAGCTGCCGCTCGTCCACCATGTCGCTGGCGGCCTGCAGGAGCCCCGAGAACGACGACTCGCCCTGCCGCGGCTTCTTCACGGCCTCGGCGAGCGCCTCGAGGAGCGAGCGCGTGTCTTTCGACATGCCATCGAGGCCCACCCACGAGCCGTCGAGGTCGACGTCGGAGCGGAAGGCCGCGCCCTTCTCGATGAGCTCGCGGCGCAGGGCCTTCTCGCTGTAGTCGATCTCACCGGAAGGCGTCGTCACGTCGCGGCTCATGCCGAGCAGCGAGAGCGCGAAGCCGGTGGCGCCGGCGACGGCCGCGGTGTCACTCGACGAGCCCGACGGGAACACCAGCCGCAGCCGCACCAGGGGCCGCTCGTGGTGTTCGACGACGACCACCGTGAGCCCGTTCTTGAGCGTCCAGCTGGTGACCTCGGGAAAGTGACGCGGCACGCGGGTGGCGGCGGGCGCCGGAGGCGGCGTGGGCTCCCAGCGCGCGACCGGGGCCGGCGGCGGAGCGGCGGGCGGGGGCGGCGTCGTGGCGCACGCCGTGGCGACGAGGGCGACGCACAGGGGCCTCACTTGAGGTTCCTCCTGGGCGGCAGCGGCCGGGTCGGCCTCGACTCGACGACGACGTGCGTGCCCTTGAGGAACCGCGCCGTGTCGACGTTGAGCTTCTCGGGCGAGTAGTTCCAGTGCCTGTCGAGCGGCGCCAGCGGTCCCCGCCCGTCGGTCTCCCGGTACAGGTCGGTCAACAGCGCGGCCCGGCTCGGCATCGAGGTGAGTGACGCGAGCACGCGCTGGTCGAACTGGTGGTAGCTGGCGGCCACGACGTCGGCCGGCATCGGCGAGAAGGTGAGGTTGCGCAGCACCACGTCGGCGTTCGCGGCGGGCTCGGCGGGGTCGAGCGGGTGCGGCGTGGTGACCGACAGCGCGAACAGCCCGCCGGGGCCGCTCGAGACGAACTCGGACTCGACGTGCATGCCGATGAGGCCGTCGGTGTAGACGGGCAGCAGCGTGGCGCCGAGCGAGAGCGCGAAGGCGTCGTCGGCACCGAGCGAGGGAATCGTCCACACGAGGGTGACGCGGGGGCGTCGGGCGACGTCTTCGGTGACGTCATGTCTCGCGGTCGCCGGCAGCTGCCCCGTCTTCGGAATCGGTGGCAGGTCGGCGCCACGCGGCACGCGCGCCAGCGTGCCCTCGAGGGTGCGCATCACCTCGTCGACGTCGAAGCGCCCCGCGAGCGTCAGCACCGCGTTGTTCGGTACCAGGCACGAGCGGGCGAAGGTGTTCACGTCGTCGACGGTGATGGCCTCGAGCGTGGCCGCGGTGCCGATGACGCCTTCGTGCAGCGGGTGGCTCTTCGCGTAGAGGTAGCGGAAGGCCATGCGCATGGCCGCCCCGTACGAGGCGTCTTCGACGCGCATGAGCTTCTCCTGCAGCACGATCTTCCGGTGGCGCGCCAGGCTCTCCTGGGTCGTCAGCTCCGTGCGGCGGCCGAGCCGGTCGGCGTGCACCCAGAGGGCGAAGGCCAGCTCCTCGGGCGGCACCACCACGGTGTAGGCCAGGGTGTCCATCGAGGTGGCGCCGTTGAAGTCCGTCGCGCCGCGGGTCTCGAGCTGGGCCTGGTAGTCCGTCTCGGGGGTGGGGCCCGACGCCAGCGCGTGCTCGACGAGGTGCGCGAGGCCGCCGCGCGCGCTCGAGTGTCGCAGGGCGCCGCAGCCGAAGGTGAGCTCGACGGCGACTTCATTGGCGCGCGCGTCGGGGCTCAGGAGGACGACGAGGCCATTGGGCAGCGTGCGGCGCTCCACGGAGACGGCGAAGTCGGTGGCGCGCGACTTGCGCGGGACCACCGTCTGGCCGACGTACTGCCCGAGGCTCGAAACCCCCACGCTGCACACGAGGACGAGGACGACTCGTTCGAGGTGCATGCCTCGCGAGTCTACCGCGGCTTTCGGGCCTTTCGAGGCCTCGCTGCGAGGAACGCACGGCCCCGGGGGGACACCTCGTATCCCACCTCGAACGACTGGGTGAGACCCAGCTTCTTGAGCTTGCGCACGTCGACCTTGAAGGGGGCCGTCTCGCGGCCCAGCGACGCGGCCAGCTTCGACGCCGCCACCCGCGGCCGTCGCTCGATGAGCTTCAGCACCTTCTGCGTCCACGGGGCGTCGCCGTCGAGCCGGGCCAGCTTCTTCGTGATGGTGTCGAGGTCGGCCGGGGTGAGCTGGTCTTCCAGCGCGAGCGACACGCGGTCGCCGTCGCCCCCGTGCTTGAGCGTCACGTCGAAGACGAGCACGGCGTCGGTGAGCGGCTGCTTCGCGACGGGCGCCATGTAGGCGAAGAGCTCGGCGCGGGAGGCAAAGCCGCCGGCGCGCGCGTCGTCGTCGGTGAGCTCGCCCAGGGAGCGCCTTTCCAGCGCCACCACCTCGACGACGCCGATGGGGTGCACCCGGTAGCGGCCGCCCGGCTTGACGCGCGGCTTGTCCCACAGGCGGAAGGTGCGGGTGACGGTGCCGTCGACGAGCCCGGCGTGGAACCGCTTCTGGAAGAGCAGCATGGGCGCACCATACGAAAGGGGCGTGTTCGAGCGGCCTCCTTTGGTGTCACGATTGGGCCCGTGATGCGCGTCGCCGAAGAGGCCCAGCTCGCCGCGCAGGTGCTCGCGTCGGCCGAGGGGCGCGCGGTGTACACCGACTGGCTCCTGGAGCGTGACGACCCCCGCGGGGCGCTGCTGGTGGCGGCCGAGGCGCTGGCGCAGGCGGGCGGAGGGCCAGCGAAGGCGCGCGCCGACGCGAGGCTCTCGGTGGTGGCGGCGCTCAAGCGGCTGGCGTCGTGGCTCGACGCCCGGGTGCCCGAAGGCAGGCCCTGGCGCCCGGCCGACGTGCGCGGCGTCACCAGCGACGCGCTGGGCTTTCTCTCGCACGAGCGCGGCGTGCTGCGTCGCCTGCGCATCGCCCCCGGGCGCGAGACACCGCTGCCGGCGTCGCTGGCGCGGGCGCTGCCGACGGTGACGGAGCTCGGCGTGCCGGCGGCGCCCCCGGGCTCGGCGCGACTCGGCGCCGAAGCGCTCCACCCGGTGCGGCTGCTCGACGCCGTCGGGCCCGAGGCCCTGCGTCACTACGACTGCCTCGAGCTCGAGCTCCCCGGGGCGCTGCCCCGCCTCGGCGCGCGCGGGCCCGACGACGAGGGGTGGCGCTTTCACGGCCTCGGCGCCGCGCTGCGTGGCCGCCAGCGGCCCCTCGAGCTGCGGCTCTTCGACGGCGGCCTCGAAAGCGACGGCCTCGCCGCGCTCCTCGCCGAGGCCGCGGGCGCGTCGATGGTGTGGCTCGACCGGGTGCGGTTGGTGGCCGAGGCCGAAGCGCCGCTCGCCCGGCGCCCCGGCGTGGTCGCCCACCTGCGCCTCACCGAGACGCCAGTGCCGCCGCGCCTGGCGCAGGCCCTCGCGGCGGCCGGTGCGTTCGATGGGCTGACGCGCCTCGACGCTCGAGGCGCTGCTGGTGGGCGCGCCCCGGCTGACCCACCTCGCCGTGGTGCGCAGCCCGATGGGGCCGGCGCTGCCGAAGCGCCTCGAGACGACCGGGCGCCTCGCCCAGCTCGAGACCCTCGACGCGAGCGGCTGTCTGTTGGGGCTCGAAGGCACCACCGCGCTGCTGCTCGGGGCGCCGCCGTCACTGACGAAGCTGGTGCTCCGGTTCAACCAGCTCACCGAGCGGCACCTCACCGCCCTGCGGCAGCTCCCGCGTTGGCCGCGCGCCGAGGTGCGCTTCGAAGAGGTGACCTTCGGCCCCGAGGCCCACCAGGCGCTCGCCGAGGTCGCGCGCGCCCATCGGCTGCAGCTCGAGGTGTCGGGCTGTGTCGTCAGCCTTCGTTCGTCACCGTGAGGCCGGGCTTCACCTCGAAGCCCCAGGCCTTGAGCACCGCGATCGGGTCGACGAAGGCCGTGCCCTTGTCCTGCAGCTTGCAGAGCCGCCCCGACATGCCGACGTAGGTGACGACGCCGCCCTCGAGGTGCAGGTGCCCGTTGAAGAGCATCTGCTTGTCGCGGCCGAGGGACGCGGTGGTGAGAATGCGCCCCGGGTCGCCAGCGCTGCGGCGCGACGCAGGCACGGCGTGCACGGAGCCGTCGGCGAGAATGGCGAAGTTCGACGCGTACTTCTGGCCCCCGGGCCCGCGGGCCTTCGTGTCCGACCACGAGGCCTCGTCGTAGAGCTCGGTGATGCGGCCGTTGCCCTTCATGGTGACTCTCTCGAACTCGGCCACCTGGTGGCTGCCCACCTGCTTGTAGCCCTTGAGCACGTTGAAGGTCTGCGGCGTGTTCATGTCGTCGGCGATCTTCTTCGGCGTCAGCTCCGTGTAGCCGAAGGCCAACGTGTCGACGGCCTGCTGGCTCTGCGAGTAGGGGTTGAACTTGCCCTCGACGGTGACGTGCGGCTCGCCGTGGCTGGTGTCGTAGACGGGGTCGGGCTTGAGCTCGCGCACGTCGTACGCGATGGCGCCGCGGGCGAGCCCGTCGCGCACCACCGTCTTCACCGCCTCGGGAATCGTGGTGCCTCCGAACGACTTCGTCGCCGCGCCCGCGGTGTGGAGCTGCTGCACCTCGGCCGACAGCTTCACCGCGTCGATCTCGACCCGCCGGTTGACGTTGGCCGCGTACGAGCGCACCTGACCCACTTCGCCGAGCTTCTCGCGCAGCTTCGCCTGCGCCGCCGGCTCCATCTGGCTTTGGTACTTCGCGGCCTCGTCCTTCAGCGCCTTCTCTTCGTCGACGCTGATGCCGCCGGCCGACGAGAGAATCGTGTCGACCTCCTTCGCGTCGATGCGGCGGTCCTGCGCGGCGGTGCGGAAGGCGTTCTTGACGTCACTGACGGCCATGGCGTGTCTCCCCGAGTCGATGGTTCGGTTGGAGTGAAGTGAATCCACCCGAAAAGTCGATGTAGGAGTATCGAGCACCTTTGCCTTCAGGTTGCGCACGCGAGGCGCGATTTCGCTGACGTGTTGCGTTACGGCTCGGCCATGAACGTCGTGGTGCTCGGGGCCAGCGGAGGGTGTGGGCGGCAGCTCGTGCAGTTGGGGGCCGAGCGCGGCCACCGGGTGACGGCGGTGGCGCGTTCGAGCTCGAAGCTCGAGGTGCCGCCCGGCGTGACGGTCGACCGGGGAGACCTGACGTCGGCCGAGTTCCTCCGCGGCGTGCTCCAGGGGCAGGACGCGGTAGTGTCGGGCCTGGGCCTCAAGCTCCCGGGGCTGGCGCCGTGGAACACGCCCGAAGACGCGACGTTCCTCTCGCGCAGCACGGCCGCGCTCGTCGACGCGTGCAAGGCGACGGGCGTTCGAAAGGTCATCGCCATCAGCGCCGGCGGCGTCGGTGACAGCCTGTCGAAGGTGCCGGGCGTGTTCCGCTTCTTGATCAAGGCGACGGCGCTGAAGGTCGCCTACGCGCAGCTCGACGAGATGGAGCAGCAGCTGCTGCGCAGCGGTCTCGACGTCTGCATCCCCCGGCCGACCGGGCTCACCGATGGGCCGCTGACGAAGCAGGCGGTGGTCGCCGGGAGCTTCAAGGGCCGCGCGACGATCAGCCGGGCCGACGTCGCGTGGTGGATGCTGGATCAGCTCGAGGCGGCCTCGTTCGCGCAGCGCACGCCGATGATCACCGTGACTGGCGCGAGCTGACGCGCGCGCTCACTTCAGGAAGAGCCAGGTCGCCACGCCGCCGAGCGCGAGCGCCAGGAGGCCCGAGCCCAACGCGACCGAGGCCTTCGTGTTGAGGCCATTGCCGAGGGCAGCGACCTCGGCCTGGGTGAGGGTGGTCGAGCCCAGGCTTCCATCGGGCTGCATCGTCACGTTCCGGTCCCACGTCGCGCGGTCCGACGCCGCGAGGCCCGCGAAGATGCCGGCGACGATGACCGCCGCGCCCGCGCCCGAGGCCACCACGATGGCCGGCACCTTCGAGGGCGCCGCCTCGGCCGTCTCGGTGAGATCCGTTCGGGTGTTGGAAGCCGACGGCTCGAGGTTCGTCTTCGCCGGCGTGTCGCCGCGCGGCTTGTCGAGCGGCGGCGGGGGAGGGGGCGGCGTCACGGCGACCTTCGGCGGCGCGATGGCCAGCTTGTCCTTCACCTGCCGCGCGAAGGTGGTGATGTCGGCGAGCGACTGATCGGCCCACTTGTCTTCACGGGCGGTGAGGTCGGCCACCGCGATCGGCTCGGTCAGGTCGGCCGCGAAGGCCTCGAGGTGAATCGCGAGCGACTTGCCCACCTTGCCCACGTCGACACCGACGAGCACGGCCTTCGGCCCGATGAGCACCGCGAGCCGCGCGCTGCACGCCTGACCGCCGTTGCAGCTCCGCGGGTCCGAGAAGCCAGCGGCCTTCAGCTCCTTGACGCTGCGGCCGTCGTCGCGCACGTCGCCGAGCCCTTCGCGCTTGAGCACCTCGACGACGCGCGCCGCGACCTTCGGGGCGAAGCTGTCGGTGTTCGGCCGGCGGCTGGTGAGGGTGACGGCCACCGGGCTGCGGAGCTCCGGTGTCTGGGACAGCAGGGCTGCGGTGAGGGCAAGAGCGAACATCAGGCGGCGCACGATAGCGCGTTTTCGCGAGCGTTGGCCGGCTCGCGCGGGCGTGCGACAAGCGCGCTGGTGGTTCCGCCCTTCGTGTTCCAGTCCGAGAGTGGTGAGGCGCCGCCGGCGGTGGTGGCGCAGGTCGACGATCGCCTCACGGCCGAAGACGCGCTCCGGCGCGTGCGCAAGGGCGAGTGGCTGTGGCACCGGGGCACCTGGCACAACGCGCGGCAGCTGGTGGCGGCCATGGGGCGGCGGCTCAAGCGGCCTCCGCCGGCGTCGACCGCGCTCGAGGCCTTCCGGCAGGAGCGCCGTGCCCGTCAGCTCGAGCACGACACCCTGTCCCGCATCGTCGTGGGCCTCGATGAGCGCTTTCGACTGCTCGTGCAGAAGGCCCCCGACCTCGCCGAGGCCTGCCAGGCCGCCTGGGGGCCTCCTGCTGGAGCGCTCACGCTCACGCCCCTGAAGACCCTCCTGGGGCTCCAGGGCGCCTGGGAGTGGCACCGCAAGGGCCTCGAGGTGCCGCTGCTGAAGGGGCGCCTGCACCCCGCCTTCGGCGTCTACACGCCGACGCGCACGGACTACGTCGAGCTCTTCGCCCACGTCGCCGGTGTTCGAGGCGCCACGGTGTTCGACCTCGGCACCGGCACGGGCGTGCTCTCGTTCGTGTTGCTCCAGCGGGGCGCCGCGCGGGCGGTCGCGACGG
>JALOQF010000328.1 GCA_025459425.1 Myxococcaceae bacterium | reverse complement strand
GGTGGACTGCATGTCAAGCGATTGGCGCACAAAGACCAGCCTTGATAACCCCTATGGGCTGACCCAAAGGGAAGTGGCGGTTCTTGCGCAAATCGCGGACGGCCTGTCGAACAAGCAGATCGCCAACCTGTTCAATATCTCCTTGCGCACTGTCGAAAGCCATCGTCAGAACCTGAAGCTGAAGACGGGGGCAACCAAGTCCTCGTCAATGGCGCTGATCGCCATGCGGATGGGCCTGATCAGCGCTGACTAAGGTCTTTGAGTAACCATATCGAGGGCGGCGCAGCAAGCGCCGCCCTTTTTGGTTTGGCAGACCCGGCGGGCGGTTGGTCCCGAATTCCTGATAGCCATCGGCACACCATCGACTTGAAGACAGAGGCATCAAGGCCGTGTCCAAGGCAGCTGTTGGCATGCTAGCGGGCCTGATGGGCAGCGTTTCGGTCGTTGAGTGACAAATGAACGGGGCGGCGCACAAGACGCCGCCCCGTTCTGCTTCTTATCCCGATCGTGCTGCCTTAGGGGACAACTAGCTTGACGGTAATTGTGCCAAGGTTCTCTCCACCTGCACCCTTGACCTGAACCTTGAACTCCTTGATCGTGCCGCTCGTCAATCGGCTGCGACGGCTCGTGCGCGAGGCGGCGCCCGAGGCCGTGGAGCTGCTCGACGAGTCGGGCCCCGCGTATGCGGTCAACGGCCTGTTCGCGCGCATCGAGGCCGACGGCGGCGTGGTGCGCGTGCGCTTCATGAAGGGCGAGCAGCTCGAGGCGCCGGCGGGCACGCTGGCCGACGCGAGCGTGTCGGTCACCACCTTCGAGGAGCTGCGGGAGAACGTCTTGAGCTCGCTGGTGCGCCAGGCCGTGCTGCTCAACGTGCGCGATCCCTCGGCCTCCGGGGCGGTCTGACGTGCGGTTTCAGGCGGTCATCTTCGATCTCGACGGAACGCTCGCCGACTCGCTGCGCGATCTGGGCGAGGCGATGAACCGGGCGCTGGCCGACGCCGGCAAGCCCACGCACCCGCTCGAAGCCTATCGGCACTTCGTGGGTGAAGGCGTCGACGTGATGGTGGCGCGCGCGGCGGCTCCGGAGGTGCGGCCCGAGGTGCTCCGGGGCATCATCGACGGCTACCGCCGGCACTACGGCCTCATCGACCACGCGCACACGCAGCCCTACGAGGGCATTCCGGCGCTGCTCGACGCGCTCACCGCCGCGAAGGTGCCCATGGCGGTGTTGTCGAACAAGCGCGACGACTTCACGAAGCTGTTGGTGAAGCAGCGCTTCGGCTCCTGGCGCTTCGCCGAGGTGCGCGGTGAGCGTGAGGGTGTGCCGAGAAAGCCAGATCCGACCGCCGCCTTCGAGGTCGCGCTCGCGTTGAACGTGCTGCCCGCGAACATCTGCTTCGTCGGAGACACCGCCATCGACATGAAGACGGCCGTGAACGCCGGCATGCAGCGGGTGGGGTGCTCGTGGGGCTTTCGCGACCGGGCCGAGCTGCTCGGGGCCGGGGCCCAGCGCGTCATCGCCCACCCGATGGAGCTGCTGGCCGGCTGATGTCAGCCCCCTGTGCGATACGGGGGCGCATGGACGACACGCGGACGACGAAGCGGGTGGCGGGCGACGAGGCCGAGGCGCTGGTGGTCGAGCACTACGAGCGCGCCGGGTGGACGGTGCGCGATCGCAACGTGCTGTCACGCCGCGGAGAGGTCGACATCGTGGCCGAGCGCGGTGAACAGCTGGCCTTCGTCGAGGTGCGCATGCGCGCGACCGATGTCTGGGGTGATCCATCGCTGACGGTCGGTCGGTCGAAGCAGCGCAAGGTGGTGCTGGCGGCGCTCCAATACCTGCAGCGGCAGCGCCTCTTGAACCGGGCGATTCAGTTCGACGTGGCGTCGGTGGTGGGGCGGGGCAGGGCCGGGCGCGTCGAGATCATTCCCGACGCGTTCGACGCGGGCTTCTGAAGTTTCGGGTAAGGGGCCCCGCGTGCCGCTCGTCGAGCCCTCCACGCTGTACCTGGTCGCCACGCCCATCGGGAACCTGGGTGACGTCACCGCCCGGGCCATCGAGGTCCTGCGGGGCGTCGAGCTCATCGCCTGCGAAGACACGCGCCACTCACGGGTGCTGCTGGACGCGCACGGCGTCACGACGCCCACCACGAGCCTGCCCGCCTTCGCCGAGGGCGCCCGCGCCGACGCGCTGGTCGAGAAGCTCAAGGCCGGCGCCTCGATCGCCCTCATCTCGGACGCGGGCAGCCCGGCCATCAGCGACCCTGGTGAGCGGCTCGTCTCCGAGTGCGTCGCGGCGGGGCTGACGGTCGTTCCCGTCCCCGGCGCCTCGGCGGTCATCGCGGCGCTCTCGGCGTCGGGGCTGTCGACCTCGCGCTTCCACTTCCTCGGTTTCTTGCCGCGCACCGCGAGCGAGGCCCGCACGATGCTCGACGAGGTGGCCGGCCTGTCGGCGACGCTGGTGCTGTACGAGTCTCCGCGGCGCCTGGTCGAGACGCTGGCGCTCCTCCACGAGGCGCTCGGCGATCGCCCGGCCTGTGTCGCGCGCGAGCTGACCAAGAAGCACGAAGAGTTCAGCCGGGGGTCCTTGTCGGCGCTGAAGGCGAGCTGGGCAGCGCGCGAGGTGCTCGGCGAGGTGGTGATCGTCGTGCAGGGTCGGGCCGCGCAGGCGCGGTGGAGCGACGCCGAGGTGCAGGCAGCCCTCGAGGCTGGGCTGGCACGCGGCGAGCGGCTCAAGGCCCTGTCGACCGAGCTGGCGAAGGCGTCGGGGTGGCCCGCCCAGGAGATCTACCGCCGCGGGGTGGCCAGGAAGGGGTAGCGCCGAGCCGTCCTCTGGCACGTTGGGCTGGACGGGACGTCTTCGATCGCGAGGCTGGGGCGAGCCATCGACGGTGGAGCCGGGCCGAAGCGCAAGTGGACTTTCGTCGCAACGGGACCTGCCGGCCTGCTCACCGGGTCGTCCGACGCCCAGGCGGGTTTGGGTCTCGAGATTGACGAACACGAGCCCTTCCAACGAACCGACGAGATGCCCAGGGCGACGATCGCCGCGGCCAAGAGCGGCAGGCCCCAGCCGGCGATGAGCCGCCCCGAAAGTGACCCACGTGGGGCGTACCGTGGGAATGCCAGGCCGAGGACGACGACGAGGGTCGACAGGAAGGCGATGCCGAGGTTCAGCAACACGAGCCCGAAGGTGGCGGCGAGGGCCAAGCAGGCCGTGCCGTCGAGCCACACGAGCAACAGCCCCAGTCCGTTCAGGCCCACCACCATCCAGAACGTCACGGCGATGCGCATGGGGCCTACGGCGCGGCGCTGGCCGGGCAGAATCCCGACTTCGGCGCGCAGGCCCGGAAGTAGACGTGCGGCAGGTTGTTGGTCCCCGCGCAGAAGAACTGCTCGCCGTCCTCGTTCTCCACCTGGAAGCCGCGGCAGGTGATCGTCTGCCCCGGCGCTGGATCGCAGCTCGCGCCCCCGCGACAGGCGAAGATGACTCCGCCACAATCGAAGCCCGACGGGCAGTCGTCTTCCGTCTGGCAGATCATCCCGCAGAACGACGCCTGCTGACCCTCGGTCACGAACGACAGACACCGGGCCGTCGTCGGCGACCCGCACGTCATCGTCGCGCTGCACATGTTGCAGTCGACCCGGCCTCCGCGCGTCAGGCACGTGCCGTTCGTCTTGTCGCAGAACTGGTTCGCCGGGCAGCCCTGGTTGTCGCGGCAGAAGGCGGTGCACTGGCCGTTGACGCACGCGAGCCTGGGGCCCGTCGAGGTCGCCCCGCTGGGGAGCGCGCAGTCACCATCGCTCCGGCAGCCCACGCGGCACGCGAGCGTCTGCGCGTTGCACACGTTGCTGAAGGCGCAGTGCTCGTCGAGCGTGCAGGGCCCGTCGGGGATGCAGCGCGTGGTGGTGGTGTCGCAGAACGTGCCCGTCGGACAGTCGAGGTTCGAGGTGCACGAGGCGAACGACTGGCAGAAGCCCAGCGGGTTGCAGAAGTTACCCGACGGACAGTTGGCGCTCGTCGAGCAGCGGCAGCCACCGGACGCCATGTCGCAGGTCTGCCCCATCGGGCACGATGCGTTCGAGGTGCAGACGCAACGCTCCGAGCCGTCGGTCGCCTTGCGGAAGCCTGGCGGACAGCACATGTCGCCGACGCACACGCAGGCGCCGATGCCCGGGTTGTAGACGTGGTTCGGCGGGCAGCAGTCGGTGCGCGCGCACACGCAGTCTCGCGAGCGCGGATCGTACCGGTACTCCTCGGGGCAGCAGTTGTCGCTCGCGCACCGGCACGTCTGCCTCATCTCGTCGAAGGTGAAGCCCTGCGGGCAGCACGCGTCTCCGGCGCAGACGCAGGCGCGCTGCATGTCGTCGTACCGGTAGCCATCAGGGCAGCAGTCTTCGGCGTCGCACACGCAGCGCCGCTCGTCGGCCAGCCACCGGTGATCGACCGGGCAGCACTTCGAGTCGCGGCACACGCACGCCTCGCCGTCGCCCGAGTACTCGTAGCCGTCGGGGCAGCACGCGGTGTCGCGGCAGACGCACACACCCTCTTCACACGCGTGCCCGGTGGGGCAGCCCTCGTCGGTCGAGCAGATGCACTTCGCCGACACCGCGTCGAAGGCGTACCCGTTGGGGCAGTCGTCGTTGAGCGCCGTGCGCGAGCACCCGGCGGCCCAGAGGCCCAGCAGCAGCGCGACGGTGACACGCAGGGTTCTCATGGGCGGGCGAAGGCGTACTCGATGCGAATGGTGGAGCCCGGCGGTGGAACGTACGTGCCGAGGAAGACGACCGAGTTGGTGTCGGCCCGGTACTGCCAGCCGGTGACGTCGTTCTGCGGCACCACCGTCGACGTCATGCCGTCCACCACGGTGACCCGAATCGACGAGGCGATGGGCGGCAGCGTCAGCGGGAAGACGCGCTTCAACGTGTTGAGCGCCTGCGCGATGCGAATCAGCGTCTGCTCGAAGCTCGAGTCACAGATGCTGCCGACGATGCCGCCGGTGCGCGTGGCCACCTCGGTGTAGCGGAAGCTCGGCTCGGCGAGGCTGCCGTAGAGCTGGGCCTCTCCCGGAGGCACGCAGCCGTTGGGCACCGGGCCTCCGATGACCGAGAAGCTCACCAGGTTCTCGTTGCCCTTGCCCTTGAGCGCCCGGAAGACCCGGCCGTAGTACTCGGTGGGGCCGAAGCTCGAGTCGTCTTCGTTGGTGACGACGATGACGGCCAGCGCCGCGTTCGGCCGCACGAAGCCCGCGTTCGGCTGACCGGGGCTGATGAGCGGCGGGCTGAGCGCGAACTGGGCCATGCGCAGGCCCTGCTCCCACCGCGAACGGTTCGCCATGAAGGTGGTGTTGCGCTCGAAGACCGCCCGCGGGTCGGTGGTGCGGTTGGTGATGATGGCCGGCATGCCGCGCAGGCGCCCGCCGTCGTTCGAGACGATCGAGATGACGCCCATCTGGAAGTCGACCCGCAGCGCGGTGAGCTCCTGCACGAAGCGGTTGAAGTTCGAGACGAGTCGGCGCCGCTCGTTCACCATCGAGCCGGAGTCGTCGATCACCCACAGAATGTCGACCACGCCGTCGGCCTGCCGCAGCACGTCGATCTGGGTGGCGTCGACCCGCGGCGGATCGATCACCTTCACCCGGCCCACCGTGTTGCGCTCGATGCGAGGCGGCTTCACCTCGACCGGAGACAGCCGCGGCGGGGCGACCTCGGGCACCGCGTTCGTGCGCCCGTTCTCGCGGCCAATGCGATCGCACGCCGTCAGGCCGAGCAACAGAAGGGGAAGGGCGCGGCGCATGGCGTGCATCACACGATGAAGGACCACGGCTGGCTCATGCAAGCGCAAGACATGACGCGCAACTCCCTCGTTTCCTTCAGCCCCTTGCGTAAGGTGCCTCTGATGCCTACGACACCCGCGTCACGCATGCGCGTTTTTCTGCCATGGCTCCTGCTGGTGAGCGCGCTGCCAGCGTGTCGGTGCGCCCCGCCGACGCCGACGCCCGTCACGCTGCGCATCAAGAACACCAGCCGCGACGCGCTCCTGGTGCGCGACACCAAGGGCCAGCTCGGCCTCACCGTGCAGCGCAACGTCGGCGGGCAGTGGTTCTCGTTCGACGACCTGCCGTGCGAGTGCCAGACGTGTGAGCGCATCTGCGAGCGCAGTTGCCTGTGCCCCGATGGAGGGATCAGCGACCAGGTGCTCTCGATTCCCCCGAACGGGCAGGCCGAGCGCAGCTGGGACGGGGTGATTCAGGTCGCCGGCTTCTCGTGCGGGCAGGTCTGCCTGGTGCCCGAGAACGCGCCGCCCGACGAGACGTTCCAGCTCCAGCTCTGCTTCGTGAACCAGATCGACGGGGTGCAGGCGCCGCCCGACGGCGGCCGGGTGAGCGCGACCTTCCCCCAGCCGGACGCGCAGACCTGCGTGGTGCGCGCCTTTCAGCCGCAGCAGGGGGTGGTCGAGATCAGCCCCGCGCGTGGCGCCGATTGCTCCACCACCGCCGACTGCCGCGGCCGCGACGAGCTGTGCCTGTCGGGCTCGTGCACGGCGGGGTGCCCGGCCAACACGTTTCCGCCGCAGGCCGAGCTCTTCGTCACCGTCACCAACAGCGGCTTCTTCACCGAGTCGCGTGAGGCCGATGGCGGGCGCGTGCTGTTGAGCGGCGAGGGGCGCATCGTGTCGACCCAGTTCGTCAACCAGTCGTTCCAGCTCTCGCTCGGCGGGACGAATGGGAGCGGCCGGGTCGACGTGAAGCTCCCGGGCGGCCTGGGCGGCCCGTCGCTGGCCACGAACGCCGAGGTGCGGGTGCAGGTCGCTACGCGCACCGTCGGTGACAAGATCTGGCGCGCCGTCACCGTGCGCAGCACCACGGGCGAGCTGCTCTTCGCCGCCGACCCCGCGCTCGCTGGCGATGCGCTGGTGCCAGCCGACCTGGCGCCGTTCTCCATCGTCGTCGACCCCACCGCGGTCGGGTGCCGCGTCGACGCCTCGTGCGGGAAGTTCGTCTTCGCGAAACAAACGCTCTCGAACGGAACCACGTCGGTGTCGGTCGAACCGGGCAAGCTCGAGTCCCTCACCGTGGGCACGCAGGCCTTCCGGTTCTGGAACGTCACGGCCGGCCGGTACGGGGCTTCGTCGACGTGCGCTTCGTACCGGCCCTGGGTGCTCTGGCGCGAGAGCCGCTGAACGCGTTGAGGCAGCGCGTCGAGGCCGTGCTAGCCTTCGTTGCCTCATGGGTTCGGCGAACGCCGCTTCGGACTTCGACCGGGGCCGGCGCATCGGCAAGTACGAGATCCTCACCCGCCTCTCGATGGGAGGCATGGCCGAGCTGTACCTCGCGTTCCTCCCCGGCCCGGGTGGTTTCAAGAAGTTCGTCGCGGTGAAGCAGATTCTGCCCGATGTGAAGCGAGACGAAGCCTTCGTGAAGATGTTCCTCGACGAGGCGCGCATCACCGCCGCCTTCAGTCACGCGAACATCGGGCAGGTCTTCGACCTCGGCGAAGACGGCGGCGAGCTGTACCTGGCGATGGAGTTCATCGCCGGCCAGAACCTCGAGCAGGTGCTCAAGCGCGCCTCCAAGCGCGAGCTGCCCATTCCCATCGGGTTCGCCGCGCGCGTCGTGCGCGATACGGCGCTGGCGCTCCACTACGCGCACCACTTCACCGATCCCTCGACGGGCCAGGCCATGCCCGTCGTGCACCGCGACGTCAGCCCGAAGAACGTGATGATCACGTACTCCGGTGACGTGAAGGTGATCGACTTCGGCATCGCCAAGGCGAAGGGTCGGCTCAACCGCACGCAGGTCGGCATCGTGAAGGGCACCTCGGGCTACATGGCGCCCGAACAGGTGAAGAACGAGCCGCTCGACGGGCGCTCCGACCTCTTCGCCACGGCCGTGATGCTGCACGAGATGCTCTGCGGCGAGCGCTTGTTCACCGCGCCCACCGACGCGGGCATGATGCTCAAGATCGTCGAGTTCGAGGCGCCGTCGCCGTCACAGGTCAACCAGTACGTCTCCGACGCGTTCTCGGCGGTTCTGTGAGCCAGATCACGCATTTCGCCGGGCGTTCGCCAGCGCGCCGGCGCAGGACCGGTGGCGGCGCGCGCAACGGCCCGAACGGCCC
>JALOQF010000327.1 GCA_025459425.1 Myxococcaceae bacterium | reverse complement strand
CCGACGCGGCCGCTTCGCCGGTGGTGTGGGTGCCGCTCCTGGCGGGTCTGGTCCTGCTCGTCATGTCTCGGCGTCGGGAGGTCCCGCGCGAGGTGTCCGTGCTCCAGGCCACCCTCGGCCCCATCGAGGCGGCGGCAGCGCCCGCGCGTCGCCTCGAGGCGACACGGCTCGCGTTGGCATCACGTTCGTCTGGGTCTGACGGCCGAGCGCTCGCCGAGCTCCTCGTCCAGGCTGCGGTGCGCCTCAACGCCAGCGACCTCCACGTGTCGCCACACGAAGCCGGCGCTACCATCACCTGTCGGGTGGACGGTGCACTTCAGCCGCTCCTCGACGTCGACGGGGCCTCGTGCGCCGAACTGATCAACCGTCTCAAGGTCCTGGCCCGCCTGACTCACTACGTCCGCGACAAACCCCAGGACGGCCAATTCGAACTGGCGACGCCTGACGGCAGGGCCGACGTCCGGCTGTCACTCTTGCCGACTCGGCATGGAGAGAAGGCAGTGCTCCGTCTCACGGGCCTCGGCAACGAGGCACCCAGGTTCTCGGAGCTCGACCTGCCGGACTCGGTCCAGCGCCAGCTCACGTTGGTGCTCTCGAGACCGCAGGGGCTGGTGTGCTTCACGGGGCCGGTCGGGAGCGGCAAGACGACGAGCATCTACGCGTCGGTTCGTCACCTTCGCGAGACGCGGGGGAACCTGGTTCAGGTTTCGAGCATCGAGGACCCCATCGAGTACCCGATCGAAGGGGTGGCGCAGACCCAGGTGAACCGGAGCGCCGGGCTGGACTTCGCGGCCGGTCTGCGGGCGCTGCTCCGGCAGGACCCGAACGTGCTGGTGGTCGGCGAGATTCGCGATGCCGAGACGGCGCGCATCGCGACCCAGGCTGGGCTGACAGGCCACCTCATCCTGACGACGGTACATGCCAACTCGGCGCCCGCCGTCTTCAACCGCCTGCTCGAGATGGGCGTCGAGCCCTCGGTGCTGGCCTCGGTCTCGCTCGCGGTCTTCTCACAGCGTCTCCTGCGGCGGCTGTGCCCGGCGTGCAGGGTGGCCACGCCGGTGACCGACGAGCAGCGAGCGTGGCTCGAGTCGGTGGGTGAAAGCTCCGAGGGGTTCTTCACCGCGCCGGGCTGCGCCGAGTGCAGCGGCAGCGGCGTCGCCGGCCGTCGCGCCGTCTTCGAGGTGATGATGGTCACCGACACCCTGCGGGAGCTGCTGCTGTCGGCCCCGAGCAGCCAGCGGCTGGCCACGGCTGCGAGCGAAGAGGGCATGGTGAGCCTGAGCCGGTCAGCGCTCGCGAGCGCCCGAGCCGCCGAAGTGTCGCTGGCCGAGGTCCTCCGGGTGGCCGATTGAGCGCGCCAGTCCGCGAGCGTCGTTTCGAGCAACTGGGCACCATCGCCGTGGCAGTGGCGCTGCTCCTCCTTGCGGGGCGGGTGGCCGAGCAGCGCTTCTCCTCACGACGAACGGACGTCGGCACCACCACGACCATCGTCCCCTCGACGCCTGCTGAAGGCCTCAGCTGGTCGCCGGGCGCGGGACAGCTCTTGAGCGTCGACACCGAGCCGCCCGGGGCGGCGCTGAGCATCGATGGTCAAGCCTTCGGCGAGACCCCTTTCGCCAGCGATTTCCCGGCGAGCTGTACTGGCGAGGCCACGCTGCGGCTGACCAGACCGGGCTACGCCCCCGCGACGCTCAAGGTGCCCTGCAGAGCGGGCCACTCACGCGTCAAGCTGACGCTTCGCAAGCGCTGAACGCCAGCGCCAGACGACGCCTCTCGAGACGCTGGAGGCTGGACTCAGGCGCTCGTCACGAAGCCGGGCAGCGGCCCCGTCGAGTCACCGAAGGACGTCACCGGAGCCCCCAGCGCGTCGGTGATGGACACGAAGAGGTTGGCCACCGACGGCGCACCCGAAAAGCGCAGGTGCCGCCCACCCGCGACGCGCCCGCCGGCGCGGCCCGCCATCAGAATCGGCATGTTGTCGTGGCTGTGCGAGTCGCCGTCTTCGATTTCACTCGAGAAGAAGAGCAACGAGTTGTCGAGCACCGACGAGCCGTTCGGCTCCTGCATGGCCTTGAGCTGCCGCGCGAGGTACGCGAACTGCTCGACCTCCCAGGTGCCGATGCGCTCGAGCGCATCGTTGTTGGCCGCGTCGCCACCGTGGTGCGAGTACGAGTGGTGCCCGTCGGACAAGCCCAGGAAGCTGAAGACGTAACCGCTGCCGGCGTTCTGCAGCATGAAGGTCGACGAGCGCGTCAAGTCGCAGCGGAAGCTCCACGCGATGAGGTCGAGCATCACGCGCGTGCGGTCGCGCAGGTCGCCCACCGTCGCGGGGCGGTTTCCGGGCGTGCACACGGCCGCGGCCTGCTCCGACTGCACCCGGCGCTCGAGCTCGCGCACGCCCGAGAGGTACTCGTCGAGCTTGCGCTGGTCGGTCTTCCCGAGCCGGGGCTTGAGCGCGTCGGCGTCGGCCTTCACCACGTCGAGCACCGACTGCTTGAGGCGCTTGCGCTTCTCGACCATCTGCTGGCTCTGGTTCGGGTCGAGGCCCCCGAAGAGCCGATCGAAGAGCACCTGCGGGTTCGTCTCCTTCGCGAGCGGCTGCGTCTCGCTGGCCCACGCGATGTTGCGCGCGTACGCGCACGAGTAGCCCGAGTCGCAGTTGCCCGACGAGCCGCCGCCGTCGGTGCCCAGCTCGAGCGAGGCGAAGCGGGTGCGCCCGCGCCACGCGTTGGCGAGCACCTGGTCGAGCGAGATGCCGTTGCGAATGTTGGTGGACTCGGTCTTGAACGGGTGACGCGCGGTGATGAAGGCGCCGGTGCCCGAGGCGTGGTCGCCGGGGCCGTCGGGGCGCGCCGGCCGGTTCGACAGGCCGGTGATGACGTTGATGTCGCCGACGAGCGAGGGCTCCTGGCCGCGCGCGGCGAGGGGCGACAGAATCGGGGTGAGCGCGAAGCCGGTGCCCGTGGCCGCCGGCGTCCACCGGTTCATGCGGATGCCGCAGGGCACGTAGAACGCGAGGAAACGCTTCGGCGACGTCATGTCCTGCGCGCGGCTCCCGCCAGGCAACATCGCCTCGAGCCACGGCAGCGCGAGCGACGCGCCCGCGCCCTTCAGGAAGAAGCGTCGCGACAGCTTGAACGTCATGGCGTCTCTCCGCGGCGGTGCGTGAACGAGGGGCTCGAGACGATGGCCTGCACCAGCGCGCTGAAGCGGTGGCCGCCGTCCTTGAAGCGGGTGGTGATGGCGTCGACCTGGCAGCTCTCGTCGCGGCCGGGGAAGCGGCCCACGCCGTAGGTGAAGAGCTTCTCGACGAGGCAGTGCGGCACGCGGGGGTCGGCCTTCAAGATGGCGGACAGCTCGGCCGGCCCGGCGAACGAGCGGCCATCAGGGAGCGTGCCCGACACGTCGAGGGGAAAGCCCCCGGTGTCCATGGTGCGGGCGCGGCCGACGCCGTCGAAGCGCTCCATGCCGAAGCCGATGGGGTCCATCAGCGCGTGGCAGCCGGCACAGGTCGGGTTGGCGCGATGCGCTTCGACGCGTTGCCGCAACGAAGCGTTGGGCATCTGCGGCACCGGCAACGCCTCGACGCCGGGCGGCGGCGCGGGAGGCTCCTGGCACAGCAGGTTGCCCAGCACCCACGCGCCGCGCTTCACCGGCGAGGTGCGCGTGGGGAACGAGGTGACGGTGAGCAGCCCGCCGTGGCCGAGAATCGAGCCGCGCTCCGCCGACGCCGGGAGCGTCACGCGTTGCAGCGTCGCCGAGCCCGGCCGGGGCAGGCGGTAGTGGTCGGCCAGGGTGTCGTTGAGGAACGTGAAGTCGGAGCCGAGCAGGCCCAGCACCGACTCGTCGCGGGTGAAGAAGTGCTCGACGACGGCCTCGGTCTCGAGCCGCATCGCCGTCTTCGTGGCGAAGGTGACGTTCTGGTACACGCTGGCCGAGGGCGCGGCGTCTTCGATCTGGTTCGTCCACAGCCACTGCCCCGCGAACTTCGTCACCAGCGTCTTCGCCTTCGGGTCGGCCAGCATGCGCCGCACCTGCGCCTCGAGCTGTGCTGGCTGCGAGAGCGTTCCATCGTCGGCGGCGCGGGACAGCACCTCGTCGGGCGTGCTGGCCCAGAGGAAATACGAGAGCCGCGCGGCGAGCTCGTGGTCGGTCAGGGGGTGCGGCGCCAGCGACGTCGGGTCGGGGTCGAGCTCGACGCGGAAGAGGAAGTGCGGCGAGAGCATGAGGGCCCCCAGCGCCATCGCGAGGCCCGTCTTCACCGGCTCGCCCTCGGCCTGCGCGAGGGTGACGACGTTGACGTAGCGGTCGACCTCGACGGTGGTGAGGGGCCGGCGCCAGGCCTTGCGGCCGAAGCGGGTGATGATGGTGCGAACGCACGCCGCACCGCCAGTGGCCGGGTCGCACACCATCACCCTGGCGACCGACGGGTCGACGACGGTGCCGGGACGCTGCACCTCGAACCAGTCGACGAGCAGGTTGCGGTCGTCGGGCGGCGCGTAGAAGTCGTTGGTGAACTCGATCTCGACGCGGTGCGGCCCGGCGGTCACGTCGGCCATCGCGCTGTAGGTGCCAGGCGCGGCCTGCGTTCCCGTCACCGCGAAGGTGCCGATGGGGCGGCCATCGAGGCTGAGCACCATGTTCGCGGCGTCGGGCCCGGCCTGCGTCTGCGCGGCCAGCACGCGGAAGGTGTAGCGACCGGTGGTGACGAAGTTGACGGTCGACGACAGGGTGCCGTTCGACCAGAGGTTCCAGAACGCGCCGGCCGCGCCACCGAGGGACTTGGCGCAGTCCTCGGCCTGCACGCGCGTCGTCTGACCGGGCGAGGCCTCGCGCTCGATGACGGCATCGGCGAGCAGGCGTGCGGCGCGGTCGTACTTCTCGACCAGCACGGGGGCCGTCGACAGCACGTCGGCGACGTTGTCGAAGCCGTGCCCGAAGTCGTCGGCGGGAAAGTCCTGCGCGGGGCGCGTGGCGTCGTCGAGCAGGTCGCGAACCGTGTTGTCGTACTCGAAGCGGTTGAGGCGCCGCAGGGTGACGCGGCCGGGGTCGAGCTCGGACGACGGCCGGCACATGGCCACGGGCGTCTCGCCGCCCATCGTGGGTCCTCCCGGCGCCGGAATCGACCCCGGCGCCGGGAGCCCAGCGATGGTTCCCCCGACGAAGCCACCCTCACAGCCCAACGAGATGAGACCCAGCGCGAGCCAGCGAGACATGGTGACGAGGAATGCAAGCAGATGGCCGTCATCCGCACCATCCAAGCGGCCAAATTCAGGAGTCGGTCCAACACCCACAGGTGAGCACGCGAGGAGACAGTGAGGAGTCTGGTGAGCCCCTGCGCCCCACACTCCGCATCGGGCCCAAACCGAGCAGGTGGAATGTGTGGCGAGTCTTCCCGTTCGGCGCGGGGCCCGGTACGCGCCGCGCATGCCTCGCTCGTACACCGTCGAAGCTCGTGTCCGCGTCAGCCTGCTACTGGTGTTGGGCGCGCTGGGCTGTGAAGCGCCGGCGGCCTTCGTGGCCCGCCCGACGCGCGTCACCTTCGAGCCGGCCTCTCGCGACTTCTGGAGCGTGCCGCTGCCCTCGGAGCTGCGCCGGCAGAGCGACGGCACCTTCAACCTCGACCGGTGGCCAGGGCCGCGCTCGAGCCTCGTCACCGCGTGGCTCGCTTCGGCCGATGCGCGCGTCGATGGGTGGGGCGTCAACGCGGGCGTCTTCTTTCCACTCTCTGGCGCTCTCGACGTCGCCACCCTGCCCGACGCGCGCGCGGCGATGACGCCCGAGGCTTCCATCTTCTTCGTCGACGTGACGAAGGGCTCGCCCGAATACGGCCGCCGGTTTCCCCTCGAGGTCACCTTCACCGCCGAGGCCGCGCCCTTCCGGCCGGCCAACCTGCTCGCCGTCGTCCCCGTCGCGGGCTTCGTGCGACGCGCACGCACGACGTACGCCGTCGTCGTCACCGACGCCGTCCGTGACGTGACCGGAGCGCCGCTCGGTCGCTCCGAGGCCTTTCATGCGGCGCTCGAGCGGCTCGACGGGGCCGACGTGCGCGCGGTCGAAGCGCTGGCGCCGCTGCGCTCCTTTCTCGACGAGTCGCGCTCCGAGCGCCGCCGCGTGGTGGGCGGCACGGTGTACACAACTATCGACCCGCACGCCTCGCTCACGAAGCTGTCGGCCTGGATCGAGACGCTGCCGCCGCCGACGCTCGAGCAGCCCTTCACCCGCCTCGAGGGCGCCGCGCGCTTCGACCTCTACACGGCCCGCCACCGCGTCCCGCACATCCAGTCGGGCAACAAGCCGGGGCGCGGGAAGATCGTCTGGAGCGCCGACGGCCAGACGCCCGTGCAGCAGGGCACCCAGTCGGTGCGGCTGTCGCTCTCGATTCCAAACGGACCGATGCCAGCCGCCGGGTGGCCGCTCATGCTGTACCTGCACGGCTCCGGCGGCGAGTACCGCGAGGGCATGGACCGCGGGCCGCTGCAGCCGACGACGACGCGCGACAAGCAGGGCGACCCGCCGCCCAACACGGGCCCGGCCGACTGGCTCGCGGCGAAGGGCATCGCGGTGATGGGCTTCGACTTCCCGCTCCACGGCGACCGCGAGACGCCGCCCGACACCACCGGCCGCATGCTCTACGACGTCTTCGGCGACATCGACTCGAGCGTCGACAACATGCAGGTCTCGGCGATGGAGGTGCAGGTGCTGACTCGGCTGCTCGCCCAGGGCCTCACCGTCGACACGCCGCGGGGCCCGATGCGCTTCGACCTCACGCGACTCACCGCCATGGGCCACTCGATGGGGAGCACCATCGGCATTCCCGTGGCCACGGTCGACCCACGCGTGCAGGCCTGGGTCTTCTCGGGCGCGGGCGGCCTCATCACCGAGATCGCCACCTCGACGACGTACCCGGTGCGCCTGCAGGACCTCGTGTCGCAGCTGCTGGGCTTCGAGGGCTCGGCGCTCATCGACCGCGCGCACCCGCTGCTCCACGGCTTTCAGTCCCTGTGGGACTTCACCGACCCGAGCGCGAAGGCCCGCCACGTGGCGCTCGAGCCGCTGCCCGGGAAGACAGCCCGGCCGGCGCTGCTGCCCCAGGGTCTCATCGACGGCTACTTCCACCCGTGGGCGCAGACGTCGGTGGCGGTGTCGCTGGGCGTGACGCACGCGGGCCCGTCGCTGAACGCGACGACCGTCGACACGCTCGAGCTCGCGGGCCGGCCGGTGCGTGCAGCGTTTCCGGTCGCGGGCACCGTGAACGGCGTCACCGTCGCCTCCACGCAGGTCGACACGCCGTTCGACCTCGGCCACTTCGTCGTCTTCGACCGGGCCGACGTGCAGCGGCAGGTCGAGTGTTTCCTGCTCGGAGTCGGCACCCCTTCCGGGCCGGTGCTGGTTGCGCCACAGGCCAGCTGCCCCTGAGGCCCACGCGGGCGCGGCTCGACAGACGCACGCCGCTCGACTCCCCTCGACCGCAGCCGCAGCGGTCGACCCGACACATCGAGGTCGAGCGTCACCGGAAACCAGCCCTATGCGTCGTCTCTGACGAGGGCGATGACGAGCGCGACCTTCACCTCGGGACCTTTGCCCCCCAGCAGCGACAGACAGCCGAAGTCGAGGACGACCAGGGTGCCCGAACGAAGCTCGATGGCGCCCAGCGGCGATCGGACCATTGCTGACTTCATAGACTCGCGCTCGTTCCCCGCGGCGCGCGCCGCGTTCGATGCTAGGCAGGCTCGGTCATGCGTCGCGTCATCCTGTTCGCTCTCTTCACCAGCGCTCTCGCTCTCGCCGCTCCGAAGAAGAAGGGCAAGGCGCCTCCGCCACCGCCACCTCCTCCGCCAACCAGCCCGATGCCGAAGGTGCAGGAGAACTTGAGCGAGAAGGTGCTCGAGGTGCTCGCCGGCGCAACGAAGGTGCAGGCCTTTCGGGTGGCGGGGACCGGCGGCATCCGGCCGGACCCGACGAAGGCCATCGGGAGCGAGTTCGTGCGCGAGGTGGCCGGCAAGGAGCTCACGGCCGAGCAGCTCACCCTGCTGCGCGGCGTGCTCTACGACGAGAAGTCGTACCGCTTCGAGCAGGACGTCGCGAAGTGCAACTTCACGCCCGACGTGTCGCTGCAGTCAC
>JALOQF010000326.1 GCA_025459425.1 Myxococcaceae bacterium | reverse complement strand
GCCGGCCGCTGCGCTGCGTGAGAATGGGCGACAGCGTGAGCGCGCGCAGGTTCTCGTCACCGCCCTGCCCCATCGCCTTGAGCGCCTGCTCGACGTCTTCCCGGTAGACCGACCGCCCGCTCTTGAGCGCCGAGGCGAGGCCCTCGAAGAGCTTCACCGCGCTCGACACGGCCGCCTCGGGGCCGGTGAGGTGCAGCTCGGTGCCGCGCTGGCCGACGCGCACGCCCAGACGACGCTCGACCAGCTTCAGGTTCTCGTTCTGGGCCCCGGCCAGCATTCGCGCGACGTCGGTGTCGGCGAGGTCGACGTGCATGGACTTCGATTCGATGGCGAGGCTCCGGTCGAGAGGCAGACTCGACGGGTAACGCATCGCCTCGGGTGCGCGCAAGTCGGGCATGGGCGCCTGACGAGGGGGCCGGGCCCGCCTGACGTCAGCGCAGCGGCGGGAGCAGCACGTACGTCGCCCCGTCACGCCGGTAGTAGTAGTCGTCGCGCCACGGGTAGCGCACGTCGTCGGCGGTGACGATGCCGGCCTCGACGAGCTGCCCGAGCGAGTCTGGCAGCTGGCCCTTCTCGAGCCGGTACACCTCGAGCGCGGTGGTGAGCCGCGACATCTGCGTGACGGCCGCGAAGCGCTGCGCCGCCGGGTCGGTGTAGGTGGTGCCGCCAGAGCTCCCGAGCCGGAAGGCCCCGAAGTCGACGCGGGTGAAGACGACCAGGAGCGCGCCCACCACCAGCATCGAGACCGAGATGCGGCCGAGCGCCTGCAGCGCCGACTTGAGCCGCGAGGGCTTGCCCGAGGCCTCGGCCTCGCCGCTCGCCGCGACGCCCCGGGCGTACTCGAGGTTGATGAGGTTGCAGAGCGCCTTCGACGTCTCGAACTCGCCCAGCATCGACAGCTCGATGATGCGGCTCACCGTGCGGCCCGGGCCGATGAGCTCGTACACCCGCCGCTCGTTGTCGCCCACCGACTGGAACTCGCCCTTGTTGATCTCCTTCTTCTCTTCGGCGAACGCGTCGTCGAGGGCGCTGTCGAAGTCGTCCTTCTCGAGGGCGGGCGGCGGCAGCTCCTTCACCTTCTCGAACGTCATCGCGTCCGAGGTGATGCGCTTCTTCACCACCGGCCATTCGTCGACGCGGCGGAAGCCCTCCATCAGCACCGACTCGGCGCGCAGCGGCGGGAACGCGCCGTCGACCTCGATCTCGTGCACCTCGAAGGCGTAGGTGCCCGACTTCCAGCTGAAGAGCTTGTAGAGCGTCTCGCTCGTCTGCAGCGCCACCATCGACTTGAACTTCTCGGCGCCGATGCTGCCCTGCCCCACCAGCACGTCGCCCAGGCGCTGGAGCGTGCGCTTCTGCGTCTCGAGGGCGAACTCGAGCTGGCTCTCGGTGATGAGGTTCGCGGCCACCAGCATTGTGCCGATGAGGTCCTTGCGGTTGCGCGAGGTGGACTCGGCGCGAACGATGTTGCCGTCCTTGAACGAGACGTTGACGCTCTCGCCCTTGTTGGTGAGCGACAGAATGCCCGTCTTCTGCTGCTGCCCGATGAGCTGGAGGATGTCGGCGATGCCGAAGTCCTTGAGCGTGCCTTTGAGCGCCATGGGCTACCCCGTCCCCTGCTTCTTGCGCAGCCCGCGCAGGGTGAGGACGTAGACGAGCACCAGACAGACGCCGACGGGGCTCATGCGCACCAGCAACGGCAGCGGTTCGAAGGGCGGGCGCAGCACCCCGTTGCGCAGCACCGCGCCGGTGAGCAGCGCGATGAAGAGGAAGCCGTAGAACGCGCCACGCGCCGGAAAGCCCGCGAAGACGTGGCCCATGCCGGAGCAGAGGAAGCCGAGGATCGAGCCGGTGCGCTCGATGCGGCTCTGGTAGCGCGCCACCTCGAGCTGCTTGCGCACCTTGAGCGACGGCGCCGCCACGTTCTTGCGCGCGAAGACGTTGACGCACTGGGTGCACATGAGGCTCCCCACGGACACGTCGGGGTCGCCGCGCTTGCTCACCGGCCGGCCGCACTTGTTGCAGACCTTCGCCGCGTGCACCGTCGTCGCCAGCGCCCCGAAGCCCAGCACCAGCAGCGCGAGCAGGCCGGGGTACACGAGCGCCAGCGTCTCGTTGACGTCGCCGGTGAGGAGCTGCTGCACCTGGCTCTTCACGCGGCGCGCGGCGTCGGGGGCCTTCGCCTCACCGATGAACTCGTCGAGCGGCAGCGGCACCGACTGCAGGTACACGTTGGCGGCCATCGAGCGCGGCGTGCCGTCGGCGTCCTTCGACAGCGACTTGTACGAGGGGTCGAGCGTGCGGGCCTGGAAGAGCGTGCTGGCGATGCGATCGACCTCTCCGGCCACCTTGTCACCCATGACCGCCAGGCGCCGCTGCGTGAGCCGGCCCAGGTTGTACGGGGCCTGCGCGAGGGAAGGCGCGGCCTTGCCCGCTTCTTCGAAGAGCGCGCGGGGGTTCTCGAGATCGCCGCCGATCACCATCGCCATGCCGAGGTTGATGCGCGCGGGCGGATCGTCGGGGCGAATGGTGAGCGCCTTGCGGAAGCTCTTGATGGCGGCGTCGATGCGGCCGCGGCGCAGGTCGTAGCGGCCCAGCGCCATGAGCTCGGTGTACGAGGCCTTGTCTTCGCTCGCGAGCCGGGTGAGCTCGGCGGCGAAGCCCTCGGAGCCGGTGCCCCCGCGCTCGAGGGCGAAGAGCGCCTCGGCGCGCGTGCCGGCGAAGGCGAGCTTGTCGACGACGAGGCTCGAGAGCGTCGGCACCAGGCCGAGCAGACCGATGAGCACCGCGACGACGACGCGCTCGGCGAGGGTCAGGTACAGCGCCAGCGCGAAGAAGAGCACGAGCAGCACCGGCACCAGCCCAAGGCGGAAGACGATGGGGAGCGACAGCAGCACCACCGCCAGCGCGCCCGTCTGCCACCGCGACGCGACGCGGGGGAACAGGAAGTGGAAGTCGTAGAGCGCGTAGAAGCCGCGGCGCACCGCGAGCACGAGCAGCAGCACCACCGCGGTGAGCACGAGCGCGAAGAGGAGCGTGGTGGCCAGGTCGGCGAGCGCCGCGCGCGCGTAGCGGGGGTCGCTCACCTGCGCGACGATCGCGTTCTTGAGGGCCCCCAGGTAGCGCCCGAAGTCCGACGGGTCGCCGAAGAAGTACACGCGCGCGAGCCCGACCCAGGTCGCTGGCAGGTCGGGCGCAAGCTGGGTGGCGGTGAGCGCGATCTCGACCGCTCCACCCGAGTCACCCTTCTCTTCGTGGGCTTCTGCGGCGCGCAACAGGCCCACGGCCCAGGTCTCGAGGTTCGTCGCGCCGATCTCGTCTTTGAGCTCGACGAGGCGCTGGCGGGCCACCTGCTCTCCCTTGATGTCGCTCGACGACTTCTCGTTGGCGGCCCGCCACACCTGCCACGCGAGGTCGAGGTCGCCGTCGGTGATGATCCGCGTCTCGATGGGCGGCGGCGGCGGGCGCTCGACGACGGGCTTCGTGTCGAGTGGCTTGAGGTCCTTCAGCTTCTCCTTCAGGTCCTTCACGCCAGCGTCGACGATCTTCCGCGCCGTGCCCGAGGTGATGACGGGCGTGTCGTCTTCTTCCTCGTCGGCCGTCGCAGTCGGATCGACCTCGTCGAGCGAGGGCTTCTTCGGCGCTCGCGCACCGGGCGCGTCGGGGTCGACGAGCTCGACCTGAGCCAGGGCGCTGCCGGCGAGCAGCATGATGCAGGCGCACGCAAAGGTTCTCATGCGAACGGAGCGAATGTAGCCCAGCCCCTCCAAACCTCTGCGTATTTCGACGCCGAAGGAGCGTGCTACAGGCCGCGACCCATGTCGGACATTGGCGCAGCAGTGGAGCGGCTGGTCGAAGTGATGCGGCGCCTGCGGGCGCCCGATGGCTGCCCGTGGGACAAGGAGCAGGACCTGCGGAGCCTGCGGCCCTACCTCGTCGAAGAGACCTACGAGGTGCTCGACGAGATGGACCGGGTGGCCGACGGGGGCCCCTGGCGGCCCCTCGCCGAAGAGCTGGGCGACCTCTTGTTCCAGATCGTCTTCCACGCGCACCTGGCGTCCGAGAAGGGTGAGTTCACCCTGGCCGACGTGGCGACGGCCATCTCGGACAAGCTCGAGCGGCGCCACCCGCATGTCTTCGGGAAGGACCGCGTCGAGGGCGCCGAGCAGGTGCTGCAGAACTGGGCGAAGCTGAAAGCCGACGAGCGCAAGGCGAAGACCGGCCGGGCCGGCAGCGTGCTCGACGGCGTGCCGAGCGGAGCGCCGGCCCTCCAGCGGGCCGAGCGGCTCACCGAGAAGGCCTCACGCATCGGCTTCGACTGGCCCGACGTGCACGGCGCGCGCGCGAAGGTCGACGAAGAACTCGCCGAGCTCGACGAGGCCATCGCCTCGAAGGACCGCGCGGCCATCGAACACGAGCTGGGCGACGTGCTCTTCGCGCTGGCCAACGTGGGCCGCAAGCTGAACAGCCCGCCGGAAGACGCCCTGCGCGGCACCAACAAGCGCTTCACGGCGCGCTTCCACCGGGTGGAAGAGAAGCTCGCCGCGGCCGGCATTCCCTTCGGCGAGGCCACCCTGGAGCAGATGGACGCCTTCTGGGACGAGGCCAAGGCCGAGGAGAAGGCGGCGAAGGCGGCTGGGAGCCCTTGACCAGCCCCGGCGTGGCGGGTAAGGGCGCGCCTCTCCATTTTTGTGAAGGAGCAGTTCCGTGGCCAACACCGTTTCTGCCGCCAAGCGGCACCGCCAGTCGCTCAAGCGCAAGCTGCGCAACACCTACGTGAAGGCCGAGTTCCGCGCCGCCATCAAGGTGGCTCGCGAGGCCACCGCGTCGGGTGACGCCGCCAAGGCGAAGGAGGCCGTCAAGGCCGCCACCCGCCTCATCGACCGCGCTGCGTCGAAGGGCGTGCTGCACGCCAAGACGGCCTCGCGCCTGGTGGGCCGCCTCGGCCACAACCTGGACACGAAGAAGCCGGCCGCGGCCGCGAAGTAACCTCGCGCTGACGAGCTTCCTCTTCGGCCGACGAGTTGCCCGCCATGCGGGGTGACTCGCCGGCCGTCGTGTTTTTCGGGGTAGGCTTTCCCACGCATGCGTGACGAGCGCACCACCCGATTCCTGGAGCGCCTCGACCGGCAGCGGCGAACGCTGGCCGAGGAGGTCGAGGATGACGTTGCGCCGCTCAGAGGGCTCTCGACGGAGGAACGCGGCCGGGTGTTGGCCTCGGTGTGTCGCGACGCGATGGCGATTCTGCGGGCGCGGCCAGATGGTGAAGCGGTGTTGTCGGCCCCGGCGGAGCGCAGCCGGCACTGGGACGAGCTGATCGCGAGGTACCGGGCCCGTGGACGCGACTGAAGCCGCCGTCCACTTCGCGAAGGCCCTCGAGGCAGCCGCCGTGCCCTCTGCCATCGGCGGCGCCATCGCCTACGGCTTCTTCGGCGCGGCCCGCGGTACACACGCCGTCGACATCAACCTCTTCGTCGCGGGAGACGCGGCGGGCAGCGCGCTTGGTGCGCTCGTGGCGGCAGGGCTCTCCATCGACCTCCCCGAAGCGACCCGACGTGCCTCGGAGCGCGGTGACGCGCGCGGCTCATTTCAGGGGCTGCCGGTCGGCCTGTTCTTCAACTCCATTCCGGCGCACGAGCGGGCCGCAACCAGGCGCAAACGGGTCCTGCTCCACGGCACGGCCATCGACGTCCTCGCCCCGGAAGACACGGCGACCTTCAAGCTGCTCTTCTTCCGAGGGAAGGATCTGGTCGATGTCGAGCGGCTCCTCGCGATGATGGGCCCGAGGCTCGACCGTGCTCTCGTTCGCGCGCAGCTCGTCGAGGTCGTCGGCGAGGACGACTACCGCGTGAAGAAGTGGGACGAACTCACCCGGGCCCTCTGAGCCTGAAGCCCCTTCGCGCTGGAACCAGTCTGAACGAACCGGCGTTCCATGCCCTCTGATGTTCACCAGACGACGCGGCACGGAGGAACAGGCAGCACACGCCGATGACCGGGGCCTGTGGATCGACGTCGACGGGGACGGCGAGTGCGATGACCACGACGTCGGAATGATCCGGCCGCTGTACGGCTGGGACCGAACGATCGACACGCAGGTGGGCCCCGGCACACGCGACGAGGCGTCCATGAGCGGGAAACTGCTGTCGCTCTCGGAGCTCGGAACGACCTGGCTCTGCTCGAGGTTCTTCCCTTCCGCTCGGTAGGCCCGCGACTGCGAAGGCTCACCAGCCGGTCGCGAGGCGCTCCGCCCCTTCGCGCATGAGGCTCTCGGCCAGCCGCCGGAGCGCCGCGCCGCGGTTCGTCTCGGACGACAGCACGTCGGCGCCCGCGGGGTAGTCCTCTCCGCCCGCCACCTGCACCGTGTTGACCGCGACGCCTTCCTTGAAGAGCACGAGGCGAACGGTGGCCTGGAACCGGTAGTTCGGCAGGCGGCCCGGGCTCGCCACCAGCGGCGCCGATGACACCGCGAGCAGCGTGCCCTCGATGCGGCCCGGGGCACCGTCGTTCCCCAACCGGCCCGCGCGCAGGTACTGCTCCCGCAGCGCCTGGGTGAAGAAGGCCTCGGCGCCCGGCTCGCTCGTGGTGTTCGAGAACACCGGCACGTGCACCGAAGGGAGCCCCGCCGGCAGGTCGCTCGCCGGCGCGCGGAACCGGTAGCCGCAGCCCGCCGCGAGGGACAGCACGCCGACCACCAGCACCAGCCGGCGCGCCCTCACGGTTCAGCCCACCACGAAGTTGACCAACCGCTTCGGCACGAAGACGAACTTCTTCACCGTCTTCCCCTCGAGCCACGGCTTCACCTTCGGGTCGGCCTCGGCCAGCGCCCGCACCTCGGCCTCGGTGGCCGCGATGGGCGCTTGCAGCTCGGAGCGCAGCTTGCCCAGCACCTGCACCGCGTAGGTGACGGTGTTCTCGGCCACCAGCGCGGGGTCGAACTTCGGCCACGGTGCGATGGAGACGAGGCCCTCGCCCCCAAGCCGGCTCCAGAGCTCTTCGGCGAGGTGCGGCGCGTACGGGGCCAGCACCGTCATGAAGGTGCGCGCGATGGCCCTGGGGAGCGTCTTCGCGCCCGTCGCCTCGTTCGCGAACGTCATCATGTGGCTGATGGCCGTGTTGAAGCGCATCGCCAGCGTGTCGCGCTCGACGAGCTGGATGCACTTGTGCAGCGCCTTGTTGAGCTCGGGCTCGGTGTCGGCGGGCGCGTCAGACAGCTTCGCCGTGGGCGCGCCCGTCTCGACGTCGACGACGAGCCGCCACACGCGCTCCAGGAAGCGCAGGCAGCCCTGCACGTTCTTCATCTCCCAGGGCTTCACCTGCTCGAGCGGGCCCATGAAGAGCTCGTAGAGGCGCAGCGTGTCGGCCCCGTAGTCGCGAATCACGTCGTCGGGCGAGACCACGTTGAAGCGGCTCTTCGACATCTTCTCGATCTGCTTCTTCACCTTCTCGCCCGTGGCCTTCACGAACGAGCCGTCTTCCCGATCGTCGATGTCGCCGGGCGAGTAGTACTTCCCGCGCTCGTCCTGGAACGAGTACGCGAGGATCATTCCCTGGTTGAAGAGCTTCTGGAACGGCTCCTTCGTGGACACCAGCCCGCAGTCGAACAGCACCTTGTGCCAGAAGCGCGCGTACAGCAGGTGCAGCACGGCGTGCTCGACGCCGCCGACGTAGAGGTCGACGGGCATCCAGTACTTCTCGAGCTCCGGGTCCCACGCCTTCGTCTCGTTCTTCGCGTCGAGGTAGCGCAGGTAGTACCAGCACGAGCCGGCCCACTGCGGCATCGTGTTGGTCTCGCGCGCGAACCACTGACCGTCCTTCTGGAAGAAGCGCCAGTCGGCCAGGCGCGCGAGCACGCCCGCCGGATCGTCGCCCGGCTGGAAGTCGTCCGTCTCCGGCAGCCGCACCGGCAGCTCGCTCTCCGCCACCGCGATCGGGCGATCGTAGCGGATCACGTGCGGATCCTTTCGCGGATCCCCTTCGGTCTCGACCGGGAAATAAATCGGGAACGGCTCGCCCCAATAACGCTGACGCGAGAAGACCCAGTCGCGGAGCTTGTACTCGACGCGCTTCTTTCCGCGGCCGTCCTTCTCCAGATCCGCGGTGATGGCGGCCTTCATCTCGGCCGTCTT
>JALOQF010000325.1 GCA_025459425.1 Myxococcaceae bacterium | reverse complement strand
CGAGTGAACTCCAGCAGTGGCTCGACGCGGCGGAGGCTGAGAACGAGAAGCTGAAGGCGCGCGTCGCAGAACTCGAGAAGACGCCTGCGCCGAGCGGAGGCGCAGCGAGCGAACTCCAGCAATGGCTCGACGCGGCGGAGGCCGAGAACGAGAAGCTGAAGGCGCGCGTCGCAGAACTCGAGAAGACGCCTGCGCCGAGTGGAGGCGCATCGAGCGAGCTGCAGCAGTGGCTCGACGCGGCGGAGGCCGAGAACGAGAAGCTGAAGTCGCGTCTCGCAGAACTCGAGAAGACGCCTGCGCCGAGCGGAGGCGCAGCGAGCGAACTCCAGCAATGGCTCGACGCATCCGAGGCCGAGAACGAGAAGCTCAAGGCCCAACTGGCCGAGGCCACCGCCACGCACCAGCAGGCGCTCGACGCGGCCCATGAGCGTGCCGAGACGCTGCGTCGCGAGGTGGCCGAACTTCAGTGCATCGTCGCCGCCGCCGAGAGCCCGGGTTCGGCGACCGTGGTGCGTCAGGCTGCAGCGCCGGCACCCGAAGCGAAGACGGTCGAGCTGCAGAGCTGGCTCGACGCTGCCGAGGCCGAGAACGCGCGGCTTCGTGAGGAGCTCGAGAAGGCACGCCCCGATGTCGTGGGCTCCGGCGACGCAGAGTCCGAGTACCTCCGCGAGCGGCTGGCCGAAGTCGAAGCGGCGCTCCACGCGATGAAGGGGCTCAACCAGCGCTTCGCCGAGCAGATCGAGTCCTCCACCCGGAGAGACGTCGACCGGCTCCAGCAGGAACTCTCGACGGCGCGCGCAGGTGGACAGAGCGACCGCGTCAAGGCGCTCGAGGCCGCCGTGCGCGACGCGCAGGAAGCCATGGCGACGCTCACCTCGGAGCGCCAGGCCGCCATCGACCAGGTGCGCCGCTTCGTCTCGGCAGACGACGCGTCCCACCAGCGCGCGCTCGACACCCTCAAGGCCCAGCTCGCCGAGAAGGACCGACGCGTCGGAGAGCTCGAGGCCGAACGCCTCGGCATGGAAGAAGACCTCGCCGGCTTCCGCCAACGCATCTCGGCCTGGGAGCGCCGCGACGCCGAGCTGCAGGGCCAGGTCGACGAGCTGCGCAAACGCGCCGCCGCCGCCGAAGCCACCGTGTTCGAGGTCAAGCGCGCGCTCGAGACGACCGAGGCCCGCGAGGCCACCAAAGATGCTCGCATCGCCGAGCTCGAGCGCACCGCCACCGAGGCCGAGGCGTGGCAGAAGTCCGCCGAAGCCGAGGCCGAGCAGCTCCGCGCGAAGCTCGAGGCCCTCACCCTCGAGAAGGCCCTCGCCGCGACGCCAGCCGCCGCGGCCAGCGACGCCCCTCCGCCACCGCCGAAGGACGCCGACGCCCCCGGCGACGCCGCAGCCGAAGTGCGCGCGCTCACCCTCGAGAAGCTGCTCGAGCGCGAACGCGCGACCAGCGCTGCCTTGCGCCGCTTCGCCGATGCGTCGGAGCGCTCGCTCGCGAAGGCTCTCGACGACCTCGAGCTCGCCCTCGCCCGCATCAAGGACCTCAAGGCCAGGCTCGGCGCGTCCGACGGTGACGCCGGTGAAGCGCTCGACCGCCTCTTCGACAGCCAGAAGGAGCTCGCGTCGTTGCGCGCCGAGCTCACGCGCGCGCTCGGCGCGGCTGGTGGGTCGCCCGAGCCAGCCGACGAGCTGCTCGTCGACGACGCCGAGGTGCGCGCCACCGTCGAGGCGCCCCTGTCGGCGGTCGACCAGCTCACCGCGGCGCAGGCCCAGCTCACGAAGGAAGCCACCGACGCCCTCGCCGCCGAGCAGCGCGCGAAGGAAGCCCTCCTGTCGGACCTCACCTGGCTCAAGGTCGAGGTCGAGAAGCTCTCTCACGTACGGGAAGACCTGCGCGCGCGCCTCGCCGCGATGGTGAAGCGGGAGCTCGAGCGCAAGGGCCAGCTCGCGCGCCTGCTCGCCACGCTGCGCGAGCGTGAAGTGTCATCGGCCGCGAGGCTCTCGGCGGTGCGGCGGCTCTCCGCTGCCGTCGAGCTCGCGCAGCGCATGGCCGTGAAGGTGCAGACCGTCTACTTCCAGAAACAGGTCGGCTCGCTCTCGAAGCAGCTCGAGAAGGAGCGCAAGGCGTGGGCCGCCGAGGCGCTGCAGCTCAAGCGCCGCGCCGTCAGAGCTGCATGAAGGTGCCGCCCATCAGCTGCATGCCGCCGTCACACGCGTACACCGAGCCCGTCACGTAGCTCGCCGCGTCGGACGCGAGGAAGAGGGCGAGGTTGGCGATGTCGTCCTTCGTGCCCAGGCGCTGGAGCGGCACCGTCGCCTCGACCTTCTTGCGCGCGTCGGCGTCGCCAGCGAGACGGCTCATGCCCTCCGTCTCGTCGATGGGCCCCGGCGAGATGGAGTTTACCCGAATGCCCGCGCCGCCCCATTCCATGGCCAGCGTGCGCGTCAGCATGTCGACGCCCGCCTTCGCCGCGCAGACGTGGCTCTGCATCGGGTAGGCGACTGACGCCTGCGGGGCCGAGATGTTGATGACCGAGGCGCCCGGCGTCTTGAACTTCTCGAACGCCGCCCGGCAGGCGTTGAAGGTGCCCAGCACGTCGATGTCGAGCACCGCCTTGAAGCCGTTCGACGACATCGCCATCGCCGGCGCGGGAAAGTTGCCGGCCGCGCCACAGACGAGCACGTCGAGCGCGCCGAAAGCCTCGACCGCCTTCGTCAGCGCCCCATCGACCGCGGCATAGTCGCGCACGTCGGCCGAGAAGGCCTGCGCGGTGGTGCCCTGCGACTTCAGCAACGCGAGCGCGGCGTCGAGCTTCTCCTGCTTGCGCCCCAGAATGCTCACCTTCGCGCCGGCCCGTCCGAAGGCCTCGGCGAGGCGCAGGTTGATGCCGCTGGAGCCGCCCGTCACGAAGACGTGGCGCCCCGAGAACTGTCCTTCACGAAAGTGCAGAGCCATGGGCCCCGCGAGCTACTTCTTCTTGAGCCCGGCCGCCATCGGCGTCGACGGGCGCGCTCCATGGAGGAACAGCTGCATCGAGGCCTCGAGGGTCTGCTCGAGCGACGTCGTCGGCGCGCCGGCCCACGAGATGAGCGCCACCAACATGTAGGAAATGAAGAAGTCCGAGAGCACTTCGGGCGGCACCGCCGTCACCAGCTCGCCGCGGCCCGCCAGCTCGCGAAAGCGGTTCGCCATGAAGGCCCGCACCGCGCCTGAGTCGCGGTCTTCGAGCACCGTCGTCACCTTGAGCGACGTCGTCAGCGCGTCGACGAGCAGCTTCGCCTCGTGTTTCCAGAACGCCGCGAGGCCCTCGGCGCAGGTCGACAGCACCTGCTCGAACGGGGCGCCTGGGGGCAGCGCGTTGAGCCGCTCGACCGTCGGCGCTTCGGACTCCGCGAGGAAGTCGACCAGCACGTGCTCCTTCGTGGGGAAGTGGAAGTAGAACGCCGCCCGGCTGACCTCGGCCTTCTGGGCGATGTCGTCGATTCGGCAAGCGGCGACCCCGTCGCGCCGGAAGACCTCGAGCGCGGCCAGGTACAGCCGGCGCCGCGTCTCTTCCCTCTGCTTCTCTCTCATGGGAGAGACCCTACCCGCTCCCATGTGCACGCTGGTTGTCTGCATTCGTCAGTATCGAGGGTTCCCCCTCATCGTTGCGGCCAACCGCGACGAGAACCTGTCGCGCCCGGCGACGGGCCCGCGCAAGTGGTTGGATTTGCCATTTGTTGCCCCGCGGGACGAACTGGCTTTCGGCACCTGGTTGGGGTTGACGCGCGGTGGAATGTTCGTTGGGGTGACGAACCGCTTCCTCGCTCCGAAGCACGAAGGGCGCGACTCGCGGGGCCAGCTGGTGGTCGAGGCGCTGAAGGCCCCAGACGCCACCACACTGCATGCCCGGCTGGAAACGCTGTCAGCCCAGCGGTTCAATGCATTCCATCTCGTGTATACGGATGACACCGGCGCCTATGTGACGTGGAGTGACGGCGAGCAGGTGCGCCAGCAGACGCTCGGGCCGGGCCTGCACATCGTCACCGAGCGCAGCCTGGGTGGAGACGACCACGCGCGCACCGCGCTCATCCGCGAGCGGTGGCCCGACGTGAGGCCCGGCGGCGAGGCGCCAGCGCCCGAGGCGCTCCAGCAGGTGCTCGCGGCGACGCGGCCTGACGACCCGCTCGGTGGCGTCTGTGTCGAGGCGCCCGCGTTCAACTACGGCACGCGCTCGTCGATGGTGTTGTTCCGCGCGGACGACTTCTCGAAGAGCCGGTTGTGGTGGGCCGACGGGCGGCCCGACCGCACGCCCTTCGTCGACCGCAGCGAGCTGGTGCGCGAGCTGTTGGCCTGACGCCGGCTCCTCGGAGGCGCTGTTTCATCCCGGAAGAGGAGTCAGGTGGAAACGGGCCAGCGGTGCGTCGTCTCGCCATGGGAGGCCGTCACGCACTGGGTTCGACGAGCGATGGCCTCGTGAGGCGCGCTGGCAGCGCGCGGTCTCGGCGGCCAACCGAAGGTGTCTCGCGGGCTCGGTCGGGCCCGCTATGGAAGCCAGCGCAGGCCTGGTGAGCTTCACGTCGGGATGGTGCGAAGGGCTGCGCGCGACGCGCCTTCAGCGAAACTCGTACCCGAGGTGCAGCGTCGGCACGATGGCGAGCGCTTCGGTGAAGCTCACCGCGATGTTGGCGCCGGGGTTCTCGCCGCCCGAGCCCATCAGGCTCGCGTCGACCACCCTCGTCGCGTAGAGCATCGAGAGGTCGAGCGCGATGGTGAATTGCCCGCGGCGCTTCGTGATGCGATTCGGCTGCCCGAGGCCGACACCCACCTTGAGGTTGAGGCCTGGCATGGGGCCCGACGCCGCGAGCGCCGAGACGGTGCCGCTCGAGGTGGTGGCCATCAGGCCAAGCCGAGTCCACCCGCCGAGGCCGACCTGCGGGCCGGCCGCCACGAAGAAGTTGTCGCCGAGGCCGAGCTCGGCGTTCGCGCCGATGAGCCACAGCCCGGCGCCCGAGACCGATACGCCACCGCCGCCCATGCCCGTCGAGAGCCCGAAGCCGAGCGAGGCCGAGTAGCCCACCCGCGCGTACGCACCGAACATGGGGCTGATCTGCGCCCCTGCGTGCAGGTCGAAGAGGTGAAAGCTGATCATCGCGGGCGCGGGCAGGAACGCTCCGAGCCCGACGCTGCCTCCGGCGCGAAAACCCGGCTGGTAGGGCGCTTCTTCGGGCTTGAGGGGTGGGGGCACGTTGGCGACGGGCGCGTCTCGTGTCGGCAGCGGCGGAGGTGCTTCGGTCTGCGCGAGAGCCAGCGACGCCGCACAGAACACTGCGGCCGAAACGCAACGCGACATCGTCATGACTGCTCCCGGAGAAAGAGGTGTGCCGCAGACAGCGACGGGCCCATCGTATTCACCGGGTTGCCGCAGGCGAAGAAAGCGATCGCCCACGGGCCTCCCATGCAGGCGACCCGGCTTCAGCCGCCGCCCCTGGTCGCCGGCGACGAAGACCTCGCGGGTGCCGGCAGGGGTGGTGAAGCCGGTGACTCCCGGCGCGGCTGCGCAGCGCCCCCGCGTCGATGCATCGGAGCGCGGCCCGCCGAGGCGCGGTCACCGGCTCGACTCAGGGCTTCACGCCCGGCGGCATGAGGCCCGAGAAGAAGTCGTTGCCCTTGTCATCGACGACGATGAAGGCGGGGAAGTCGACGACCTCGATGCGCCAGACGGCTTCCATGCCGAGCTCGGCGTACTCGAGCACCTCGACCTTCTTGATGCAGTCCTGCGCCAGCCGCGCGGCTGGGCCGCCGATGCTGCCGAGGTAGAAGCCACCGTGCTTCTTGCACGCGTCGGTGACGGCCTTCGAGCGGTTGCCCTTGGCCAGCATGACGAAGCTGCCGCCCGCGGCCTGGAACTGGTCGACGTAGCTGTCCATGCGGCCGGCGGTGGTGGGGCCGAAGCTGCCTGACGGCAGGCCCTGCGGCGTCTTCGCCGGGCCCGCGTAGTAGACGCAGTGGTCCTTCAGGTACTGCGGCAGGCCTTGGCCGGCGTCGAGGCGTTCCTTGAGCTTCGCGTGGGCGATGTCGCGCGCCACCACCATCGGGCCCGAGAGCGACAGCCGCGTCTTCACCGGGTAGCGCGAGAGCAGCGCACGAATGTCTGACATGGGCTTCGTCAGGTCGACCTGCACCACCTCACCGCCGAGCTGCTTCTCGTCGACCTCGGGCAGGTACTTCGCCGGGTCCCGCTCGAGCGCCTCGAGGAAGACACCGTCTTTCGTGATTTTGCCGAGCGCCTGGCGGTCGGCGGAGCAGCTCACCGCGATGGCCACCGGGCAGCTCGCGCCATGGCGTGGCAGGCGAATGACGCGCACGTCGTGACAGAAGTACTTGCCGCCGAACTGCGCGCCGATGCCCAGGCGCTGGGTGAGCTGGTGCACCTGGCCCTCGAGCTCGACGTCTCGGAAGCCGTGGCCCAGCGCGCTGCCCTTCGTCGGCAGCTCGTCGAGGTACCGGGCGCTGGCGAGCTTGGCCACCTTCAGCGCGTACTCGGCGCTCGTCCCGCCGACGACGACGGCGAGGTGGTACGGCGGGCACGCGGCAGTACCCAGGGTGCGCAGCTTCTCGTCGAGCCACTTCATCAGGCTCGCCTGGTTCAGCAGCGCCTTCGTTTCCTGGAAGAGGTAGCTCTTGTTCGCCGAGCCGCCGCCCTTCGCCATGAAGAGGAAGTGGTACTCGTCGTCGTCGGTGGCCGAGAGCTCGATTTCGGCCGGCAGGTTCGAGCCGGTGTTCTTCTCTTCGAACATCGAGAGCGGCGCGAGCTGCGAGTAGCGCAGGTTCGTCTCGGTGTACGTCTTGAACACGCCCTTCGCGATGGCCGCTTCGTCGCCGCCGCCGGTGAAGACGAACTGGCCCTTCTTGCCCTTGATGATGGCGGTGCCGGTGTCCTGGCACATGGGCAGCACGCCCCCCGACGAGATGACGGCGTTCTTGAGCAGGTCGAGCGCGACGAACTTGTCGTTGTTGGTGGCCTCGGGGTCCTCGAGGATTCGTCGCAGCTGCGCGAGGTGCCCGGGCCGCAACAGGTGGGCGATGTCGCGCATCGCTTCCTTCGTCAGCAGCGTCAGCGCCTCGGGCGCCACCTGGAGAAACGTCTTCCCGTTCGCGGTGAAGGTCGACACGTGCTCCTTCGTGAGGAGCCGGTACGGCGTCGAGTCGTGGTGCGGCAGCGGGAGGATGGGCGTGTAGGTGAAGTCGGTCGGCATGGGCGCGGTGCTAGCCGACCGGACGCGGAGCGGTCGACACCGAAAGCGCGTCGGCTGGCGCCTGTGGCATGAGTGTGGTGTCGCGTGCCACCTGGAACGCGGTGTCATCTTGACAGAAATCTGCGGCCAGCCTGTGTTCATCTGCATGCGGACGACACTCGACCTGAACGACACGCTGGTGCGACGTGCGAAGGCCCTGGCGGCCGAGCGCGGGACGAGCCTGACGCAGCTCATCGAGGAGGCGCTCCGAGAGAAGCTCGTGCGGCCGACCCGGCGGACGCGCGTGAAGCTCCCCACTTTTCGGGGAAGAGGTGGCCTGCGACCCGGAGTCAGCCTCGAGAGCACTGCGGCACTCCTCGACCTTCTGGATGGCGATGCTCCTCGTTGACGTCAGTCCCCTCGTGTCTGCCTTGCGCACCGATTCACCCGACCATCGGGCCTGGCTGGGTTGGCTCGAGGCGTGCCTCAACGGCACGGAACACGTCGGGCTCTGTCACTTCACCCTCGCGGCCGTTGTCCGCATCGCCACCAACTCCCGGGTCTTCGTCGAGCCGACGCCCCTTGACGAGGTGCTCGAGTTCATCGACGTCGTGCGCAGCGCTGACGTCGTCGTTCATCTCGAACCGGGACCCCATCACTGGAAGCTCATGGAGCGACTGCTCCGCGCGGTCGGCGCCACCGCGAATCAGGTGAGCGACGTGTACCTCGCAGCGCTGGCCCTGGAGCATGACGCGGAAGTGATGACGGCCGACCTCGGCTTCCGCCGGTACCCGGGCCTCCGCGTGAGGCACCCACTCAGGCCGGGTTGAAGACCTGGGCTCGTGCGCCACCTCGTCCTCAAGGAGCTCAAGGAACACGGCTGGGTGCTGCTGGCGCTCCTCGCGCTCTTCTCGATTGGCCTGGGCGT
>JALOQF010000324.1 GCA_025459425.1 Myxococcaceae bacterium | reverse complement strand
ACCCGCAGCGTCATGTGCGTCGCAGCACCGTCACCCGCTCGTAGAAGAGCGCCCGTTCACGATGGGTCCACTCGTCGGAAAGGGCCACGTCTTCGGCGAAGCCGGGAAAGTGTGCGCGCCAGTCGCGCTGGTTGTTGAGCTGCCGGTACACCACCAGCGCTCCCGGCCGGAGCGACTCAAGCGCCCGAGCCCACGCCGCCACCAGCGCCTCGTCGGACCAATCGAACACGTTCGACAGGCTGACCACCCCAAAGCGCTCGAGCGCGGGCACGTCGGTCAGCGTGCCGAGGTGCCACGCGACGTCGAGGCGCGCGCCCGAGGTGAGGAACGCCGGCGGCGTGCGGTAGCGCTGGAGCAGCACGTGCTGCAGGTACGGGTTCTCGCCCGCGTCGCCGCGCCTCAGGCCCCGCTCGAAGGCGCGCTGGAAGTACGCCGGGTACGAGCCACGCGGCGCGTGCCGGGTGGCGTCGGGGCCGAACATCGCGAGCAAGAGCCCCTCGGTGAACGCCACCTCGAAACAGGCCGGCCAGTAGGGCGAGCGGGTCCACGCCGAGAGCAGGCCCGGCCGTGACGAAGGGTCGACGAAGAAGCGCTCGAGGTCGGCCTCGCCGGTCACCAACTCGACGAGCGCCGCCCGCAGCACCCGGAAGAGTTTTTCGAACTCGCCGCGCTGCGACAGCCCCGCGGGGTTCCCCACGTCGACGTTGAGCGCCTCGAGGGCGCGCCCGGCGATGGCGACGGCCTTCTCACGGCCATGCGCGAGCTGGTCGGGGTTCACGTCGAAGGCGTGCACCTCGAGCCCGGGGAAGCGGTGCTTGAGCGCGAGCGCCGTACACCCGCCCGACGCCACCACCAGGCACGCGCGCGCCCCCGTCGCCTCGACGAGCGCGGCCTCGACCTCGAAGTCCTCGCGCACCACCGCGAACTTCAGCATCGCTTCTGTGTCCGAGTGCGAGTCATTGCATGTCCAATCGCTCGACGGGTGACGATGGCACCCTCGACGCTGGCGAGCGGCCCCGAGTCGTGCTGTGAGCCTGCTGGCCATGCTGCACGTCGGGGCCCTCGCGCCAGACTTCGACACGGTGGACTGCCGGGGCGAGCGCCTCGTGCTGTCGGCCTTCCGCGGCCAGCGCAAGGTGGTGCTCTTCTTCTTCCCCAGGGCCTTCTCGCCGGCGTGCACGCTCGAGGTGCGCAACTTCCGCGACAACTACGAGCGCATTCGTTCGCTCAACGCCGAGCTCATCGGCGTCTCGGTGGACAAGGCCGAGCGTCAGTGCCGCTTCGCCATCGACGAGGGCCTGCAGTTTCGCCTCATCGGCGACGAGTCGCGCACCATCTCGGAGCAGTACGGCGTGGTGTGGCCGGTGCTGCGCGTCGACCGCCGGGCCACCTTCGTCATCGGCCTCGACGGGCGCATCGAAGACGTCTTCCAGCACGAGGTGCAGGTGTACCGGCACCTCGAAGACGTGCTGGCGCGCCTCGGGCACCTGCCGACGCCCTGACGCGCGGCTCACCGCCGCCCCTGCAGCGCCTCGAGCTGGCGGCGCGCCTCGTCGCGCTGGTCGAGCAGCTGCAACATCTCACGATGGAGCTGCTCGTACTGCCGGTTGGTGTGGTGCCATTCCTCGGTGGCGTGCGCGAGGTCCTTCTCGAGCTGGGCGACGGTGGCCTGGAGCGACGCGGTGGCGGCCAGGTGCGCCTCGCGCTCCTTCGCCACCTGGCCCGAGTGCTCGACCTCGAGGCGCTCGATGGCCTTCGCCGCGGCCTCGAACTGGCCCTGGGCCTCGGCGAGCTGCGTCTCGACCTCGCGCGTCTTCTGGCGCGCCTCGAGCAGCCGCTGGGCGGTGATCTGGTGCTTCTCCTTTTCCTTGTGGAACTGCCCGTCGGCGTCGGCGCGCCGCGCCTCGAGCTGCGCCAGGGCCTCGGCGTGCTGGGCCTCGAGCGCCGCGCGGGCCTTCGCCTCGTCGTCCCGCACGGCCTGCACGGCGGCCTCGACCTCGGTGAGCCGGCCCTGCAGCTTCTTGCGGTCGCTCTCGAGCCGCCCCAGCTCGACGTTCAGCTCGTCGCGGCGCGCCCGCACCGCGGCCAGGTCGGTCTCGAGCTGCGCGACGCGGGGCACCAGCTCGGCCACCTTCGCCTCGGCGGCGCTCGCCTTCGTGTTCGTCTCGGCCTCGAGCTGCTCGAGCTCCCACGCGCGGGCCTTGGCCGTGGCGAGCTGCCCCTCGAGCTCGGCGGCCTTCCCGGCGGCGTCGCGCACCGTCGCCAGCTCGGCCTCGAGCGCCGCGAACTTCGCCAGCACGTCGCCGGAGCGGGCCTGCTCCTGCAGCAGCTGCTCCCGCGTGGCGCCCAGCTCGTTCTCCATCACCGACGCGCGCTCCTCGGCCGCCGCCAGCTTCGCGCGCGCGATGGTGAGCTCACTCTCGAGCGCGGCCACCTTCTCTTCGGCGGCGTCGGCGCGCGCGCGCTCGTCGTCGAGCTGCCGCGTGAGCTCGACCGAGGGGTCGAGCGCCGGGAGCTGGGACGTCTGCGGGCGCAAGAGTTCCTTCAGCGCCGCGACCTCGCCCTCGAGGGCCACCACCCGCTGCTTGTACTGCTTCACCTCGGCTTCGCTCTCGGCCAGCGACTGGTCGAGCGCCTTGACGCGCTGCTCGAGCAGCTCGGGGTCGAGCCGCGAGACGTTGGTGTTGTCTTCCGACGGCTTCGAGGCGATGGGCGGAATCGTCGTCTGCCCGTCGAGGCCCACCAGCGTCGGGCGCGACAGGCCCACCACCGTGCGGGTGGTGTTGTCGGTCAGCTCCTGGCGCTTGTACTCGGTGAGCTCGGTCTGGGCCTTGCGCAGCGCCTGCTGCAGGTCGAGCAGCTTCTCGTTGAGCTCCTTGGTGCGCGCGCGCTCCTGGTCGAGCGACTTCCGGGCGGACTCGTGCAGGTCGCGCTCGTCTGCGAGTTCTTGCTGCGTCGCCTTCAGCTCCCGGGCTGCCGACTTGAGCAGCTCGTGGAGCCTCGCGTTGTCCGGGGCGCTCGCCATGGGCCAGAGGCGTGTCTAGCGCAGGCGCGGCTGATCAGCCCTTCTTCTTGAATTTGACGAAGTAGTTGCTGACCGCGGCTTCGAGCAGCTCGCCCGAGAGGTGGGGAATCTCGCCGCGGTAGTGCGCGATGTCGATGACCTGGTCGATGAGGTCGCGGGGCTGGCAGGCGGCGAAGACGCGGTTGTGGGGCCGGTAGTGGGCGTCGATGAGCCAGTCGATCATCGGCGCGTCGTAGGCGATGTTGCGCTTGGCGCAGACCGCTTCCCAGATGGCGTGAAACTGCTCCTCGTCGGGCGGCTTCACCTCGAGCTTGTAGCGAACGCGCCGCAGGAAGGCGTCGTCGACGAGGTCGCCCGGGTCGAGGTTCGTCGAGAAGGCCACGAAGACGTTGAAGGGCACCTGCAGCTTCTTGCCCGTGTGCAGGGTGAGGAAGTCGATCTCGCTCTCGAGCGGCACGATCCACCGGTTGAGCAGATCGATGGGCGACACCTTCTGGCGCCCGAAGTCGTCGATGAGCAGCATGCCGTTGGTGGCCTTGAGCTGAAACGGCGCCTCGTAGAACTTCACGTCGGGCGAATAGATGAGGTCGAGCGTCTCGAGGGTGAGCTCGCCGCCCACCACCACGAGCGGCCGCCGGCACCGCACCCAGCGTTGGTCTGCCGCCGGCGCGCCGGGGTCTTCGGGGAGCGGCTTGTGCAGCGTCGAGTCGAAGACGCGGATGATGAAGTCGTCGACGAGCAGCGCGTGCGGCACCCAGATGTCGCCGTCGTAACACTCGACGAGCGCCTGGCAGAGGGCCGTCTTGCCGTTGCCCGGCGGCCCGTAGAAGAAGACGGCCTTGCCCGAGTTGATGGCGGGGCCGAGGCCGTCGAACACGTAGTCCTTCACCACGAGCTGGCCGAAGTGCTGCTCCATCTTCGCGCGGTTGATGCGCATGCCGCGCACCGTCTGGGCCTGCACCGCTTCGAACCAGTCCTCGAGGCGCACCGGCGCGGGCCCGTTGTACCGGTTGCGGTCGAGGATCTGCCGCATGAGGTCGGTGGCGAAGGTGGTGAGGGTGTAGATCATGCCCGACTTGCCGACGCCCATGCCGGCGCCGCCCTTCAAGTCGATGTACTTCTGCTTGCGCAGGCCCTCGATGACCTCGTCGATGATGACCTGCGGCAGCTTGATGCGGTGGGCGATGTCGGAGCCGCGCAGCTCACCGGCGAAGAACAGCGCCTTGAGCACCAGCTCCTCGACCATCGTCGACGACAGGCCGCTCTCCATCACCGAGCGCGGCTGGGGCGGAAAGAAGCGGTTCGAGCCACCACCACCGCCGCCGCCGCCAGGCCGGTTCGGGCGCTGGCCGCCGGGCATGCTGGCACGCGGCCCTGCCGGCGCGGCGCTGCGGCTGGGCGTACCGTCTCCGCTGCGAGGCGGCGCTCCACCAGGCCAGCCGGCCGACCCGACACCGGTGCCGCGGCGCGCGGGAATGTTCTGCGTCACCGAGGGCCGAGGGCCAGCGGCGCCCGCAGGAGACGAAGGCCGGGGCCGCTCGTCGCGCTCGTCGCCGTCCGACCCACCACCACCGCCGCCGACGAACGTGGATTCACGAGGCATGGCCAGAGAGCGTAGCCGCAGCCGTCCCCGGCGCGAAGTCACTCGTGCGCGGCGCTCCCCTTCTTGAGCTCGGTGCGCACGTCCCACAGCTCGGGGAAGAAGGTGAGCTCGAGGGCCCGCTTGAGGAACGTCACGCCCGACGAGCCCCCCGTGCCGGTCTGGTGCCCGATGATGCGGTGCACCGTCTTCATGTGACGAAAGCGCCACAGCTGAAAGCGCTCCTCGACGTCGACCAGCTTCTCGGCCATCTCGTAGGCGTCCCAGTGCTGCTCCGGCGCCTCGTAGACCTGCCGGAACACCGCGACGACGCCTTCGTGCCGCGTGTAGGGCTTCGTGAAGTCGCGCTCGAGGCGCTCGGCGGGCACGGTGAAGCCATGGCGCGCCAGGTAGCGCAGGAACTCGTCGTACAGGCTCGGCTGCGTGAGCCGCTTCGACAACCAGGCGTGCGTCGCCTCGTCCTGCCGGTGGGGCAACAGCAGGTTCGGGTCCTTGTTGCCAAGCATGAACTCGAGCCCGCGGTACTGGTACGACTGAAAACCTGAGGAGCGGCCGAGGGCATCTCGGAACTGCAGGTACTCGCTCGGCGTCATCGTCTCGAGCACCGCCCACTGCTCGAAGAGCATGCGCTGAATGTGGGCGACGCGCGCGAAGATCTTGAACGTGGGCGACAGCTCGTCGCGCTTCACCAGCTCGAGCGCGGCGTCGAGCTCGTGCAACATGAGCTTCATCCACAGCTCGCTCGTCTGGTGCTGAATGATGAACAACATCTCGTCGTGCACCTGGGTGCGCGGCGCCTGGGCGTTGAGCACCTTGTCGAGGTGCAGATAGCCGCCGTAGGTCTCCTGCCGCGCGAGGTCGACGTGAATGGAGCCCTCGAGCTCACGGGAATTGCTGTTCGTCGACATCGGGGGACCTCGTGCAGGCTGAAAACGAAACGACGGCGGCCACCGGGCCCCCGCGGACGGCCGGGGAGCGTCGATGACCGCCGACGTGTACTGACCTCGCGCGTGCCTGTCGACCTGGACCTCCCCCACGAAGGCCCCGGCCGACGCGCACTTCGTGCTTCAGGCCTTCTTCTTGGCCTCGGCGAGCGCCTTGGCGCCAGCGCGGCCGCGCGGCAGCACGATGTTCTTCACCGTCTGCGGCTCGGCGTCTTCCACCCAGTCCGACGGGAGGCGGCCGGTCTCCTTGAGCATGCGGTACTTCTGGTAGTGCGCAGCGCAGTAGCCCTTCGCGCGCGCCGGGCGCTTGCAGCCGATGACGGCGCACAGGCGCTGGCCGTCGGTCGCGCGCACCTTGGTGGCCCCGACGCGCGCCGGCTTGCCGGCCGGCAGCAGCGCCAGCTTCTTCGGACGACCCGGGCCCCGCTTCAGCGGCGCGCCGAAGGCCGCGGCGAACCGGCCGAGGACTTCCTGCTGCGCTTCGAGAGCGGCCGCGAGCGGCGCGATGGCGCGCTCGACCTCGGCCTGGACCATGCTGCGGAGAAGCTGATCGACTGTCGACATGAACACTCCTGTGAGGGTGATTTTTGTCTTTCGTGAGGAAAAGACGAACAGGCTCCTATTCCAGAACCTGTAACGCTGCACATGCTTTCTTCGGCTCCACTACCATGACGACTGTTCACCATTCCCGGCCGAGGCGCTGGGCCCGCCGCGCGGTCGCCGTCGTGGCGCTGGCCACGCTCGGGCTGGGCACCTGGGCGCTCGTGCTCGAACCCTCACGGCTGGTGGTGCGCCGACACACGCTCTCGCTTCCGGGCTGGCCCCGCAGCGTCGCGCCGCTCTCGGTCGCGTTGGTGTCGGACCTGCACGTGGGCGCACCCTTCGTCGACGCGGCAGCCATCGCCCGCCTGCGCGCGACCATCGACGAGTTGCGGCCTGACGTCATTCTCCTCGCGGGAGACCTGGTCGTCGGGCACGAGCCGCTGGCGACCGAGTTGAGCCCCGCAGAGGCCGCCGCGACGCTCACCGGGTGGACCGCGCCGCTGGGCGTCTACGCGGTGCTCGGCAACCACGACTGGTGGACCGACGGAGAGGCGACGACGCAGGCGCTCACCGACGCCGGCGTCAGGGTGCTCGAGAACGAAGCCGTGCGGCTCGAGCGGGCCGGCGGCGCGGTCTACGTGGTGGGCCTCGCCGACGCGTGGACCCGCACACCCGACGCGGCGCGGGCCCTCGCCGGCGTTCCCGACGGCGTGCCCGTCATCGCCTTCACCCACAACCCCGACGTCTTCCCCGAGCTGCCCGCGCGGTTCTCGGTCGTGCTCGCGGGCCACACGCACGGCGGCCAGGTGGCGCTCCCGCTGCTCGGGCGCCCGGTCGTGCCTTCGAAGTACCGGCAGCGCTACGCCGTGGGCCACGTCGTCGAAGACGACCGACACCTCTTCGTCACGACGGGCGTCGGCACCAGCGTCTTCCCCGTGCGCTTCGGCGTGCCGCCCGAGGTGGTGCTCCTGACGCTCACCGCGCCGTCAGACACGACGCCACCATGAAGTGGCTGCGCTTCTCGGGGCTCCCGTCGGGGTACCCGAAGCGCATCGGCAGCTTCCTGGCGCCGACGAAGGCCGCGCGGAGCTCCTCCTGGTACCCTTCCCACGTACCGAGAAATGACTTCTGAAAGCTGCCGAAGGTCTGCACGGTACAGCCACGCTTCGTCCAGTAGCGGGGTGGCACGCCGGTCGAGTCGGAAATCATGAACGCCGCGTGGCCCACCAACCACTCGCGCATCGTGCTGAAGGCGTTGTTCCACAACAGGTAGCTCGCGGCCTTCGTCATCGCGGCGACCTGGCCCTTCGCCGACAGGTGCGCGACGAGGCCCGGCGTCTTCGACAGGCCTTCGTCCGAGAGGTTCGCGCCGATGTGCCGGTGTACCCGCCTGGGTGCGTCGGGCTTGCCCTTCGGCACGAACTGCACCTCGACGTTGGCGAAGGCGGGCGAGAAGTCGGGCGCCTTCCACGAGTCCTTCAGCTTCGTGGCCCGCGCAGGCTCGAGCGCTTCGATCTCGCGCGCGGAGAAGTAGTGCAGGCTGCCGTCGGGCTCGACGCGGAAGTAGCGCACCGAGACGGGCTCCTGGTCGTTGAGGGCGAGGCCCATGAGGTGCATCGACAGCTGCCCCGGCAGCTCGCCCCGCTGAATCTTCGACAGGTTCACCGACTTCGAGTCGTTCGACAGGAGCGTGGTGGTGGCCGCCTCGTCGAGCGCCTTGAGCGACTGCTCGAGGGCCTTCGCGTCTTGCAACGAGCGCAGCCGACGCGGGTCTCCCGCGAGCTCGAGCGACAGGGTGGTGACGACGGCGGCCTCGGGGAACGAGGTGAGCGCCATCATGAGGTCGCCCCCGCCAAACGGATACACGAGCTCACCGGGCAGGCCCGCGGGCCGCTGGGTGGCGATGAAGTCGCGCGCCGTCACGCCCCAGTGGCTGCGAAACCGCTCGAACTTCGGCGTCATGCGCTGGCAGTAGGCGCCCACCACCTTCGCGTCGAGCGTGGCCGGGAGCGCGCCGCCCTGACACGTCACCACCTGGAAGACGA
>JALOQF010000323.1 GCA_025459425.1 Myxococcaceae bacterium | reverse complement strand
CGTCGCGCTTCTGGTTGCCCGTGTTGATGCCCTTGGCGTCGATCGACACCTCGAGCTTCGACTTGGTGATGTCCTTGTCGTCCGTGGTGAACTTGCCGGTGACGGCGCCGAGCGTGCCGTTCACGTTGGTGACGCCGAGGTGCTTGACGGTGAAGTTGGCCGAGGCGTGGGTGGTGTCGATTTCCCACTCGGCGGCGAGGGCCGAGCCAGAGACGGCGACGAGGGCGGCGATGAGGGTGTTCTTCATGGGTGTGGCCTTTCGATTGGGTCCTGCGTTGGGTGAGGCGCCTCCATCGACGCCCCGAACGAGCGTTGCTTCAGTGCTGCCGCAACAGCCGGCTGCCAGAGCAACCGGACGGCCACCACCTAAACCAGTGCGACTGCTCGTGCATGTCCCGTGTACGCAACGGTGCGTTCACTCACAGTGAGATGCAGGGCTCTCGAAATGAGAGTCAGCGCTTCTTGCCCTTCTTCTTCTCGGGGCGGGCGGGGGCGGGGTCGAGCGAGGGGCCCGCTGGGGCTGGCGCGAGGCCGAGGCGGGCGACGAGGCGGGTGCCGGCGAAGAGCGCGAGCACGAGGACGATCCACACCCGCACCCCGAAGCCGGAGTCTCCGATGGGGGCGCCCCAGGCCTTGTTGACGGCCTCGTTGAGGATGAAGAGCGACATCGCGCCGAGGCCGCCCACGGCCCACCAGCGGTGCGAGGGGCCGGCGTCAGGCTCGGGCGGAGCGCCGCCCGTCGAGCCCCACTTCGTGAAGCTGAACCAGACGAGCCACATGCCGAGCACCGAGGCGTAGGACATGGCGGTGTACTGCTGGTCGAGCTCGCGGGACTGCGCCGGCGCGAAGCTGAAGACGACCGACAGGGCCGCGAGCGCGCCCGCGGCCGAGAACAGATCTTCCCGCTTCTTCTCGGTGAGCGCGATGAGGGCGAGCACGACGGCGCCGAGGCGCAGGGCGGTGACGAGGTTCCACGCGGGGCTGAAGAGCTGCTCGCTGAGCGGGCGCGGGTCGTCGTAGTGGAAGCCGAAGTTGATGATGAGCGTGAGGGCCGACAGGCCGGCCATCAGCAGGCCCACCTCTCGCTTCTCGGCGTACAGCGCGGCCATGCACAGGAGGAAGCAGTAGTAGTAGTTCGTCAGCTCGGCGCCGACGACGCAGAAGCCCACCCCCAGGCAAGCGGCCACGTAGAGCTTCGGCCCCGAGTGCCGCAGCGCCAGGTACACCAGCACCATCGAGCCGAGCACCAGGAGCGCCCAGACGGGCTTCATCTGGTTCCACAGCTCGATCTTCATGTCCTTCCACGGCTTCCACGCATCGATGAGGAGCCGATCGGACAGCTGCGAGCCCACCGTCGACGGCCGGTAGGTGAGGATCGTCTTGAGCCCCATCAGGTTCGTCAGCGGCGTGCTGGCGTGCTTGACGGTGTTGGCGGCGAAGCGCTTCCACATCGCCACGCCCGAGCCGTCACCGTCACGCGCCGTCTTCGCCTCGAAGGCCGCCTTCACCTTCGCGGCCACGCTCGCGGCCGTTTCGCCGGGCGCGATGGGCACGGTGAGCGTCTCGTCTCCGCCAATCTTCACCGAGAAGGTGCCGGGCTCGCTCAGGCCGCCTTCGGGAGGCCCGGCCACGCCCCCCAGGTAGAAGCCCGAGCCCGACTCGAGCGGCGTCGTCGACAGCCCGGGGAGCGAGCTCGACGGGAACAGGTTCGGCCCCTTCAGCCAGGTCGTGGGCTGCTTCGTCTCGCGGTCGACGCGGGTGACGGTCAGCTTCGTGGCACCGGAGTCGGCGGTGCCGAGCTCGACCTGCAGCGTGTTCGGCGGCGGGTGCGGGAGGACCAGGAAGGTGGCGCCGACGAGCACGGTGGTGCCGATGGCGCCGCCGATGAGGTACTTCACGAAGGCCGGGTCGAGCTTCTTGTTCTGGCGGAAGTACTCCACGGCGCCGATGGCTGGCCCCAGCGCGGCGAGGCCCGGGAAGAGGCGCAACAGCACCGCGTACGAGAACGACATGCCCCCGAGCACCGGCTTGTCCTTCTTCAGCAGGCACACGCTGGCCACGAGGTAGAACAACCAGTCGTGGCGCAAGAAGGCGCCGCCGGTCCAGTAGTAGCGGTTGGGGAAGTTGCAGCCCAGCACGATTCCGGCGAGCGCGAAGCCACGGGCGCCGAAGGCCCACCACACCATCAGCATCGTCAGGAAGATGTAGATGGGGTCGAGCAGGTTGACGTGAATGAGCCCGTCGGTCGTCGCCGGCCGCAGGTTCGAGAAGAACTGCCCCGCGAGCGTCCACACCGGGGTGGCGTTGTAGCCGTGGTCGAGGTGGATCTCCTTCCACCGGCCCTCGTTCACCATCGTGCGAATCGAGTTGATGTCGCGCGAGTACTGGGCCCAGCGCTCGGGCGTGAAGTACTGCTTGCAGATCTGATCGGGGTTCTCGACGACCTCTTTCGTCGGGACGATGAGGTTCGTGCGCAGGTCGGTGTGGTTGCGGCGCTGCACCTCGGCGAGCCGCCCGCTCTCGGCGTCGACCACCGCGGCGCAGTCGTACATGCGCTCGTAGCCGACCTCGCGGAAGTACTTCGCGCCGACGTAGTAGTGGTACGTGTCCCACACGTGCACGAAGCCGCCGAAGTGCAGGTGGCCGAAGTTGAAGTAGGCGAAGACGCCGCACAGCCCCAGCGCCAGCATGGTGCGATCGCGCAGCCGCTGAAACGCGTTGGGCCGCCCCTCGTCGGCCAGGCGAATGCCCCAGAGAATGACGGCCATCGCCGCAACGGCCACCGCGATGGCCACGGCCTGCACCGAGCCGTCGTTGTCGAGCTTGAAGCGCTCGCGCGCGAAGTTCGACGCCACGAAGGCGTACGAGAGCACCGCCACCACCCCCAGCACCCCGGCGGGCACCGTCACGTCCCACGGGCTGGTCGGCTCGGTGTGCCGTCTCTCGGGCACGGCGGCCACGGGCTTGTCGGAAGCGCTGGCCTTGTCGGAAGAGGTCGCACCCATCGGGGAAGCGCCTCTAGCACGAGGGGCCCACACGCCGTCGAGGGGTTCTGCCAGCAATTCCAGAGACTTCCGTTGGTCGATAGATCCACAATGCGCCCCACACGTTCGGAGGGGTCATGAACCGACTTCTGCAGCTCGCCGCGGTGTTCGCTGCTTCCTCTGCCCTGGCGCAGGGCATGTTGATTCCCACCGACCAATCGATGGGGCCGCTGGGCATCAAGTACCAGCGCGTTTCTGCCGAGATCGTCGACGGCACGGCGGTGACGAAGGTCGAACAGGTCTTCGTCAACTCCGCGCCGCGGCAGCTCGAGGCGCACTACGTCTTCCCGCTGCCAAAAGGGGCGGCGCTCCAGGATTTCTATCTCTGGATCAACGGGAAGAAGACGAAGGGCGAGGTGCTCGAGAAGCAGAAGGCCACCGAGATCTACGAGGGCATCGTGCGGCGCCTGCAGGACCCCGGGCTGCTCGAGTACATCGACACCGACGCCTTCCGCGCGCGGGTGTTTCCCGTGCCGGCGAACGGTGAGCAGAAGATCGAGCTCACCTTCAGCCAGGTGCTCGACTTCCAGTCGGGCATCTACCAGTACCACTACCCGCTCGGCGCCAGCTCGCGCGGCGCGCCCAGCCTCACCGTGAAGCAGGACTTCGTGTTCTCGGCGAAGATCGCCTCGAAGACGCCGATTCGCAGCGTCTACTCGCCGACGCACAAGATGGGCGTGTCGAAGCGCTCCGACGGTGAGGCCACGGCGGGCCTCGAGCTGGGGCCGGGCACCGACATCTCGAAGGATCTCGATCTCTTCTACACGGTGTCGGACAAGGCGGTCGGCTTCAGCTTCCTGCCGTATCGCCCCAACGCCGAAGAGCCGGGCTTCTTCGTGGCGCTGCTCTCGCCGAAGACCGAGCTCAAGGCCGACGAGGTGATGCCCAAGCGCATCACCTTCGTGATGGACACCTCGGGCTCGATGATGGGCGACCGCATCAAGCTGGCGCGCGACTCGCTCAAGTACGGCGTGCAGCGCCTCAACGCGAAGGACGAGTTCAACGTGGTGCGCTTCTCGACCGACGTCGAGTCGTTGTTCGAGAAGCCCCAGGTGGCGAGCGAGGCCAACGTGAAGAAGGCGCTCGACTTCATCGCCTCGTTCGAGGCCATCGGCGGCACCGCCATCGACGAGGGCCTGCAGCGCGCGCTCAAAGACGCCGAAGGGCGCGGCGCCATGCAGCACATCGTGCTCTTCGTCACCGATGGCCACCCGACGGTCGGCGTCACCGAGGAGCCCGAGATCGCCGGCCGCTCGCGCTCGGGCAACAAGGGCAGCCGGGTGTTCACCTTCGGCGTCGGAGAAGACCTGAACGCCCGCCTGCTCGACCGCCTCGCGGAAGACGGCCGCGGCACGTCGGACTTCGCGCGCGACGGCAAGGACTTCGAGGTGCGCGTGTCGGGGCTCTTCGACAAGGTGGCCAACCCGGTGCTGGCAGACCTCTCGCTCGATCTCGCCGCCATCGGGGCCTATGACGTGTACCCGAAGAAGCTGCCCGATCTCTTCAAGGGCACGCAGCTCGTCGTCACCGGCCGCTACCGCACGCCGAAGGACGCGACGGTGCTGCTGTCGGGCTCGATGAACGGCAAGAAGCAGGTGTACGAGTACCGGGCCGACGCAGTGAAGGAGGGCTCGCGCTACGACTTCGTTCCGCGGCTGTGGGCCATTCGCAAGGTGGGCTACCTGCTCGACGAGATCCGCCTGCACGGCGAGAAGCCCGAGCTGAAGGACGAGATCGTCACCCTCGGCAAGAAGTACGGCATCGTGACGCCGTACACCTCGTACCTGGTGGTGGAAGACACGCCGATGCCGGTGGCCAACAACCGGCCGTTGCCGCCGCCGCCGCCCCGTCCGTGGCGCGAGGAAGAGGCGAAGCGTGACGTGCCGTGGAGCGCGCGTGGGCTGGGCGGTGCAGGCGCGGCACAGCGCCCTGGTGGAGCGCCGGCCCCCTCGTCTGCCGCAGCGCCTCCAGCAGAAGACGACTTCAGCAACGTGTTCGGTGGAGGCCCGCGAGACAGGTCTGGTTCCCAGGAAGGCAGCGCGCGCCGGCCAGCGCCCGAGCCCGCGAAGGCGCTCGAGTCGGCCGACGGCACCACCGGCATCGCCGTCGCCAAGAAGGTGCGCTCGATGAAGGACGAAGAGGTGGCGACGAAGGGCTCCGAGCCGGTGCGCGTGGCCTCGGGCCGCACGTTCCTCTTCCGCCTGGGCGGGTGGATCGACGCCGAGGCGGTCAACGGCACGCCGAAGCAGCTCAAGGTGAAGTACCTGTCAGACGCGTACTTCGCGATCCTCAAGGCGCGGCCCGAACTGAAGGCGGCCCTGGCGCTCGGCAGTCGGGTCGTCGTGGTCGTCGGCAAGGACAAGAGCCTCGTCATCGCGCCCGAGGACGGCGAGACGAAGGCCGACAAGGTGAGCGACTTCCTGAAGTGACGTGTGTTCCGGCGGGGCGCGGCGTTCCGGGAGACCGGCAGGCCGCGCCCAGGCAGGCCGCGCCCCGTGGCGTTTCGAGCGCGCGGGCGCTACGACCATGGTCATGCGTCGCTTCCTCGTACTGTCCGCGCTCGTCGCGGTCGCCGCCTGCAAGAAGGACGTCGAGCCCCGGGACATCTCGGTGGCGGAAGCGGCGGTGCAGTTCAACGCGGGCACCGCGACGCCCGTCGACGCCAACACGCCCGAGTACCGCGACTCCGCCGGCTGGGTGCCGGGCGCGGTGCTGCTCACCGACTACGCCGAGTACCCGCTCGCCGAGCTGCCGCAGGACAAGAACCGCCCGCTTGTCTTCTACTGCACCAGTCGAATGTGAACGGCCTCGCACGAAGCCGCCGGTCGGGCGGCGAAGAGCGGGTGGACGAACGTGGCCGTGATGGCCGAGGGCATGAAGGGCTGGAAGGCCGGCGGGCACCCGGTGCAGCATCGCGTGAAGAGCCAGTGACCGGCTCGGCGTGATGGCCACCAACGACTCCGATTTCTCCTCGCAGGTCGGCGCGTTCGTTCGCGGCGCCCTCAAGGGAGACGCTCTCGTCACCTTCAAGCGTGCGCTCGCCCGGAGCGCGAAGCTGCGCGAGCGCGTGGCCCAGGCCGCCGCCGAAGAGCTGACGGTGCACCTCGTCGAAGAGCCGTCGGTGGCACGCAAGCCGAAGCGGCTGCTCCCCGGCGCCCAGGAGGCCTCGCGGCTGCGCCTGGGCCCGCTCCTGGGGCGGGGAGGCATGGCCGAGGTGTACGCCGCCACCCAGCCGCACCTCGGGCGCGAGGTGGCGGTGAAGATGGCGCTGCCCGGCGCGACCGAGAAGGTGCGCGAGAAGCTGCTCCAGGAAGCGCGCGTCACCGGCGCCCTCGAGCACCCGTCCATCGTTCCGATTCACGACGTCATCGAAGACGCCGACGGCCAGCTCCAGGTGGTGCTCAAGCGCATCGAGGGGCAGAGCTGGGTCAGCCTCATCGACGCGCCCGACGAGGTGCGCCGCCGCTTCGAGAAGGACCCGCTCGAGTGGCACGTCTCGGTGGCCATCTCGCTCTGCCGCGCGGTGCAGTTCGCGCACGAGCGAGGCATCGTCCATCGCGACATCAAGCCGCACAACGTGATGATCGGCCGCTTCGGCGAGGTGATGCTGCTCGACTGGGGCGTGGCGGCGACGCTCGCGCCAGATCCTGCGGGGCTGCTGCCCTTCGTGGGTGACGTGCCCTTCGCCGGCACGCTCGCGTACATGGCGCCCGAGCAGCTGGCCGCCCTCACCGAGGACTTCGGCCCGTGGACCGACGTCTTCCTGCTGGCCGGGAGCCTGTCGCACGCCGTCTCCGGCCGCGCACCGTACGCCCAGCAGTCCTTGCGGCAGCGCGCGCTCGAGCCCTTCGCGGCGCCCACGCTGGGTGACCGGGCCGAGGTACCGCAGGCGCTGCGCGCGCTGCTCTTCCACGCGCTGCGGCCCACGCCCGGCGAGCGCGTTCGTTCGGCCGACGAGCTGCGCCGCGGCCTCGAGCAGTTCCTCGACCGCAGCGCGGCGCGACGTCTGGCCGACACCGCGACGAAGCGGGCGGCCGAGGCCCGGGCCGCGTGGGCCCGGGGTGATCGAGCGGCGGGAGAAGCGGCGGCTGCCGAAGCCGACCATCGTCTGCGCGCGGCCCTCGAGATCGACCCCTCGTGGAGCGAGCTGCAGGCCACCGTCGATGCGCTCGCGGCCGACCGGGTGCGCTCCGCGGTGAAGGAAGGTGAGGCCTCGGCGGCGTCGTTCCTCCTCGCCGGCGTGCCGCGGCCCCCACCCACGCTGGTGCTGCAGGTCGACGAGGCGGTGCAGGCCGAGCAACGCGAGCGCGCACGCCTCGAGGCGCTGGAGCGCGATCTCGATCGCGGCGTCGGGCTCTCGGGCCGCCAGTGGATGCTGTCGATCTTCGGCGGGTGGTGGGTGGCCTTCTGGCTCGTCGTGGCGGCGGCCTTCCCGCCGAGCCTGTGGTTGCTCCAGGCGTTCCTGGGCCTCTACACCCTGAGCGCGACGGTCGGTGCGCTCACCATCTGGCGGGGGCTCCTGCGGCACGGGCTGACGCGTCAGATGCTCTTCGTGCAGGCGGCGATGATGCTCGTCTCGCTCGCGCTGGTCAGCCTCGCGCCCGGCCTCGCGCTCGGTCTCGACGCGACGTTGGTGGGGCTGATGCTCGTCTGGGCACTGGGCATGGGGTGCCTGGCCATCATCATCGAGGCGGCCTCGATCGTGCCGGCGGTGACGTGGCTGGGCGCGGCGGTTACTTCCAGCGTGTGGCCCGCCGGGCTGCCGTTGCTGCTCGGGCTCGGCGCGCTCGTGCATGGCGTGGTGCCGCTGGCGGTGAGCCTCCGGGTGAAGGAACGCCCCGCGCGTTGAGGCGGCGCCGAGGTGCAAGTCGCGCAGCTCCCGGCAGCAGGGCCAGCGCGAGGCCACTCGGAGCTCGACCGATCGAGCGCCCGTGACGTGCAGCAGGCCGTGAGCGTTCGGGTGAAGGAATGTCCGCGCGCGTTGAGGCGGCGCCGAGGTGCACGTCGCGAAGGTCCGGCGGCAGGGCCAGCGCGGGCCGCTCGGAGTTCGACCGCTCGAGCGCCCGTGACGTGCAGCAGGCGGTGAGCGTTCGGGCGAAGGAATGTCCGCGGGCGTTGAGGCGGCGCCGAGGTGCACGTCGCGAAGCTCCGG
>JALOQF010000322.1 GCA_025459425.1 Myxococcaceae bacterium | reverse complement strand
TTCCCCTGGAAGAAGCCGAAGCCCTTGGCGAGCTCGTCGGGGATGAGGTTGCGCAGGCTGACGTCGTTCACCAGCATGACGAGCCGCACGTACGCGCCGGCCTCGGCCGCCGAGACGCCCATGGGCACGTCGCCCAGCACCACGGCCACCTCGGACTCGAAGTCACAACCCCAGGCCTCGTCGCGAATGACGATGTCGTCGGTCGGGCCGAGCAGGTGGCCGCTGCCTCCCTGGTACACGAGGGGGTCGGTCTCGAGCGTGGGCGGTGGGTCGGCCTTGCGCGCCTTGCGCACCAGCCGCACGTGGTTCAAGTACGCGCTGCCGTCGACCCACTCGTAGGCGCGGGGCAGCGGCGCGTGGAGCGCGCTGGCGTCGTACGGAGACGTCGGCACCTCGCGCCGCTCGAGCTGGCCTGCGAGCGCCTCGAGCTTCGGCGCCACGTCGCTCCAGCGGTCGAGGGCGGCTTGCATCGTCGGGGCGATGGACGAGGCGTCGGTCACGACGGACAGGTCCTTCGAGACGAGCACGAGGCTCCCGTCGCGGGTGCCGTTACGTTTCGTGGCGAGCTTCATGCGGGCCTTCCACCCCGCACCCTGCCACCTGTCAAGCGACGACGGCGCGCTGCGATCAACGCAGCTGCTGCTCGAGGTCACCCAGCTGGTTCCACGCGTCCTTCCGGCTGGCCTCGTCGGTCGCCGAGCGCACGGCCGCCTCGGCCGGGCCGAGGAACTTGCGCAGCATCTTGTCGGGCTCGCCCATGTCGGCTTCACGCTTCTCGAGCTTCGCCTTGACCCGTGCCAGGCGCCCTTCGAGCTGGGCCTGGGTGATGCCCTTGCTCCCGCTGGCTGCTGGCTTCTTGTCCCCTGGCCGGGCCTCGGGTGGCTTGACCGTGTCGGGAGGCTTCACCGCGTCTGGCGGCTTCACCGTGTCGGGAGGCTTCACCGCGTCTGGCGGCTTCACCGCGTCGGGAGGCTTCACCGCGTCTGGCGGCTTCACCGCGTCGGGCGGCTTCACCGCGTCGGGAGGCTTCACCGCGTCAGGCGGCTTTACCACGTCGGGCGGTTTCACCGCGTCAGGCGGTTTCACGGCGACGGGGGTTGGCACCTCGGTGGCTGGCTCGGTCTTCCCGCCGCCGAGCAGCACCACCGCGCCCACGATGATGGCGACCACCGAGACGCCACCGATGACGAGTGGCAGCTTGCTCCTGGCCTCTGGAACGGGGTCGAGGTCTGCGGCCGTCTCGCGGGGCACGGCGCTGCGCTCGGGGTCGGTCTGCACCTCGCTGGGCAGCACCGGCCTTGGCAGCTCGACCCGGGTCTGGTTCTCGACACCCAGGCCCAGCTCGGCCGTGAGCGGCGCCATGCGGGTCTCGCCGCCTGTGTCCTTCCGGACGGGCGAGGCCAGGGTCTGGGGCAGCGGCTCGACGCGCGACTGGCGGCCCGATGCAGACCCCAGCGGCTTCTGCGAACCGGAGCGCGGCGGCGGCGTACCAGCGAGCGGTCGCTGGCGGCCCGAAGGCGTCGCGACGGACTGGAGGGGCGCCGCCCGACCGGTGATCGGCGCGGGCGTGGTCGTGCCTGAGCCCGGGAGCAGCGACGCGCGAATGGCATCGAGGTGTGAGCGCATCTCGTCGGCGCTCACGGGCCGCTTCGCCGGGTCCTTCTCCATCGCCCACAAGATGAGCTCGTCGAGCGCTGGCGGAATGTCGGCGCGGAGCGTCGACGGCGCGGGCGGCTGATCTTCGACGTGCATCCACATCGTCTGCAGCGGGTTCTCGCCCTTGAACGGGCGCTTGCCGGTGACCAGCTCGAACAGCACCACGCCGAGCGCGTAGAGGTCGGTCGCGGCGCTGATGGGTTTGCCGCGGGCCTGCTCGGGCGAGATGTAGTCGGGCGTCCCGAGGATCATCGACGCGCGCGTCTGCGGCGCCGAGTCCGAGCCGTTGGCGAGCGCGCCGAGCTTGGCGATGCCGAAGTCGAGGAGCTTCACGTACGGCTTCCCGCGGCCCGTGTTCACCAGGAAGATGTTCGAGGGCTTGATGTCGCGGTGCACGATGCCCGCGGCGTGCGCCGAGTCGAGCGCGTCGAGCACCTCTTCGACGTACCCCAGCGCCTCGGCGATCGGCAGCGGCCCCCGCTGCTTGAGGAGCCGGTCGAAGGCGAGGCCTTCGAGGTACTCCATGACGAAGTAGTGGGCCCCGTCGGGCAGCTGCCCGAACGAGAAGATGTCGACGATGCCCCGGTGTCGAATCTCGTTCACCGCGCGCGCCTCGGCGAGGAAGCGCTCGACCAGCTCCTTCTCGTTCGAGAGCGAGGGCAGGAGCACCTTCACCGCGACCCGCTTGCCAATCAACGGCTGGCGGCCCTCGTACACCTCGCCCATGCCGCCCACGCCGATGCGGGCGATGACGTCGTACTCGCCGATCTTCCGTCCAGAGAGATCGGTTCGGTTGCCTTCGGACTCTGACACGCGCCAGACACTGTAGCGGGGAAGGGCGACGAACGCGCGTTCACCGTCGGGTGGTGCCTACACCTGCCTACCGGCCAGCGGGAATGGTGAGGAGCGGCACTGGCAACGAAGCGCGGCCTGCCTGCATGTTGAAGAGCTGAATGAGCAACATGAACGTGCTCTTCGACTCGAGGTCGTCGTCGGCGATGAAGAACCAATGCCCCCGGTGGAAGGCCTTCACGGCGGCGCTCTCGGGCTCCTTCGGCGACGTCTTCACCCGGAACATGCCGTCGAGCACCCGGTTCCAGTCGAAGCGCCGGCCGTCGGCGTCGCGCGTGACGGTGACGAGCCGGGACTTCTCGTGCTCGGCGGGCACCTCGACGCCCTGTGACAGGTAGAACATCGCGCCCAGCACGGAGCGCAGCCGCACGCGCAGCACGCCGATCTCCTTGCGGGTGAAGTCTTCAGTCAGCCGAAACCGCGACTCGTCGCGCGGCAACGACAGCAGGTCACGAACGATGGTGACGGCCTCGGGGTTGCGCGCGTTGTCGTCGAGGAAGATGAGGCCCGTGTCTCCGGCGTCGCCGCGCACGATGCCCAGCGAGAGATCTTCGTCGAGCTGGAGCGACCGCAGCGCGCGCAGGAGATCGATGAAGCGCTCGGTGTCGGGCGCAAGCGCCGGGGTCGGGCCGGTGGCCGAGGGCGCATTCGAGAGGGTGTTGATGCGGTCGACGGTGAGGTGCAGCACGCGCGAGATGCTCCAGCCCGACGAGGCCACCATCGTCACCGTCTGCAGGGCCACGGGCGCCACCAGGCGCTTCACGAAGTCGTCTCCGCGGACCGGCAGGAACGTGGTCGTCGGCGTCACCGAGACCGTTCCCGACACCGTTCCCGTCGCCGTCGGCGCGGGCATGAGCAGGTTGCCGGTGCCGCCGGTGACCGAGAGCGAGCTGGCGTTGGTCTGCTGGGTCGTGAGGCTGGCGACGTCGAGGAAGGCCGGCGTGTCGCGGTACCGCAGCCGCACGATGTTCAGCAGAAACTGCGAGTCCGACGTCAGCGCCAGCCGCTCGTTGTACGACGACTGCACCTCAGGCAGCGACTGCGCCCCCAGCGTGGCGCAGCCCACCAGCCCGACGCAGGCCACCAGGACACAGAGGCGCATGGGCCCACGCATACCCCTGATCCAACTGATCTTGTCCCACGAAATGCCAGCGGTGGGTCTCTCACCGGTCGTCTCACCCGTTCGCATCACCCACACCCACATGAGCGCCACGTCGTCTCAGCTGCCGCGGCCCGCCTCCAGTCGTGTACGGTCCGCGCCGGCTTTTTGCGCTCGTTCCACCCAACAACGCCTGAAGCAGGGGGAGTCTCCATGACCACGAAGATCCAGAACACGTCGACGCAGTCGGTGAAGCTGGCCAAGCCCGCGGTGCTGTCGAAGCCCGACGCGAGCGCCACGGCCGAGCTCAACAAGCTCGCCGCCCAGAACCCCGGCAAGGGCAGCATCTCGGGTGAAGAGATGGCGAAGGCCATTCTCGCCGGCACGAAGGACGCCGACGGCCAGGCGGCCGGCAAGGAGTTCGACGCGGTCAAGAAGTTCGTCCAGAAGCACGGCGACAAGCTGTCGCCCGAGGCGAAGAAGGTGTTCGACGTCTACTCGCGCGAGGCGATGAAGGCGCGCGCCACCGGCCAGACGGGCATCGACTTCCGCAACTACAACGCCATGCAGCGGCAGATGCTCGCGGTGGCGAAGCCCCAGTACAAGGACGCCTCGGCCTCGAAGGCGCTCAACGAGCTGGCGGCGGGCAACACGAAGAAGGGCTCCATCTCGGGCAAGGAGATGATGGACGCGATCCTGAAGGGCACGAAGGACCTCGACGGCGCGTCGTCCACCCGCGAGTTCCAGGACATCTCGAAGTTCGCCCGCGAGAACGCGCACCTGCTGTCGCCCGAGGCGAAGAAGGTGTTCGACGTGTACGCGAAGGCGGCGCAGAGCGCGGGGAAGGGCGGCATCGCCATGCCGGCGTACAACCGCATGGCCCGCGACATGATGCGCGCGGCGACGCCCAACTATCAGGATCTGTCGGCCGGCAAGCAGCTCGAGGCGCTCGCGGCCAACAACAAGGAGCCCGGCTCGATCTCCGGCAAGGAGATGATGGACGCCATCGTCAAGGGCACGCGCGACCTCGACGGCAAGGCTGCCACCTCCGAGTTCCGCGACATCGCCAAGTTCGTGCGTGAGAACGAGCAGCTGCTCTCGCCCGAGGCGAAGGCCACGTTCGCGGTCTACGAGAAGACGGTGCAGGGCGCGAAGAACGGGCAGATCGGCCTGCGCGACTTCATGAAGATGCAGGGCGAGATGGCGAAGGTGGCGGGCCCGAAGTACGGCGACGCCTCGATGGCGAGCCAGCTCAACGCGCTCGCCGCCAACAACAAGGAGCCCGGCAGCATCTCGGGGCGCGAGCTCACCCAGGCGCTGCTGAATGGGGCGCGCGACTACGACGGCCAGGCCGCTGGCGCCGAGTTCCGTGACGCCGCGAAGTTCGTGAAGGAGAACGGCCATCTGCTCTCGCCCGAGGCGAAGCAGGCCTTCGCTGTGTACCAGAAGTACGCCGCCGCGGCGCAGGCGAAGGGTGAGGCCGGCATCGCACCGCAGGACTTCGCGCGCATGAGCCTCGAGATGCAGCGCGCGGGCGCTCCCCGCTACGGCGACCAGTCGGCCGCGCAGGCCCTCAACGCGCTCGCGGCGGGCAACACGACGCCCGGCAGCATCTCGGGCCGTGAGATGGAGCAGGCCATCATCTCGGGCACCCGCGACCTCGACAACCAGGCCGCGGGCAAGGAGTACGCCGACCTCGCGAAGTTCGTGAAGGAGAACGGCCACCTCCTCTCGCCGCAGGCGAAGGCCACGTTCGCCGTCTACGAGAAGTACGCCAAGGCCGCGCAGGCCAAGGGTCAGACGGGCATTCCGCTGGGCGAGTACTCGAAGATGCAGATGGAGATGTCGTCGCTCAACCGCGCCTACGTGCTTGCCGACACGCCCGAGGCTGTCTTCGGTTCACTCGTCCAGGGCCCACCGCCGACGCCCCCGCAGATCGGCGCCGCCCTGCAGAACGGCCTCGACTCGATTCAGAACACCTTCGGCCAGCTGGGCTCGTTGTTCCCCGGCGTGCCGGGCTTCGGTGGCGCCCAGGAGCAGCTCCAGCGGCTCGGCGCCGAGCTGGCCAAGGAGTTCTTCGGCGCGCTCGGTGAGGGCCTCGTGAAGGCGCTCAACGACGCCGCGGTGAAGCTCGGCGGCGCGCCGGCCAACGAGAAGGATCCGCTCAACCTCGCGGACGCGCTGGCCGAGTTCAAGAAGGGCGTGGAGGACTTGTTCAAGGAAGGCGTCAAGCCCCCGCCGCTCGGTATCCCGAAGCCCTACCTGCCGCCCATCATCTTCACGCCGCGCCCCGACGCCGGCGCCACGGCCGCGGTGAACGAGCTCCTCAAGAACAACACGAAGCCGGGCTCCATCTCGGGCAAGGAAATGACCGAGGCCATCATCAAGGGCACGGCCGACCTCGACAACCAGGCCGCCGGCACCGAGTTCGCCGCCTTCCAGAAACTGGTGAAGGAGAACCCGAAGCTTCTCTCGCCCGAGGCGAAGAAGGCCTTCGAGGTGTACGAGAAACACGCGCGCGCGGCGCAGGCGAAGGGCCAGACCGGCATCCCCATGGGGGACTACCTGCACATGCAGCGCGAGATGCGCGCGGTGTCGGGCCCGCTGTACCAGGACGCGTCGGCAGCCAGCCAGCTCCAGGCGCTCGCGAAGCAGAACACGAAGCCGGGGTCCATCTCGGGCAAGGAGATGGTCGACGCCATCATCCAGGGCACCGTCGACAAGGACAACCAGGCCGCGGGCAAGGAGTACGCCGACATCGCCAAGTTCGTTCGCGAGAACGAGCAGCTGCTGTCGCCCGAGGCGAAGAAGGCCTTCTCGGTCTACGAGTCGCACGTCAAGTCGGCCCAGGCGCGCGGCCAGACGGGCATCGACCTGCGTGACTTCGCGCGCATGGAGCAGCAGCTCCAGTTCGTCGGCCAGCCTCGCTACCAGGACGCCTCGGCCGCCTCGTCGCTCAACGCGCTCGCCGCTGGCAACAAGGCCCCGGGCTCCATCAGCGGCAACGAGATGGCCGACGCCATCAGCCGCGCCACGCGCGACCTCGACAACCAGGCCGCCGGCAAGGAGTTCGCCGACATCTCGAAGTTCGTGAAGGAGAACGAGCAGCTGCTCTCGCCCGAGGCGAAGCGCGCCTTCGGTGTCTACGAGAAGTACGCGAAGGCCGCGCAGGCGAAGGGCCAGACGGGCATCTCGACCTTCGACTCGGTGCGCATGAACGCCGAGATGCGGCAGGTCGGCTCGCCCCAGTACCAGGACGCCTCGGCGGCGAAGGCGCTCAACGCGCTGGCGGCCGGCAACAAGCAGCCGGGGTCGATCAGCGGCCAGGAGATGTCGAACGCCATCTTCAACGGCATCAAGGATCTCGACGGCAAGGCCGCCACCACCGAGTTCCGCGACATCGCCAAGTTCGTGAAGGAGAACGAGCAGCTGCTCTCGCCCGAGGCGAAGCGGGTGTTCCAGACCTACGAGAACACCGTGAAGAAGGACCCGAGCCTGTCGCTGGGCGACCTCTTCAAGCTCAAGGCGAACATGGACAAGGTGGGCCAGCCCTCGTTCCAGGACTCGTCGGCGGGCGCGGCCATCAAGGATCTGGCGGCGAAGAACCGCGCGCCCGGCTCCATCAGCCCCAACGAGATGCGCGACGCGATTCTGCGCGGGACGCGCGACCTCGACTCGCAGGCCGCCGGCAAGGAGTTCGCCGACTTCGCGAAGTTCGTGAAGGAGAACGAGCAGCTGCTGTCGCCCGGCGCGAAGAAGGTGTTCGCCGCCTACGAAAAGGCCGCGAAGGCGGCGCAGGCGAAGGGCCAGACGGGCATCGACCCGGGCGCGTACCAGAAGATGTCGCGCGAGATGCTGATGCTCACGTTCTTCCCGCAGCGCTAAAGGCCCGCGCGCCCACGCTCGCCCCTGTCGTGGCACTCCCTCCGAGGCCGCGGCGGGGGCGTCGTGCGTTCAGGGGTGGGTGAAATACAGCGGGTCGCGGCCGACGGCTTCGGTGACGCCCAGATCGTTGCCCCGCGGCTGCCCCGCCGAGGCCACGCGCGGGAGGCCATCATCTCCCGCGCCGCCGGGACGCACGATGGCCACCTGCTTCACTTTGGGGTTCTTCGGAATGGCGTAGACGAGCTGGCCCGCGTCGGCAGCGGCCACGGCGCCTTCGGCGTCGACCTTGAGCCAACCGACGGCCGGCGCTTCGTAGCGGAACCAGTCGACCGTCTGGGCCAGGGACAGCTCACGACCCTGGCGATGGTGTGGAATCGGGCACTCCATCGCGAGCGAGACGTCCCACGCGAAGACGTGCGCCCGTGAGCCATCGGGCGCGTCGTAGCGTTTGTTCTTCGCCACCGCGAACTGGTCGATGACGGTCCACAGGATGCGCGGGTTGCGCTTCTTCGGCTTGCTCTTGACTGGCGCCGTCAGCGCACGCCACGTCGAGCGCGTCTGCACCTTCGAGGCTGGCGTCTCTCCGTCGAAGAACTGGTGGCTCGACGACGAGGGCTCTTCTTCGTCGGCGTCGAGGTGGAGCTGGCGGCTGCGGCCCAGCAGCACCTCGATCTTCTCCTTCTCGTTGTCGTCGAAGGCCGAGGCGCGCAGCGCTTTCT
>JALOQF010000052.1:33872-43745 GCA_025459425.1 Myxococcaceae bacterium | reverse complement strand
CGACTACCAGACGCTCCAGAAGCGTCACCCGGAAGACATCATCGAGAACGCCGTGCGCAAGATGCTCCCGCGCAACGCGCTCGGTCGGCAGATGATGACGAAGCTGAAGATCTACGCGGGCGACAAGCACCCCCACGTCGCCCAGAAGCCGGCCGCTCGCGCGGTCAAGGCCTAAAACCCGAAGCCCCTGAGACGACACCATGGCCAAGTCTGGCACTGACGGTTTCTACGCTACCGGCCGCCGCAAGGAGGCCACTGCCCGCGTGTGGGTCAAGCCCGGCGCCGGCTCGATGATGATCAACGGCCGCCCCATGGACGAGTACTTCGGCCGTGAGACGTCGATCATGGTCATCAACCAGCCCCTCCAGGTGCTGGAGCAGATGGGCAAGGTCGACATGACGGTGAACGTGCGCGGCGGTGGCCTCTCGGGCCAGGCCGGCGCGATCCGTCACGGTCTCTCGCGCGCGCTCTGCCGCATGAACGGCGAGTTCCGCAGCCCGCTGAAGAAGGCCGGCTTCCTCACGCGTGACGCCCGCGCGGTCGAGCGCAAGAAGTCGGGTCAGCCCGGCGCCCGCAAGCGCTTCCAGTTCAGCAAGCGCTGAAGTCGCTGCGGCCTCACTCTGCTGCCGTGGGTTCCCATGCGACATGGGCACTCACGGCAGTCGTGTTTTCGGCGAGGTGCTCGCCGGCGGCGCTCCTTTCCTGACGACGGGTGGTAGGCTTTCAGTCGTCATGGAACTCAACGAGATTCTGCAGATCGCCCTGCGCGGCGGCGCGTCGGACATTCACCTGAAGGCCGGCCTGCCCCCGATGTTCCGGGTCGACGGCTCGCTGGTGCCCCTGAAGGACGGCAAGCGGCTGCCTCCCGAAGAGGTGGCGCGCATGGCCTTCGGCATCATGAACGAGTTCCAGAAAGAGAAGTTCAAGACCTCGAACGAGGTCGACCTGGCGTACGGCGTGCCGGGCCTGGGTCGCTTCCGCGTCAACGTGTTCCAGCAGCGCGGCACCATCGGCGCCGTGCTCCGGGTGATTCCGTTCAAGATCATGTCGGTGAAGGAGCTGATGCTCCCGCCGGCGCTCGAGAAGATCTCACTCGAGGAGCGCGGGCTCATTCTCGTCACCGGCACCACGGGGTCGGGCAAGTCGACGACGCTCGCCGCGATGATCGATCACATCAACACGATGGAGACGAACCACATCATCACGGTGGAAGACCCCATCGAGTTCCTCATTCGCGACAAGCGGTCCATCGTGAACCAGCGCGAGATCGGCGTCGACACGATGTCGTTCAGCCAGGCGCTCAAGAGCGCGCTCCGGCAGGACCCCGACGTCATCCTCGTCGGCGAAATGCGAGACATCGAGACCATCGAGACCGCGCTGCTGGCGGCCGAGACGGGCCATCTCGTGATGTCGACGCTCCACACGCTGGACGCGACCGAGACGATCAACCGCATCATCTCGGCGTTCCCGCCCCACCAGCAGAAGCAGATCCGCATTCAGCTGGGCAGCGTGCTGCGCGCCGTGGTGTCGCAGCGCCTGGTGCCGCGGGCCGACGGCAAGGGCCGCGTCGCTGCCGTCGAGATCATGAAGTCGACGGCCCGCATCAAGGAGCTCATCGAGGACAAGGACCGCACCAAGGAGATCCCCGACGCCATCGCCCAGGGCAACGTCGCCTACGGCATGCAGACGTTCGATCAGTCGCTCATGATGCTCGTGCGCCAGGGGCTCATCACGTACCAGGAGGCGCTGCGGCAGGCGTCGAACCCCGACGACTTCGCGCTCCGGTACCAGGGCGTCAGCTCGACGGCGGACTCGAAGTGGGACGGGTTCGATCAGAAGCAGGGCGAGGAGCGCGCGGTGCCCGGCTCGATGGCCTACGTGCAGCAGATGAACGCGCAGGCGCAGAAGCAGGCGGCAGGCGCGCCGCCGATGCCGACCGGAGCGTCGCGGTCGAACCTCCCGCCGGTGGGTGGGGCTCCGGTGACGACGCCCGCCGCCGCCCAGCCGGCCGTGCGTCCGCCCGCGCCGGCTCCGGCCGCGGCTCCCGCGAAGCCTGCACCTCCGGCAGACGACGACTTCCAGATCGAGCGGTTCTGAAGCGACGGGCGCGAGCGAGGTCGTCGCCCCGAGGGCGTGTTGTCGACGGACGATGTCCGAACGGTGCTGAGGCGAATGCGCCTCGGCGACCACAGCTGGGCGCCAATGCAGAACCCGACCCAGGGTGTGACGCCACCGGAGCGCGCCGTGACTGAATGGCGGGGCAAGTTCGGCCAGGCCGCGGCCTGCTCCACACGAGCGGCCCTGATGCGAAGGACCGTCCTGTCCTGACGCCCGCCTCGAGCCCCTGCAGCCCGATGCCGAAGGAGGCTGACTCGCGCTGGCCACTGCCTCGCTGAGTCCGTTCATCCGCTGTTTCGAGGCCGGGCGCTGGCGACGCACCGAACCCTCTTGAGCTGGACGAACGAGTCGGCGTCACCCCCAGCCGCCGCTGAAGCCGTGACGGTGGCACGCTTCGCCCGACCGAAGATTCTCACGCATCGAGAATCGTCTGGCTGTGGCCCCGCTGCGCGGCAGCCCTGGAACCTCCTGCGCGTACCGATGTCGAAGTCATCACGCGCGCGCCCGAAAGGCCGGTTGGCGCAGCGCTCGTTTCCGCCAGTCGCGAGGAGAGTCCGCCCATGCCCGAGGCCAGCCCCCGTCAGTCCCCTGATGCCCTGCCGTCGAAGGTGTCGCTCGCCTGGAAGGGCCAGCTGCTCGACGTGCGCCACCTCGCGCCCGGCGCCAGCTGGCAGCTCGATGACGTTCGTGTCGAGGCGACGCGAGAGGGCACGCGCGTGGTGGCCGGTGACGAGGTGCTGCTGGCTGCCGGTGCCGGGGAGCGGGCGAGCCGCTCGCTGGGGACGCTCTCGGTCACGCTGGAGCCGACGCTGGCGCCCGAGCGCATTCTTCACGATGCACAGGAACTCGACGTTCGATTCTTCAAGATCGTCTCCATCTCGGTGCTGGTCTTCGTCGCGCTGGTCGCCGCGTTCCTCGTCACGCCCGACGCCGGTTACGCCGATGGCGACGTCTTCGGCGGCCCGCCGATGAAGCTGTCTCTGGTGCTGCCACCGGAGAAGACGGTTGAGAAACGGCCGGCCTTCGACGAGGTGCCGACGAAGGCGCCGAAGGACGCGGTGCTGCTGGCTCCTTCGAAGCCCACGGACAAGCAGGCGAAGCCGGCCGCCGATGCGAAGAAGGTGAATCGGCTGATGGCCAGCCTCTTCGGCGGCGCGTTCGATCGCATGGTGCAGGGCGGCCTCGGCAACGGGGTGAATGACGCGCTCGACAAGCTGCAGGGCCCGGGGAGCGGCGCGGCAGCGCTCGAGGGGTTCGGCGGCCTCACCGCGCGGGGCAGCGGCGGTGGTGGACCCGCGGGGGCCGGGTTGAGCATCGGTGGCGTCGGTGCGGGCAAGCCGAGCGGTCCGCCGACGGGCTTCGGCCTCAACCCTGCTCGCAAGCAGCTCGTCACGCCGGGCGAGGGCCCGCGGGAGTTGCTCGGGAACGGGCTCGAGCGGGACGTGGTGATGGCGGTGATTCGCCGGCACCAGAGCGAGATCACCTTCTGTTACGAGACAGCGCTGCCGCAGCACTCGACGCTGGCGGGGAAGGTGGCCGTGAGCTTCACCATCGACGCCTCGGGCTCGGTCTCGGAAGCGCAGATCGCCGAGTCTGGCCTCGGGAACGAGAACGTCGAGGCGTGCATGCTGTCGCGCATTCGCCGCTGGAAGTTTCCGGAGCCCAAGGGTGGTGGCGTGGTGGTGATCACCTTCCCCTGGGTGTTCCAGGTCGCGGGGACCAGCGAGAACTGAGGGCGGCTCGCCCGGCCCATGCGGTCAGCGACGCTGGGCTGGTGGCCTTCACTCTTCTTCGTCGGCCTCGTCGTCGCTCTCTTCCTCGTCGTCGAGCGCGCTCGAGTTCCTGGCTGGCGACGGAGCGGGCGAGGTGCTCCATCGCGTCGTCGACGTGCTCGGCGGCGATGGGCTGGGGGCCGTCGCTCCAGGCGGCCTCGAGCAGGGCGTCGGCGACCGCGAGCCGGAGCGGGCGCTCCTTGACGTCGACCTGCTTCACGAACGCATCGACCTGCGCCTCGACCCAATCGGCGTCGATGCGCGCGAGCGCAGGGAGCGAGTCGATCGTCTCGAGCAGGAAGGCGACGTCGAAGTCTTCCGGGTCGTCCGCCCAGCCGAAGCCTTCGTCGAGCACGGCCTGCTGCACGAGGGTCATCGCTTCGTCCTTCGCCGCGCCGGCCGCGATGACGCCGTCGAGCGCTGCCTGCGTGCGCGGGCCCGTCGCGTCATCGGCCAGCAGACGAGCGGCGGCCGCCTTCGTCGAGGTGACGATGAGCCTCTGTTGCAGCTCGTTCGGCAGGGCTTTGCCCTTTGCGGCGAGGAGCTTCTTCTCGAGGCCGGCCTCGGCTCGGACGGCAGCGACGAGCGCGAGGGCATCGTCATCGGTGGTCTGGCCTTCGAGGGCCGAGACGACCGCGGCGACGTCGAGGAAGCGGCGCTGGAGCGGATGCATGGCCGCTGTATGTCGCCTCTCGAGGCGCGGGTCCACGCCGTCGCGTCGTCGGGCGGTCGTCGTCCACGAGCGGGGCACAAGTTGGCGCCAGGGCGAGACGCAGGCCGCAGCGATCCGCCTGGCGCCACTTCCAGGACCTCCTGCGTAGGGGAGGGGATGTCGCCGCTCGCCTGGGCGCGCGGCGCGACGGAGGCCAGCCGATGGTGGGGCCGCCTCGAGGTCGCTCGAGCGCAAACGGCACTGCGGAGAGAAGCCCGGAACAGGCCTCGGCGAAGAGATCCGGAGAGGTCGAGGCGGTGGGACCTGTGCTGCGATGGTAGATCCTGGCGCATGGCTGATCGTCCGAGGCCGACCGCTCTCGAGGCAGCGCAGCGGCTGCTCGCCGCCCGAGAGAAGACGCGGGCGCAGCTCGAGCAGGCGCTGCTGCGAAAGGGCTACGCGCACGACGAGGTGCTCGACGTCATCGCGCGGCTGGCGACGCTCGGTCTGCTGTCCGACCGACGGGCGGCCGAGCTCCACGCGCGCAAGGGCTTCGAGGCGAAGCAGTCGACGGCGGCCGTGACGCGGAAGCTGACCGCCATCGGCGTCGCCGAAGACGAGGTCGAAGAAGTCGTCGTGCGGGTTCAGGACGATGTCGGCCACGACGACGAAGCCGCGGCTCGCGCGCTGCTGGAGAAGCGGAGGCTCTCGGGCGTGAAAGCAGCCCGCTTCCTCGCGAGCCGCGGGTTCGACGAAGCGCTGGTGCGACGACTCGTACGGCTCGACGAGGGCGAGTAGCGCCAGACGTGCGCTGCGCACCGTGGGCCATGTTCCCGCCGCGAGCCGAAGCTCACGCCGCCTGGGGGCCCAGCTTCCGCGCCAGCACCTCGAGGTCCTGATCCGCGTTGGGCATGTCACTCAGCACGGCCTCGGGGTCGTACTGGAACTCGGCCTGGGCGAGGGCCAGCAGCGCGGTGACGGCCGGCTCGCCCTTCTTGTCGGCGAACACCGCGTGCATGACGCGCCCACGCTCGAGCTGGAGCTGCCCTTCCTGCGGCCCGTTGCGGATCTGCAGCTTCCCCGACTTTCGCCCCGATCCCAGAATACGAATCAGCTCGGCCGGAGCGAGCTCGTCGAAGCTGCCACGCACGATGTGGCCCGGCCCGCCGTGCTCGACCCGGTCGGCGTACGCCCCGCGAATCACCACCGCGGCGTCGTCGGGGTTGCCATGGTTCGGAATGAAGCTCGTGACACCGGCCTGGAGCAGCCGCTCCCGGGTGGGAGCGTCGGTCGGCTCTCCCAGCACCAGCACTGGCAGCGAGGCGCTCTCGGGCCGCGCGCGCACGAACTGCACCAGCGCCACCAGGTCGCCCACGCCGTAGCCGAGGCCGGCCACCACCGTGTCGGCTTCGTTCGCGAGCACCGCGTCGATGACGCCGTCGAGCTTCACCACCGACTGCACCACGAGCCCCAGCTTCGACACGGCGTCCATCAAGTCCGTTCGCGTGGCTTCGTCGGGGTCGGCGATGAACACCTGTCGGCCGTCGGTCTCGACGCGCTGCTTGAGCAGGTCTCCGCTCTGGAGCGTGATGAGCGCGTCGACGACCACCGGGTCGAACAGCGCACCGGCCTGGGCGTGGAGCGTGTCGAGGGCCTCCTGCTTCGGGAGGATGCGGCCCATCGGGTTGAACGGGTTGCGCGTGTAGTCGAGGAACGCGTCGACCGTCGCGATGATGCGCGCCCCGACGGGAATGTCTTCGCCCTTCACGCCCTGGGGCAGGCCCGAGCCGTCGAAGGCCTCGTAGAGGTGCGCCAGCACCGAGTTCACCGGCGTCGGCAGGTGCACCGTCTCGAACAGCTTGATGGGCGCCCGCACGTAGCGCTTGGCCTCGGACTTGAGGTCGGGCGTGGCGGCGATGAGGGGCAGGGTGAAGTGCTTGTCGGGCTTCTTGCCGAGGTCGTGCAGGTACGCCGCGATCTGCGCGTTGGCGACGTCACGCGGCGGCACCCCGATGCGGCGCGCGATGAGGGCCGTCTGCCTGGCCACCTGTGCGGAGTGGCTGCGGAAGTCCTTCCGCGGCATCTCCATGAGCGAGACCATGATGTTGAGCGTCTCGAGGAAGTCGTTCTCGCCCACGCTGCCGCGCACCGCGCCCAGGGCCTCGCGCAGCTGCGTGGGGTTGATGCGCGACGACGTGCGGCCAGAGCCCGAGACGCTGGTGCGCGAGGACGACTCGGGCGCCGCGGTGACGCGCGAAGACTCGTTGTAGTCGCGGATACCGCTCGGGTTGCTGGGCCGCGGGAGCGCCTGCACGCCCCCCTGCTCGAGCGCCGCGAAGGCCGTCGGGTCGCCGTAGTAGTGCTTCTTGATCGCCGCCTGAATCGCGTTGCGCACGCCGATGAACGGGAACACCTCGTTCATCTCGGTGACGAGGGCGATCTCGCGCACCAGGTCGGTCTTCTGCGGCTCGGCCATCACCACCGAGAGAATCTTCCGCTCCGGGTCGAAGGCGATGGGCAGGAAGCACTGCGCCTCGGCCATGCGCACCGGCACCTTGTCGAGCACCTCGGGTGGAATGGTGGCCTTGGCGAGCTTGTCGGCCGAGACGTAGCGGGTCTTGAGCTCGCCGGCGAGGAAGCGGAGCAGCACCGTTTCCTGCACCAGGCCGAGCTCGACGAGGCAGTCGCCGAGGCGGTGGCCGGTGATCTTCTGGTGCTGGAGCGCCTGCTCGATCGCCTCGGCAGACGCGAGCCCCGCTTCGATCAGTCGTTCTCCGAGCCGCTTGGCCATGGCGATCGATCAGGCTCCGCCCGAGGGCGTCTCTCCGTCTCCGACGAGGGCCTTGAAGGGCTTGAACGCCAGGCCCTCGGGGAGCGAGGCGTCACGGCGAGGCGCTTCGGGCTTCGGCGGCTCGGAGGCGCGGGGGCCGTCGCCGCGCTCGGGGCGAGGCGGGCGGGGCTTCTTCTCGACCCGGGGACCGGGGCCGTGGGTCGGCAGGGGCTGACCCGACAGCCGCGCCACGACGCGCTCTTCGATCTGCTTCTCGAGCTGGGTGAGGAGCGCATCGAGGCCGAGGGCGATGGTGGGGTTGTCGAGCAGCTTGAGCAGGCGCTGCCGCGCGGCCTTGTGCGAGGCGGGCGCGTCGTCTTCGTGGCGCTCGGGCTTCTCGGGCCGACGCTCCTTCTCCTTCTCTTTCGGCTCGCCAGCCGCGGGCGCCGGAGGCGCGGTGAACTCGAACTCCTTCGGGTCGATGGGCTCGGGGTCGAGGCGCTCGAGGCGGTCGATGACGATCTGCGACTTGCCGTGGAAGGTGCCGATGCGGCCCTTGAGCAGCAGGTAGTCGCCGGCGGTGAACGCTCCGTCGGCGGCCTCGACGTTCTCGAAGACGCGGCCGTCGACCTCGCCGGTGCGGTCGGTGAGCGTCAACGAGAGGTAGGGCTTGCCGGCGCGGCTGGCGGCCTTTTCCTTGCGGGTGGCCTTGAAGACGGTGTGCACCACCTCACCGGACTTGAGGTCCTTCGCGTAGATCTTCCTGATCTGCTCGTCTGCTGATGAATTCGGGGTCTCGGTTTCGGTCTCGCTCACGGTCATGGGAGACTATCCCTCCCGGTGACGCAGTTGATCCACATTTCGTCCGGCCGGTTTGGCCCACACACACAGGTACCGCCATGACGTCCTTGCTCCTCCTTCCGCTGCTGGTCCTCTCGGCCGACGAGGCCCCCTGGGAACAGGCCGCCAACACCGACGGTGTTCGCGTCTTCGCGCGCAAACGGGGCGACGGCGACGTGCGCGAGATGAAGGCCCAGGGCCTCATCGAGGCCCCGCCGGCCGAGGTGTGGAAGGCCGTACGCGACTACGACAATTACCCGAAGACGATGCCGTACGTCGAAAGCGGAAAGGTGCTCTCGCGCGAGGGCGGTGAGAAGGGCGACAAGGTGACGTTCCTGTACTCGCTCATCAAAACGCCGCTGGTCGACCGCCGTGACTACATCATCCGCCTCGTCGACGAGACCGACTGGAAGGCGAGCAGCGGCGTGATGAAGGTCAGCTGGACCGTCGTCAACGACATGGACGACAAGGTGCCCGTGGTGAAGGACGTGGTGCGGGTGCGCATCAACGAGGGCTACTGGCTCCTGGAGCCGCGCGACGACGGCAAGAAGACCTTCGCGACGTACTACGTGTACACGAGCCCGGGCGGCTCGATTCCCAACTTCATCATCAACAAGGCGAACAGCATGGCGGTGCCGGCCGTGTTCAGCGCCATCAAGAAGACGGTGAGCAAGAAGTGAGCGCCCTCGTGCTGAGCCTCCTCATGACCGCCACGCCAGCCACTCCCGTCGAACGCAGCATCTCGGTGTCGGGCGACGCGGAGGTGAAGGTCGCGCCCGATCAGGTGCAGCTGATGCTCGCCGTCGAGACGGCCGAGAAGACGGTCGCCAAGGCGAAGGCCGCCAACGACGAGCGGCTGGCGCGCACGCTCGCCGTGCTGAAGAAGCAGGGCGTCGCCGAGAAGGATCTGCAGACCGACCAGGTGTCGATCAACCCGGTCAACGACTCGGGCTCGTACGGCTTCTCGAAGACGAAGGACCCTGACGGCTACCAGGTGCGCCGGTCGATCTCGGTGCTGCTGCGCGACGTGACGAAGTTCGAGGCGCTGCTGACGGCGGTGCTCGAGGCGGGCACCAACCACGTCGAGGGCATCTCGTTCCAGACGAGTGAGCTGAGGCGCCATCGCGACACGGCCCGCGCCCTGGCGCTCAAGGCGGCGAAGGAGAAGGCCGAGGCGATGGCGAAGGAGTACGGGCTCAAGGTGGGCAAAGCGCGCTCCATCACCGAAACCTCGTCGGGCTGGGCAAGCCCGTACCTGCGAGGCGGCATGGCGCAGAACATGGTGCAGAACGTCGGTGGTGGCGGTGAGAGTGGCGACACGTTCGCGGCCGGGCAGATCGCGGTGCGCGCCACGGTGAACGTCACGTTCGACCTCGACTGACGCGGCTGGACAGGCTCGTTCAGAGTGACCCGTGTTGAACCGACGCGGATTGACCCGATGCGTGTCGATTCCGCCTGCGTCGATTCAACTCTCGTCGAGGTCGAGTCAGCTCGGCTCGATTCAGCTCGCGTCGATTCAGTCCCCGGCGGTTCAGCCCGCGTCGATTCAGTCTCCGTCGATTCAGTCGGCGTCAGTTCAGTCCGCGTCGGTTCCGTCCGCGTCGATTCCGTCCGCGTCGTTTCAGCCCGCGTCGATTCAGCCCGCGTCGATTCAGCTCCGGTCGATTCAGCCCCGGTCGATTCAGCCCCCGTCGATTCAGCCCCCGTCGATTCAGCCCCCG
>JALOQF010000052.1:0-33867 GCA_025459425.1 Myxococcaceae bacterium | reverse complement strand
TTCAGCCCGCGTCGATTCAGCCCGCGTCGATTCAGCCCGCGTCGATTCAGCCCGCGTCGATTCAGCCCGCGTCGATTCAGCCCGCGCCGATTCAGCCCGCGCCGATTCAACGTCAGCATCATGGCGACGGAGGCCCGTCCCTGCAGAGAGGCGCTCGCTTCGCTGACCCGCAGCGCCCGCGCGAGACCCAGCACCGCTCCGAGGACTGCTCGCGCACGAAGCGAAGGCGCTGTCCCGCGAGAACGTCGCGCCCGCGCGCGCGCGCCGGGCGATGCCCGAAAAAACGAAGACGCGAAGCCGATGCCCTGGCTTCGCGTCGTGAACTTCGACTGACGTCACGGCCTTACGGCATCGTGAACAAGCACCGCGTGATGGGCAGGGCGATGTCCTGCAGCACGTAGAGGTAGTACTCCCGACCCGAGACGAGCGCGGCCGGAGAGCCCGAGGCGGGGAACTTCTGCGTCGTGCCCTCGGGGGCCACGCCGAACGTCACGCCCGACGGCACGCCCTGCATCGCCGTGTCGGGCACGTCGAACCGCCAGAGGGTGCCCATCGGGAGGTCGAGGTTGGGCGGAACGCCGGGGCTCGAGGTGCCCTTCTCCATGATCCAGAGGTACCGGGCCCGACCGCCGCTCCACGTCACCACGCCGCTCGAGTTCACGCCCTCGCCGTTCTCACACGCCTTGGGCACGTAGAAGCGCTGGTCGTCGAGCGGGCCGGCGCCGTAGGTCTGGCCCGCGAAGTCCGCCCGCGTCTTGCCGCGGAAGGCGAGCTCGGCCTCGAAGAAGCGCTTCATGCGCGCCGGGTCGGTGGTGACGAAGATCGAGTCGTTCGGGCGGTCTGGCGTGGCGCGCGAGAAGCCGTTGTTCTGCTCGGGCGGGTAGGCGCCGAAGCCGACGGTGTCGATCCAGCCCGCGCCCATGGCGAGGCCGCGGTCGTAGAAGCCGTTGATGAAGTTGCCCGGCTGGTCGACGTACCAGTTCGACGGGCCCTGCGGCGCCGAGGCCTTGTGGCAGCACACGCACGCGGTCGAGTTGACCTGGGCCTTCACCCACTCGACCTCGGCGCGGTACGCGGGGTCGTTCATGCGCGGGTCCTCGCGCTCGGCGTTCATCGCGGTGGGCGCCCCGTAGTAGGGCCGCTGGGTGCGCACGATGTCGCAGCTCGCGTACTGCTCGAAGGCGCGGCCCTCTTCGGTCGCGGCGCTGATCATCGACCAGGTGCACACCTGGCCGTTCGCGCTGCGGCCGGCAGCTTCACCGGGGAGCGGATCTTTGCAAGTGAGGGTCGGCTGACGCCACGTGATGAGGCCCGAGCCGCCACCCTCGGTCACCTTGCCACCGCAGAGCGGCGCCGGGTCGAAGAGGCCGCCGCCGAAGATCTCGCACCCGCGCTCGGCCGGCGCGCACTGGGTGTCGCGATCTCCGGGCAGGTGAATGCGGGTGAAGCGCTGGCCGCTGCCGAGAATGCAGTAGCCGAGGGTCGACGGGTACGAGCAGGTGGTGCCCGCGGTGTACGGCGCCTTCGCGCCCGACAGCTGCTGCCCGTTGCAGTCGTCCTGGGCCTCCTTCTCGGTCCACTCGCCGACGTAGTCGCGGCACTCCTCGGCGCGGGCGAACGGGTTGGTGTAGCGGCAGTTGCCGACGACCTTCTCGGGCAACGTGGGGATGGGGTCGTTCCGCAGGCAGCCGGTCAGCGCCGCGAGCGTGAGGGTGGGGACGAGAAGACGGGACATCATGACTCCGATGGGTGAGGCGGGGACGGCTGTGAAGACGAAGGCGCGGCGTAGCCACGCAAGAAGCCCTGCACGTGCGAGGTGACGAAGGCCTCGAGATCCAGCGGCCGGCAGGCCCGGCCCTGCAGCTGCACCTGGTGGAAGCACGCGAGCATCACCGGCGACAACAGCGCCAGCGCACCCAGCCGTACGTCGGGCACGCGCAGCATGTTTCGGGCCTGGAAGTCGCCGAGCAGGACCTCGACGGTGGCGAGCGTCGGCTCGAGCATCGTGCGCACGTAGGCCTGCCCGATGGATCCATCGACCATGCCCTCGACGAAGCCCGTCGCGTGCATCGCCCCGAGGAGCCCTTCCCACGCCTGCACGACGCGGGTGAGGAGGGTGGTGAGCGCCGCCTCGACCGGGAGGGCCGCCAGCGCGAGCGCGCGTGCCTTCTGATCGTCGCCGAGGGGGAGCAGGGTCTCCATCGCGGCCTGCACCGCCCCCCGGCGATCGTCGAAGTAGTGCCGCAGCGTGCCCGGGTCGACGCCCACGCCTTCAGCCAGCGTCCGCAGGCTGGGCAGGGTGCCGCCGTTGGTCAGCAGCTGCTGCGCGAGCCGCCGCGCCAGGTCGGCCCGCGTCTCGGCGTGATCTCGATTGAGTGATCCGGCAGCTCTTCCCACGATGAGGAGATCTAGAGGGCCCGTTGGCTGGGCGCTCGTCGATTTTTTCACTCACGATGCGGGGAAATCAGAACTTCGACTTAAAAATCAGCGAATTCAATTGTTTATCGATGTCTCCGAAGTGCCTTCTTCCCCGAAGAAACAAACCTTGAACGCGAAACCGCGGGTCCGCGCTTCGGTATCGACCGTCGTTCGGCCCCTTCGGGCCGGCACTGGAGCCTCCATGGAGCCGTCGACCAACAACCTGTACCTCATCGTTCAGCAGCTCGTGTACCTGACCCTCTCGCTCGGGGTGACCTGGGGCGTGGGGCGAACGCTCTTCAAGAACGGGCGCGTCTTCCTCGTCGACACCTTCAAGGGCCGTGAGGCGCTCGCCGACGCGGTCAACCACCTACTGGTGGTGGGCTTCTACCTGGTGAACGCGGGCTGGGTGATTCGTGGCGTGAAGCACCCGTGGGGCGTCTCGACCGTTCAGGACGTCATCCAGAACATCGCCTCGGAGCTGGGCACGGTGCTGCTGCTGCTGGGGCTGATGCACTTCGGCAACGTCTGGCTGTTCAACCGCATTCGCACCCGGGCGCGCGAGGAACGTCGGGAGCTGCCGCCGGTGCGCCCGTCGGAGTTCCTGCGCTCGGCGCCCGCGGCCATGGCGGAGGCGACGTCATGAACGCGCTCTGCGTGCTGTACGACGAGACCTGCGGGTTCTGCTGCGAGTGCGCGCGTCGCATCGCCGAGAAGCGACACCGCATTCCCATTCATTGTCTGCCGCGTCAGTCGCCCGAGGTGAAGGCGGCGTTCGGCGACTTCGACAAGGCCGGCACCAGGCCCGAGCTGATCGTCATCGACGACGACGGAGGCGTCTACCGCGACGCCGACGCGTGGATCATCACGCTCTGGGCGCTCGAGGGGTACCAGCGCTGGGCCACGCGGCTGACGCGCCCCTCGCTGCGCCCGTTCGCCCGGTCGCTGTTCGAGGTGGTGTCGTCGAATCGACATGCCCTGTCGAAGCTGCTCGCGCTCGAGACCGACGAGGTGCTCCAGCAGAAGCTGGCGGTGCTCGATCCATCGCCCTGGCGCGGCCGGTGCGCCGACGATGCGTGCGCGGCGCCCGACCCGTGGAGAGACCTCGCTCCCGAGGCCTACGGCAGGTAGCCCTTCTCGGTGAGCAGCTCGTTGAGGGCGCGAATGATGGTCGACGCCTTCTCCTGGTTCAGGCGGCAGGCATCGAGCCGCACCAGCTCGGCCTCGGTGAAGCCTGCGGTCGCGGCCGGGGCTTCACCGTCCGAGAACATCTCGTCGAGCATCGTGTTCGCGCTCGGCGGTCGCGACAGCATGCCGGCCGGCGCGTCACCGGGCTTCGGGGGCGCGCGCAGGTCGAGCTGGAACACCGAGGGGTCGAGCGCGCCGCCTTCCGACTTCGGCACCTCGGACGTCACGCGCTTGCGCATCGAGTACGAGCGGGGCTCGACGTGCAGGCCGCGGTAGTGGCGCGCGATGACGGCCTTGATCTCGCTCTCCGAGGCCAGCACCGGCACCACCCGCACGCTGCCCTTCGCGGCGACCGCGTCGATGACGCTCAGCTCGGTCGGGTCGGCCATCGCGAGGGTGAGCGCCCGGTCCTTCAGGTGCACCGGGAAGATGGCGTGCTCCTCGGCGAAGGCGACGTCGACCTTCGCGAGCGCCGCCGGGTCCTTCACCACCGTGCCGAGGTGCGTCACGGGCATCTTGAGCGACTTCCCGATGACCTCGGTCATCTGCTCCTCGTCGACGAAGCCCAGGTCGACCAGCACGGCCGGGAGCCGCCCGCCCCACTGATCCATGCGCGCCATCGCCGAGCGGAGCTGCAGCTCGTCGACAAGGCCCGCCTTCAGGAAGATGTCTCGCAAGCGGGAAACCGACCGGATGGTGGCCATGGGACGCAGTCTAGCGGCGCTGGGCTCCCATGCCTCTTTGTCGCCGTTCAAGGAGCGGCGCGGGCTGGCTTTCGCGTCATGGCACTTTCGGCTAGGCCGCCCGGCCATGACGCTCCGACTTCACGCCCTCGTCGTCGCGGTCGCCTTCACCGCGAGCTGCAGCTGCAACAACTTCGCGCCCGTCGATGACTGCAACGGCGTGCCGTGCCCCGACGGTGGGACGGGCGGCGGCGCTGCCACGGGCGGTGGTGCGGCCGGGGGCGCTGCCGGCGGTGACGCGGGTGGGAGCGCCGGTGGCGCTGCAGGTGGCGGCGATGCGGGCGGCGCGGCGGGCGGCGGTGAGGCCGGCGGCATGGCTGCGGGTGGCATGACGGCAGGCGGCGATGCCGGGGGCATGACGGCGGGTGGAGCCGCGGGCGGCATGGTGGCTGGCGGCGCGGCGGGTGGAATGACGGCGGGCGGTGCAGCCGGTGGCATGACGGCCGGAGGCGCGGCTGGCGGCTCCACGATGGACGGCGGGGCCTACGACTTCTGCGGAGAGGTTGCCCAACGCGAGTGCGACTACCTCATTCGCTGCACGACCTCCGCGGCGCCCGGCTTCGGCAACGACTACCGGGCGAACAACCTCGTCGCGGCGAGCCAGCGAGCGGTCTGCGAAGCTCGTGAGCGCGCGTCGTGCGAGCAGGCGCAGGCTGGTTTCGCGCGCGGCCGCACCCAGGTGAACCTCACGGCGCTGCGCACCTGCCTCGACGCCGCCTTCCCGACGGCGTCGTGCCAGCGCAACCTCAACCTCGTGCTGACGGCCTGCGACGAGAACGCGTACACCACGGGCGTCGTGGGCGATGGTGGTCTGTGCTCCGACGACCTCGAGTGTGCTCGTGGCTTCTGCCTCGCGCAGGGCGGCTCGGCATGCGGAACCTGCCGCGGCTTCACGAACGCCGATGCCGGGGTGGGCACGCCCTGCAGCCGTGACGCGATGTGCGCGCCCGGCACCTATTGCCGGCTTGCCGGCGGCAACTTTGGGACGTGTCAGCAGCGCATCGCCGCAGATGGCGGCTGCACCAGCACCCCGAGCTGTGCGGCCGGCCTCATCTGCCCGGACCCGACCTCGAACGCGCGCACGTGCCAGCCCGGGAAGCCCGAGGGCGCTCCGTGCGTGAAGGGCCGCCTCGAGTGTGCGCGCTCGGGCACCGACTACGAGCTCATCTGTGCCACTGAATTCACCGCCGATGGCGGCGTCGATCGGTGCCTGCGCCGCTTCAACACGCAGCCCCTGGGGTCCTGCAGCACGGGCGAGCAGTCGCAGGTCGTGAACGTTCCAACGGGGCCGAACTGTCTCGACAGCGAGTACTGCAACAACGGCATCTGCGCCACGCGCCGGGCCATTGGCAGCCCCTGCGGCACCAACTCCGACGTCTGCGTCGCTGGCGCGCGGTGCGTGAGCGGAACCTGTACAGCCATCTCCGACCAGGGCGGAGCCTGTGGCAGTGCTGCGGACTGTCGTTCGCTGCTGTCGTGTGGCGGTGGCATGTGCCGGCCGAGCTTCGTCGGCGTCGGTGTCATGTGCAGCGTGAACGGGAATCCCCAGTGTGTCGATGGCTCCTACTGCCCCTTCACGGCCGGTGGCATGCAGGCGAGCTGTGTTCCGCTCAAGCCGGGCGGCCAGGTGTGCATGGGCGACCGCGAGTGCGTCAGCGATGACTGCGCTGGCGGCATGTGCACGAACGTCTGCTGGCGGTGAGCCGCTCCCCCGCACCGTCGCAGGCGTTCGCGCCGAGGTCGGGCGCGCAGCTCGCCGGCCCATCACTCCGGCCTCGAGCTCGTTCGTCGAGCCGCGAGCACCCCAGCGCGCGGCGAGAGCAGGGCCGCCGCAGCACGAATCGCATCGAGCGAACCCTCGCTCCAGGGCGCGAGTGCAGCCTCTCAACGAAGCGAATGGCATTCGACGTCATCGTCGCCGGCTTCGGACACGCCGGGTGCGAGGTTGGCCCCAGTCGTACGCTCCGAGCGCCGAGCGGCTGGCACTTCAGGTGGCAGGCGGCGTGTTTCTCGAGCGCGGCCAGGGCTCCAGCCGCCGAGCCTCGAAGGCCGTCGAGATCGTTCCGACCCGGGTGACGGCGTTCGACGTCGTCGAGCTGGGCCGAACCCGAGGTCGGGTGCCCACCGAAGGCGCAGCCCTCAGGGCCTGGGGTGTGCGTGCGCCAGGGCCTGCTCCCCCTCAGGGCCTGGGGTGTGCGTGCGCCAGGGCCTGCTCCCAGCGGCCGGTGGCGCGCAAGACCAGCTCGATGAGCTCGCGGGCGGCGCCGCGACCTCCGGGGTGGCTCGACACGAAGTGCACTGCCTCGCGCACTTCGGCGACCGCGTCGGCGGGGCATGCCGTCAGCCCGCAGTGCGCCATCGCCGGTAGATCGTTCACGTCATCGCCCATGTAGGCTGCCTCGTGGGGGGAGGCGTTCAGCTCGGCGCAGAGCTCGATCAGGGCCGGGCCCTTTTCGCGGCGGCCCTGGAACACCTTCGCGAGCTGGAGCTCCTTCGCTCGGGTCTCGACGATCTTCGACGTGCGCGCGGTGAGAATCGCGACGGGCAGCCCGGTGAGCCGCGCCAGCACCATGGCGTGACCGTCCTTCACGTCGAAGCGCTTCATCACCTCGCCGTCGGGCCCGTACCAGAGGCCACCGTCGGTCAGCACGCCGTCGACGTCGAAGACGACGAGCCGAATGGCGCTCGCGCGCTCGGTGAGCGTCACGGCTGGTGCCCGAGGGCGCGGCGAATCGCCAGCACGTCGACGAGCGTCTTTTCGAAGAGCTCGAAGGTGAGGCTGCAGGGGCCGTCACAGGGCGCGGCGTCGGGGTTCTCGTGCACCTCGGTGAAGAGGGCGTCGATGCCGGCCGCGGCCGCCGAGCGCGCGAGCAGCCCGACGAACTTCCGCTCTCCGGCCGTCTCGCCGTTCCCCGCCGACGGCAGCTGCACCGAGTGGGTGGCGTCGAAGCACGTCACCAGGCCCGCCTCGCGCATGACGCCGAAGCCGCGCATGTCGACGACGAGGTTGTTGTAGCCGAACGTCGCGCCGCGCTCGGTGACGAGCACGTTGGGGTTGCCCGAGTCGAAGGCCTTCTTCGCCTGGTGCGCGATGTCCTTCGGGGCGACGAACTGGCCCTTCTTGAGGTTCACGCCGCGGCCCGACTTCGCCACCGCCACCACGAGGTCGGTCTGGCGGCAGAGGAACGCCGGCACCTGGATGACATCGGCTACCTCGGCCACGGCCGCGACCTGCGAGACGTCGTGCACGTCGGTGAGAATGGGCACCCCCACCTCACGCTTCACCCTGGCGAGCACCTCGAGGCCCTTCACGAGGCCCGGGCCCCGGAACGAGGTGATGCTGGTGCGGTTCGCCTTGTCGTAGCTGCACTTGAAGGCGAAGGGCACGCCCAGGCGCTGGGTGATGGCCTTGAGCGTCTGCGCGTGCCGCACGGCGTGGTCGGCGCCCTCGATGACGTCGGGCCCGGCGATGACGAAGAGGGGCAGGCCCGGGCCGACGCGGTGGCCGGCGAGGGTGATGGCGGGCGTCGTCATGGCGCTCACTTCGAGTCCCGCGCGTTCACGGCCGCGCGGATGAAGCCCGAGAAGAGCGGGTGGGGCGCGAAGGGCTTCGACTGGAACTCGGGGTGGAACTGGCAACCCACGAAGTGTGGGTGGTCGGTGATCTCGATGACCTCGACCAGGTCGAGCTCGGGGTTCACGCCCGAGAACACCAGGCCCGCACCGGCGAGGCGCGCGCGGTACGCGTTGTTCACCTCGAAGCGGTGGCGGTGGCGCTCCTTGATCTGCTCCTGGGCGTACAGCTTGTGGGCGAGCGAGCCGGGCTTGAGCGCGCAGGCGTAGCTGCCCAGGCGCATGGTGCCGCCCTTGTCCTTCACGTTCACCTGCGACTCCATCAGCGTGACGACCGGGTCGGGCGTCTTCTCGTCGAACTCGAGCGAGTTGGCGGCAGGCAGGCCGAGCACGTGCCGCGCGTACTCGATGACGGCCATCTGCAGGCCCAGGCAGATGCCGAAGAAGGGCTTGCGCTTCTCGCGCGCGTAGCGGACTGCCTGAACCTTTCCTTCCGTGCCGCGCACACCGAAGCCGCCGGGCACCAGCACCGCGTCCATCGCGCCCAGCATCGCCTCGGCGCCTTTCGTCTCGACGTCCTGGCTGTCGACGAACTCGATCTTCACGTGGCAGTCGTTGGCGATGCCGCCATGCACGAGCGCCTCGTTGAGTGACTTGTACGATTCCTTCAGCTCGACGTACTTGCCCACCAGCGCGACGCGCACTTCACCGCGCGAGGGGCGGTAGATCTTCTCGATGATCTGCTCCCACTTGTCGAGGCGGGGCGCGCGCGACCAGATGTTGAGGTGCTCGGCGATGCGATCGTCGAGGCCCTGGCGGTGCAGCTCGAGCGGCAGCTCGTAGATGCTGCCGACGTCGGGCGAGGTGAACACGTTGCCCTCGTCGACGTTGCAGAACATCGCGATCTTGTCCTTCAGCTCCTGGGGAATCTGGCGGTCCGTGCGGCAGATGAGGATGTCGGGCTGAATGCCGATCTCACGCAGCTTCATCACCGAGTGCTGCGTGGGCTTCGTCTTCACCTCGCCGGCGGCCGCGATGTACGGGAGCAGCGTCAGGTGCACGTAGCAGACGTTCTCTGAGCCGACGTCGTACCGGAGCTGACGGATCGCCTCGAGGAACGGCAACGACTCGATGTCGCCCACCGTGCCGCCCACCTCGACGAGCACCACCTCGTGGCCCTCGGCGGCCGCGTGGATCATCGCCTTGATCTCGTCGGTGATGTGCGGAATCACCTGCACCGTCTTGCCGAGGTACTCGCCGCGGCGCTCCTTGGTGATGACCGAGTGGTACACGCGCCCGGTGGTGAAGTTGTTGAGCCGCGTCATGCGCGCGCCGGTGAAGCGCTCGTAATGGCCGAGGTCGAGGTCGGTCTCGGCCCCGTCTTCGGTGACGTACACCTCGCCGTGCTGAATCGGGCTCATCGTGCCCGGGTCGACGTTGATGTACGGGTCGAGCTTGATCAGCGTGATGTCGAGGCCGCGGTTCTCGAGCAGCGCGCCCATCGACGCCGACGCCATGCCCTTGCCGAGGGAGCTCACCACGCCGCCCGTGGTGAAGATGAACTTCGTCTTTCGCGAGCGCATGGGCCGGTATTTCCCGCCGCGTGCACGTCGTCAACAGCCACGAAGGAGTGCGATTTTCTACGCCGTTTGACTAGACCTGATCCTCCCGCCGCTCCCCGTCGCGCAACCTTTCGCGCGCTCGCTGGTTGAAGCAGGCACGAGCGCCGGCCTGGGCGCTCCCAACACGGGAGAGAACGAACATGCGTCGAATTCTTGCGGCTGTAGCGATGGCGGTGCTGGTGGTCGGGTGTGGGCGTGGGGTCGAGGCGGACTCGGCAGAGGACGCGGACGAGTCGGTGGCGGTGTCGTCGACCGAGTCGGCGCTCACCTCGGAGCTGGCCGACGAGGTGGCCCAGCCGATGAGCTCGACCCCAGAGCAGCTCGCCATGAACGCCGTCACGCGCGTCGGGTCGCGCTTCAAGCCCCAGGGCTGCGCGACGTCGACGCAGACCGGCGCCACCGTCGTCTACACGCTCACCAACTGCACGGGTCCCTACGGCCTGGTCAAGGTGACCGGCACGCTCACGGCGGTCTACTCGCGGGCGGCGGGCGGCGGCGTGCAGGTCGTCATCACGGGCACGGGCGTGAAGGCCAACGACGCCACGATGGACATCAACAGCACCGTCATCGCCACGCAGGCCAACGGCGTGAAGACGGCGAACGTGACGGTGAACGGCTCGGGGAGCGGCCCGCGCGGGGGCTCCCTCACCCGCAAGGGCTCGTACGTCATCAGCTACGACACCGTCGCCGAGTGCATCACCATCAACGGCACCTGGGAGACCGGCACGGCGCGCGCGGGCGCCTCGACCGTGGTCTCGAACTTCAAGCGGTGCAAGGGCACGTGCCCGGCGGCGGGGGGCTCCATCACCCATACGTCGGCTCGCAACGAGGTGGTGACCCTCACCTACGACGGCTCGGCGGTCGCCCAGTGGAGCTCGTCGGCCCAGGCGCGGTCGGGCACGCTGAACCTGCGCTGCGGCGGGAACTGACGGCCGGTCTCATCGTGGAAGCCGACGCCCTCCCCAGCCGGGAGGGCGTCGTCGTTCGTGGAGGACCCTCGGATTCGGCGGGTGGGGCTTGCCGGGGGTCGTCGGCGCCGCCATGAAGCGCGCATGCGTTCGGCCCTCCTGCTCGTTCTGCTCTCGTTCGTTTCGTGTTCACCGCCGAAGGCACCGCCCACGCAGGTGCAGCGCTTCGGCTTCACGCCGCGCTGGGCGTACCAGCCGTGGATCTCGAAGGACATCTCGACGGGCGCAGACACCTACGACTTCGTCGGCGGCTTCGAGCAGCGCGGCATTCCCGTCGGGGTGGTGGTGCTCGATAGCCCCTGGGAGACCAACTACAACACGTTCATTCCCAACGAGGCGCGCTACCCGAAGTTCGAAGAGATGGTGGCGAACCTGCGCGCGCGCAACGTGCGCACGGTGCTGTGGATCACCCAGATGCTCAACGAGGGGTCGTTCGACGCCGAAGTCGGCGGCGACGTGTACCCGGGCGCTGCCGACGGCTTCCGTGAAGCGCTGTCGAAGGGCTACTTCGTCAACGACGGCCAGCTGACCTTCTGGTGGAAGGGCCGCGGCGGCGGCATCGACTTCTCGAACGACGAGGCCCGCGCCTTCTGGCACGCGAAGCAGGAGCGGGTGCTCAAGGTCATCGACGGGTGGAAGTGCGACTTCGGCGAGGACTACCTGCGCACGGGCGAGCAGACCGCCATCGCGGCGAAGGACATCTCGGTGAAGACGAAGCAGGGCACCATCACCCTGCAGCAGTACTCCGAGGCCTATTACGAGGACTTCCTCACGCACGGGCGCGCGGTGCGGGGGCGCGAGTTCCTCACGATGGTGCGCCCGTGGGACGGCTCGTACGGCTTCCCGGGCCGCTTCTACGCGCGCAAGGAGCACACGCCCATCGGCTGGGTCGGCGACAACCGCCGTGACTGGATCGGTCTCGAAGACGCGCTCGATCACATCTTCCGCTCGGCGGCGGCCGGGTACGTGGCGATCGGCTCCGACCTCGGCGGCTACCTCGACCTCGACGACCTCGCGCTCGCGGGCCCGCGCATTCCCTTCAGCCAGACGAACTTCGCGCGGTGGACGGCGGTGAGCGCGCTGTCGCCCTTCATGCAGCTCCATGGCCGCGGCAACCTCGCGCCGTGGACGGTGCCGGAGCGCGCCGACGAGACGGTCGAGCTGTACCGGTACTGGTCGAAGCTCCATGTGCAGCTGATTCCGTACCTGTACTCGTTGGGCGAGGCGGCCTACCGCGGCGTCCAGGCGCAGCCGATTCGCCCCGTCGGTGACGAGGCGAGCTGGCCGCGCGACTACCGCTACTTCCTCGGTGATGCGTTGCTGGTAGCGCCGATCCTCGACGACACCGGGCGCCGTGACGTGCCGCTCCCGGCGGGGGCGCGGTACGTGTCGTGGTGGGACGAAGCAGGAACGCCGATCGCTGGCGGCCAGGTGCTGAAGGACCTCGACTTCACCGATCGCTCCCGCATTCCAGTGTTCATCAAGGAAGGCGGCATCATCGTCGCCGACGTGAGCGACGGCTCCACGCGCCTGGGGAGCGCCGCGCACGCAGGTCAGCTCACGGTGCTCGCCTGGCCCTCTTCGACCGAGACGACGTTCACGGTGTACGCCGATGACGAGGCCGAGCACGTGACGGTCACGGCGCGCGAGAAGACGCTCACGCTGTCGGCGGCGAAGCAGGGCGCGATGGCCCAGCTGTGGATCGAGGCGGCGCCGGCGTCGATGACGCTCAACGGGCGCACGCTCGAGGCGAAGGCGTCGAAGGCCGACCTCGACGCAGCGACCGACGGGTTCTTCGTGGTACCGAACAGCCGGTACGTCTGGGTGAAGGTGCCGGCGGTGGCGAATGGCGCGGCGTCACTGACGTGGCCGTGAGCGGCTCCGTCGAGGTGCTGGTCGGGTTGCTTGTCAGTGACGGGCTTCCGGCAGCAGAATCTTGAACATGTTGAGTGCTGCAGAGGTTGCCCCCGAACGGTTGTGGTCGCTCGACCGACGCCGCTACCACCAACTTGGTGAGCTCGGTGCCTTTGACGGCCAGCGCGTTCAGCTCGTCTTCGGAGCGGTCATCACCATGAGCCCGATGGGAACACCGCACTCCAAGCTCGTTCGGGTGCTCAACCGTGCACTCGTCACCCAGACGTCTGCCGATGACCATGAGGTCCTGGTGCAGCTCCCGCTCGCCGCGGCGGACGACTCCGAGCCCGAGCCTGACCTGGCGGTCGTTCGCGCCAGCCGAGGAATCCCCGACGATCACCCCCCGACTGCGCTCCTGGTCATCGAGGTCGCCGACACCAGCCTGAAGCTCGACCTCGGGCCCAAGGCGCTCCTTTACGCGCAGTGCCACGTACCCGAGTACTGGGTCGTCGACGTGAACGCCGAGGCGACCATCGTTCACACCGAGCCAAGGGCCGGCCGCTTTCGTCGGGTGCGTCGCAGCTCGTGGACGCGCACGTTGCGCTCGACGTCCGTACCCGGCGTCGCAGTGAACCTCGCAGCGCTCCTCGGTCGCTGACGTTCAGCGGTTCGGGCCGAACAGGTCCTGCAGCTGCCCGTACTTCTCGCGGTAGTCCTCGAACGACAGCTTGATCGTCTCGAGCGCCTCTTCGCGCCCGTAGATCTCGGCGATCTCGACGGGCGGCGCCGGGTTGTCCGGCAGCTGCTTGTAGGTGAGGAAGTAGTGGCGCAGGCGGTCGACGAGGGCCGGAGAGACCTCCTTCAGGTCCTTCCAGGCGCCGTACACGCTGTCGCCCTTGAGCACCGCGATGATCTTGTCGTCTGCCTGGTGGCCGTCGATCATCCGCAGGCCGCCGATGGGCACCGCCTCGATGAGAATGGCGCCGTGCTGAATCGGCTTCTCGGTCAGCACGCAGATGTCCATCGGGTCGCCGTCGCCGACGATGCCGGGGCGGCCGATGCGCTGGCTGCAGCGCTCCCCGACGCGGCGGTCGCAGAAGGTGCGCGGAATGAAGCCGTAGAGCGAGGGCGGCTGGCTCGAATACCGCTGCGGCCGGTCGAGCTTCAGAATGCCGGTGGCCTTGTCGACCTCGTACTTGACGGCGTCGGTCGGCACCATCTCGATGTAGCTGGTGACGATGTCGGGCGACTTCTCGCCGGGCGACACGCCGTGCCAGGGGTGCGCCTGAAAGAAGAGCCCGAAGGCCTGCGTGAGCGACGGAGTCATGCGCCTTCAATACACCCTTGGGCCCGCGCGCGCCGGTTTCCTGTTCGTCGCACCGGTCAGGTCGCCGCCAGAGCGTCGAGCGCCGCCTCGGCCAGGGGCACGTCTTCGGGGCGGTCGACGGCGGCCGAGCCCCGTTCGGTCCTCGCGCAGGCGATGGGAATGCCGTGGCCCAGCGCGCGGAGCTGCTCGAGGGACTCGGCGCGCTCCAGGGCCGTCGGGCTGAGCGCGGCGAGCGTCAGCAGCGTGCGCACCCGGTAGCCGTACACGCCGAGGTGGGCCCAGCGTGGCGGCGGCGGACCCACGGCGTCTCGCTGAAACGGAAGGTCGGCCCGGGAGAAGTAGAGCGCCCGGTCGCGCTCATCGAGCACCGCCTTCACCACCGCCGGGTTCGAGCGCTCCGCCTCGTCCAGCGGGCGAACGAGCGTGGCCATCTCGAGGCTCGCGTCGTCGAAGCACCGCACCAGCGAGACGAGCGAGCGGGGCGGCATCGCCGGCTCGTCGCCCTGCACGTTCACCACCACGGTGTCACCCGCCAGTGACAGCGCGCGGGCGACCTCGGCGACGCGGTCGGTGCCCGAGGCGCAGGCCGGTGACGTCATCAGCGCCTCTCCGCCGAATGAACGCACCGTCGAGGCAATGCGCTCGTCGTCCGTCGCCACCAGGACCCGAGCAAACACGCCGGCTTCCCGGCACCGCGCCACCACGTGCTCGATCATCGGCCGGCCCCGCAGCAGAGCCAGCGGCTTGCCCGGGAAGCGCTGAGCGCCGTACCGCGAAGGAATGATGGCCAGGGGTCCCGTCATGGGAGGGGTTCTTGCCAGCACGCCTCGACCCCGGGTAGGCCAGACGTGTCTTTCTGCCCTACACTGGTGCTGCCATGACGACGACGAAGCTGGGTTCTCCGCCGACCGCCTCGAAGCTGCCCGCCGTGAGCCGCACCACCACCCCCGCCGCGACCGCCGCGGTGTCGAAGTCGACGCCCCTGGTGGCGGCCCCGGTGGCTGGCTTCGAAGGCACGCAGCCGGTGAAGGCCGAGGCGCTCCGGCCGCAGGGCGCGCTGGTGTCGACCTCGGCCGATCCGGGTGCGCTCTGGGGCGGTCAGGAGCGTCGCGCGAACCCCGAGCTGCGCGCGGCGATGACCGAGTTCCGCGCCATGTCGCCCGAGGCGCAGAAGGCGAAGATCGAAGAGCTCAAGGGCCGCCAGGACGACCTGGCGAAGAAGATGCTCGTGCGCATCGAGCAGCTCGACGCGCGGTACAAGACGATGCGCAACGTCACCAAGGGCGAGATGCTGCGCGAGCTGGCCGGGAAGACCGACGCCATGACGCCGGAGCAGAAGCAGCACCTCGACGGGCTGCTCGACAAGGCCGACGGCATCGCGAAGCAGATCGACGCGCTCAGGGCCGAGGCGGCGAAGCTGCCCGACTCGAAGAGCGCCACGCCGGAGCAGCTGCTCGAGCGCAAGGAGCTCGCCCGGAAGATCAAGAACGCCCGCGGCCGCCTGTCCGACGCCACGAAGGCCGCCACGAGCTACGTCGACGGCCTCGGCCTCAAGACCGAGCGCCTCGCGGTCAACGAGCAGACCATCGACCCCAACGCGCCACCGAAGGACTCGCCGAAGTCGCTGTGGAGCCAGATGAAGGAATGGTTCAGCATCTCGACCTACATCACGGCCTTCACGTCGGTCTTCAGCTCGTCGACGAGCGCCGTCTCGACGGCCCTGGACTCGGCCCAGCAGGACGCCCGCAAGCTCGAGGAGCGCCGGGTGCTCGACACCAAGGCGCACCACCGCATCGAGGACGTGCGGCAGTTCGACGACAAGGTGTTCCGCCAGGTGCAGACGCTCGCGGGCGACCGCAAGGCGCAGGTCGACTCGCTCAACCAGGCCTTGTCGCTGCTCCGTCGCGTGTCGGCGGCCTGACCGTCGTGTGCCTCACCGGCTCAGCCGGACCCGCTTGAGCGTCGGTTCGCCCTGCCTGGCTTCGAAGAACACCCGGTCGTCCACCGGCACGTTGCGGAACGTCTGCGTCGTGCCCCGGGCGTCGGGCCACCGAATCGTCAGCTCCTCGATGCCGGTGCAGTCGCCGAGGCCCAGGTGCACGACGGTGTCGTTCTGCATGCCGAAGTGCCCGTACCCGCCGCTCACCTCACGGACGATGCGCTTGCCGCCTGCCAGCGCCGTCACCTTCGCGCCCACGGCCCCGCGGTTGGTGGTGGTGCCATCGCCCGTCAGCTTGAGCAGCAGGCCCTTGCCCGACGATGAGCCCTGGTTCTCGTAGAGCCGCACCTCCTGGCCCCGACGCCAGATGGCCGAGCAGTCACGCGCGGTGCTCGCGCCCGCCACGACGTCGAGATCGCCGTCGCGGTCGAAGTCGGCGATGGCCAGGCCCGACATGCACGCGTGCTCGAGGTTGAACGCCCTGGCCTGATCGACGAACCGCCCATCGGCCTGCTGCTGGAGGACGACGCCGAACTGATCGGGGTAGTCGCTCGCCGCGACGATGAGATCCTGCCGGCCGTCGTTGTCGAGGTCGCCGCCAGCGGCCATGAGTCCACCTTCGTTCCACGACGGGCCGACGCGCGGCAGCCCCATGCCGGTCGCCTGATTCCCCGGCCGCTCGAACCGCAAGGCCTGGCCCGTCGAGGCGTTGCGCAAAAGCTCCGACGAGTCACTCGCGCTGCCGGCCCAGAAGTGGCGAATCTCGGCGCTGTAGAGATCGAGCTTGCCGTCGCCGGTGAGGTCGCCGCACCAGGTGGTGAACGTGTTGCCGTTGTTGCGCCAGGGTTGATCGTCGATGCCGTCGGCCCAGCGCGCGGCAGGGTCGGCGCCGCAGCCGATGAGCGGCCGGCCGACGTTGCTGCAGCGGGGATCGGCGCGGTTCACCGAGCAGAAGCACTTGAAGTTCTCGTTGTCGGTGAAGTCGACGACGTCGTCGCCCGCGAAGCCCGAGGCCGCGCTGACGTCGGTGAAGCGCCCGCGCCCGTCGTTGCGGTACAGCAGGTTCGCCTGACGCCCATAGGCGCTCACCATCAACTCCGGCGCGCCGTCGTCATCGAGGTCGCACGCGGTGATGCCGTAGGCGGGGCGGTGGTTGCGAAAGGTCGCGAAGTTGCCGCGTTCGGTCGTCAGGCCCGCCGCGTCGGTGCCTCGCGTGAAGCCGCCGGTCCCCTGCCCGAGGAGGAGCTGCGCCTGCAGCCCCTGGTAGGTGCGCCCGTAGTACTCGTAGAAGTAGCCGACGAAGAGATCGAGCTTGCCGTCGCGGTCGGCATCGGTGAACGCGGCGGCGGTGGTGGGGAGTCGCTCCATCGCGCCGCCGCGCACGGGCGTTGGGTTGGCGAGCGAGAACTTCCCCGTCCCGTCGTTGAGGAGCAGCTCGCTGCGATCGCCGATGTCGGGCTTCGAGGGGTCGTCGTGCGTGCCGGCGAACGCGTCGAGATCGCCGTCGTTGTCGACGTCTCCGAAGATGGCGAGGTGCGCGGCGCGGTACTGGCGGCCGTCACCATCGCGCACCTGGAACAGGCCGTTCCCCGTCTCGTCGACGAAGCGGCGGTGCCCGTCGGGCCCCTTGCGGTTCATGAGCTGCCACACCTGCCGCGCCCCACCGTCGAGCGCGACGGCCTGGCGGGCGTTGGTGGTGAGCGTGTGCACGACGAGATCGGGGAAGCCGTCGTTGTCGAGGTCGGCGACGGTGAGCCGGTTGCCGCGCAGCCTCAGGCCGTCGTCACCGAGGTTCCACGCGTCGGTGCCGTCGACGAAGAGCGTGCCAGGCGTGGACTCACGACAGACCGGCGCCTCGGCGAGCGGAGCGATGCCGTCGTCGAGCATCACCGGCCCGGTCGCTTCGAGCGTGGCCTTCGTGGCCGGGGCGAGACAGCTGGCGAGGAGAACGGAGCTGAGGAGCAGGCGCTTCATGGACGGCGCGAATACGGCTTCGGAGCGCGGGCTCGCAACGGTGTGCCCGAGAACATGCCGACGCGAAGGGAGGGGCACCGGTCGATGCGGGCGCGACGGTCGCCGTCACCGGGCGGCCCGGCAGCATCCACCTCGCACGCCGGGAGCCCGTCCGATCAGGAGGCGCATCACCCCGCGCCCCCGACAAGTGCGGGGCGGGAATCACATGGGCGTGTCAGCTCGAACGGCCTCGAGCGGGCGCATCACCTGTGTGCCCTGGCCCGACGCCCGCTCAGCGGTCGCAGGCGCGCCGGCACTCGTTGACGCACTTCGACTTGTTGCTCGCGCTCGCGCACTGCGAGTTGCACTTGCGCTTGCACTTCGTGGCGTCGCCGATGGCGTGCGGCGCGGCGGTGCACACGTCCTCCTGCGGCACCTCGCGCGGCGTCACGGGGGACCACAGCAGCATCATCATGGGAACGAGCGCGAGCTTCATCGGGCGATCACCTCGAGCGGAGCGGGAATGGACGACAAGAAGAGGGTACTCCACTGCACGACGGGCTCCGAGGCGAACTGTCGCATTTCGTGTGCAGGTGCGCTGCCCGCCGACACGGCGTCAGTGCACCGCAGCGCGCAGCGGGAGCCCGGCGATGAGGCTGGCCTCGGCCGTCAACAGCACCTCGAGCCGCGCCTCGACGACCTCGGCTGGGTCGACGTTCTTCGCCAGGCGCACGAAGAGCTTCTGGTGCCCGTCTTCACTCTTCGCGAGCTCGGCGTAGAGGCGACGGAGCGACGGGTCGGTGAGCCCGTCGGCCAGCAGTTGGAGCCGCTCGTGGCTGCGGGATTCGATGATGCCCGCGACGAGGAGGCGATCGAGGCGTCGTTCCTTCGCCCCATGGCGGATGAGCTGCTGGAGGCCCTTCGCGTACGGGTCGCCCGCGTCACGGCCGAGCGCCAGGCCGCGGGTCTCCATCAGTTGCAGCACCTTCGCCAGGTGCGCTGACTCTTCCCGCGCCAGGCGGGCCATCTGCGCCGGGAGCCCGGGCACCTCGGGGTGCGCCTGGAGCAGCGAGAGCGCGTTGGCCGCGGCCTTCTTCTCGCAGTGCGCATGGTCGACGAGCAGCTCGTCGAAGTGCGCGAGCGCGTGGGGGAGCCAGCGTGGGTCGGTGGCGACTTTCAGCTCCATCGTCTGGTCACCTCGGCGCCGCGACCTTCTTGAAGTCGCCCACCTTCACCACCGTGAAGCGGGACGGGTCGACGTTGCGTTGGAGCGCCGCGTTGACGTCCTTCACCGACAGCGCGCGCACGGCGTCGTCGAAGCGTTGGTCGAACTCGAAGGTGCGCCCGGTCTCGAGCTGCTCGGCGAGGGCGTCGGCCACCCGCTCGTCCGAGGCGCGCGCCTGCTCCCGCGTCTGCAACAGGCCCTTGCGCGCGAGCTGCAGCTCGGCGTCGGTGAAGCCCTTCTTCACGGCCAGCTCGAGCTCTTCCCGGAAGCCCGTCTCGACCTTCGGCGCGTTCTCCGGCGCCGAGATGGCGTAGCCGGCGAGCGCTCCATTGTCCTCGAAGGTGCCTGCGCGCAGGAACGTGCCGGCGCCGTAGCTGAGGCCTTCCTTCTCGCGCAGCCGCTGGGGCACGCGCCCATTGAGGAAGCCGCCGCCCAGCATCGCGTCGGCCAGCACCAGCGCCGGAAAGTCCGGGTCGGTCTCGCGCAGGGCCAGCGTGGTGCCGGTGACGAAGCAGGCCATGGCCTTGTCGGGCGTGTTCTGCGTCAGGTTCTTCGGCTCGACCTTCACGTGCGGGCGCGGAATGCGCTCGTAGGGCACCTTCGCCGCGAACGTGCCGAGCTTCGCCGCGAGCTGGGCCTTCACCTGGGCCGCCTCGAAGTCGCCCACGAGCGCCGCGAAGCCAGCCTGGGCGCCGTAGAACTTCGCGTGAAAGGCCTTCACGTCGTCGAGCTTCACGGCGTTCAGGTCGGCGATGGACTCGTCGATGGACGAGACGGCGAACGGGTGGCCCTTCGGCCAGGTGCTCAGCGCCTTCTGCAGGCCGATGAAGGCGAGCGCGTTGGGGTCGTCCTTCTTCTGCTCGAGGTCGGACAACAGCTCGCGCTTGAGGGCCTCGAACTCGGTCTTGTCGAAGGCCGGCTCCTTCAGCGCCTCGAAGACGAGCTCGAGCGTGGCCTCGAGCTGGGGCCTGCGCACCTCGAGGCTCATCGACACCGCCTGGGGCTCGGTGCCGAACGAGACCTGCGCGCGCAGGGCGTCGAGGGCGTCCTTGAACTGCTGGCGGCTCTTCGTCTTCGTGCCCCGCGTCAGCATGCGCGCCGTCAGGTCTGCCACGGTGCGCTGGTTCATCAGCGTGGCGGCGTTGCCGTACGGCAGGCGCACGTTCGCCCGCACGGTGCCGCCGCGGGTCTTCTTGGGCAACAGCGCCAGCTTGAGGCCGAAGGGCAGGGTCTCACGGGTGGTGCGGGCGTCGAGGTTCTTCGGGGTGGCCTCGAACACCTCGCCCTGAGAGAGCGCGGCCTCGCCCTTGTAGGCGTTCACCACGGGCCCGAGGTCGACGAGCGGCGGAACCTCGGTGCGGTCTGGTGCCTCGGTGGGCACGTACTCGCCCAGCGTGCGGTTGGTGGCCTTCAGGTACTTCTCGGCGGCGCGCTGCACCTCGGCGGTGGTGACGGCCTTGATGCGGTCGCGGTGGATGAAGAGGAGCCGCCAGTCGCCCATCGCCGCGAACTCCGACAGGAGCACCCCCACGCGCTCCGAGTCGTTGAGCACGAGGTCGACCTGCTTGAGCAGCTGCGCCCGGGCGCGCTCGACCTCGGCGTCCGTCACCTTCGAGGCCTTGAGCCCCTCGACGGTCGAAACGAGGACGTCGCGCGCGGGGCCGGGCGCGTCCTTCTCGTTGAGCTCGGCGAAGCAGAGCAGGGCGCCGGGCTCCTTCAGCTGGTAGTTGAAGCAGCCGGCCTTCGCGGCCTTCTTCGAGTCGACGAGCCCCTTGTAGAGGCGCCCCGACGGCGAATCGCCCAGCACCTGCGTCAGCACGTCGATGGCGGCGTAGTCGGGGTCGCTCCCGGCGGGCACGTGGTAGCCCAGCGCCAGCACCGGCGTGCCGCCCACGCGGCGAACCGTCACCGAGCGCTCTCCATCCTGCGTGGGCTCGACGGTGTACGTCGTCGGCAGCGCCCGCCTGGGCCTCGGAATTCGGCCGAAGCGCTCGGCGATCCACGTCAGCGCCTTCGCCTCGTCGAAGCGGCCAGCCACCACGAGGAGCGCGTTATCGGGCTGGTAGTAGCGCGTGTAGAAGGCCTGGAGCCGTTCCTGGGGCACCTGCTCGATGTCGCTGCGCGCGCCGATCGTCGTGTCGCCGTAGTTGTGCCACGTGTACGCGGCCGACATGACGCGGTCGAAGAGCACGCTCGACGGCGAGTTCTCACCCATCTCGAACTCGTTGCGCACCACCGTCATCTCGGGCGCCAGCTTCTCCCGCGTGATGATGGTGTTGACGAGCCGGTCGGCCTCGAGGTCGAGCGCCCACTTGAGGTTGTCGTCGTTGGCCGCCAGCGTCTCGAAGTAGTTCGTGCGGTCGAACCACGTGGTGCCGTTGGCGTCGGCGCCGCGCTCGGTGAGCGCCTTCTTGATGTCCTTGACGTTCTTCGTCTCCTTGAAGAGCAGGTGCTCGAGCAGGTGCGCCATGCCCTTCTCGCCGTAGTCCTCGTGACGGCTGCCGACGAAGAGCGTGAGGTTGACGGTGACGGTCGGCTTCGAGCCGTCGGGGACCAGCAGCACCTTGAGGCCGTTGCCCAGCTGGTACTCGGTGAGGCCTTCGACCGAGGCGCCCTTCACCAGCTTCGGGGCCGGGCCGGCGGTGAGCGCGAGTGCGATGACGGAGACGAAGAGCATGACGGGCTGACACTACGAGCGGGCGTGTGAGTCAATGCGCGCGTGCCGACCGCTTCGGGCTGCTACCGCGGTTGCACCCTGACGGCTCCCGCGGTCGCAGCCCCGGAGGCGCATCGTCTGGAAACGACTCGCGGGGGCCACGGGCTCGCGCCTTGCTGTCGAGCAGCCCCATGCGTTGGCAACTCGTGGTGGTGGTCGCCGTGGCCGGCTGTGGTGGGGTGACGACGGACGTGGGGCCACCGGGGCCGGTCGATGCGGGAGGTCCCTTCTTCAGCGGCGGCCTCGGCGGGGCCGGCGGTGGCGGGCTGGTGCCGATGGGCGGTGGCAGCGCCGGCGGCGGGAACGAAGCAGGGGGCGCGCCCGACGCGGGGCCACTCGACGCCGGGCGCCCTGACGCGGGCGTCGACGCGGGCCAGCCCTTCGTCAACCAGCGCTTCGACCTCCCCGATGCGGGTGGGCTCGACGCCGGGGCGATGACCTGCGCGTGGCTCGATGGGCAGAACTGCTGGAAGCGACAGGTCGACCGCTTCCGGGACTGTGGGGTGCCGGTGGGCGCGGTGGGCCGCTTCACCGACGGCGGAGAGGCCTGTCACTTCGACGGGGGCGTCGTCATCGACTTCTCCAGTCCGCTCCCCGAGGCCGGCGATGGCGGCAACACGCTGTGGATCACCGCGCTCCGCGTTCGTGACGCTCGCGGCACCTCGTGCTTCGAGACGGCCTACACGCTGGGGCGAACGCGGTTTCGCGCGGGCACCGAAGACGTGCACTCGCACAACCGCTCGCTCTTCACCTACGAGATGATCTGCCCCGACGGGCGCCGCTACGACAACGTGGCCGAGAACGGCGCCTGCGAAACCTTCGGCCTGCGCTACCTCGGCGGCGGGGTACCCGGTCACGACGTGGTGTGCGATGGCGCCGAGTGCCGGGTGCTGTTCAACGGCACGACCGAAGGCCGCCGCGTGGCCGCGCGGTGCCTGCGCTGAGGCCCCTCGTCACCACCTTCGAACGAGCTCGGTGTACCCACGGAACGCGAGCGCGCCCCAGAAGTTGACGAGCGCCCCCAGGCCCAGCGTCACGAGGGGAATCGGCGAGAGTAGCCGCCAGCCACTCACCGCGACCAGCACCACGAGGTACGGCGTGTAGTCGAGCGAGAAGCGGAACCCGAACTGGGCGTAGCCGGTGTTCTGGTACAGCAGCCCGGGGAGCGCCGTTGCCGCCACCGTCAGCCACAGCGGCACGAAGAGCCGGGGCGCGGGGCGATCCCGGTCCGACAGCGCTCGAATCGCGTACGCGACCGCGGCGCCGCCCAGCGTGACGACGAGAATCACCTTCACCATCGCCGGGTGCAGCCCGAAGAGCCCGGCTTCACCCGGTGCCACGTTCACGTTCGCCAATTGCGGGTTGGGCGCGCGCCCGGCGCCGGCGAGCACCAGCGTCACCAGCATCGCGGCGACCGACGCGAGCGCCGCCTTCACCTGCTGCCCCTTCGTCGCCGCGAGCACCAGCAGCGGCGTCGTCAGCAGCATCGTCATGCCCCAGAACGAGAAGGGCTCCTGCGGGTTCGTCGGGTTCGGCAAGAGCAGGAACGCCGCCTCGAGGTTGCGGGCGAGGTAGATGGGGTGGAAGAGCCCGAAGCGGTCGATGTCGGCGTTGACGCGGTTCTCGAAGAAGAAGCGGTGGCCGAACTCGGCGATCGACCCGAAGCGCGTCTGGTTCATCACCATCGCGATGACCGCCAGCGGCGCCGCGCCCACCGCGAACGGCTGGAGCTTCGTCTTCAGCACCTCGCCCGGCTTCGCGAAGAAGGCCTTCAGCTGCTCCCGTCGCTGACCGGCCGTCGGGGCGATGGCCTCGATGACGAAGAAGACGCCCGTGAAGACGAGGGGCGTGCGGGTGAGCACCGCCATCGCCCAGAAGAGGCCCGCCAGCAGCGGCCGCCGGGCGCCCACCGCGTTGCGCAGGTACAGGCAGGTGAGGGCGACGCCCATCACCTCGGCCGAGAACCACACCTCGCCGCGCAGCGCCGCGTAGAAGAAGAGCGTGCCGAAGCCGAGCACCACCGCCAGCGCGGCGTTCTCGAGCTCGCCGCGGCCGGTGCCCTCGTGCTCCGAGAGCAGCCGGAGGAGTGAGTAGAACAGCGCGATGGCCAGCGCGCCGATGAAGACGCCGAAGCTGGTGTCGTTGAGCTGGTACCCGTGCACGGCGACGAAGGGCAGCATCACCGCCGACGGGAACATGGGGAACGACGAGTACCAGCGGTCGTCGGGCCCGAGCGGCTGGCGGCACCGCTCCTTGACGCCGTTCACCTCGCGCACGCAGGCCCAGTCTTCGAAGTTGGGGAGCACGTCTGCGGCGATGTCTTGCCGGCCCTCGAGCCACGCCTTTGCCTGGTAGACGAAGTGCGGCGCCGCGCTCTGTCTCAGGAAGCGCTGGCCCGAGAACATCATCAGGGCGAAGAAGGCCACGGCGAAGAGGGTCAGCTCGACCCGGTAGGCCTGCACCCAGACCTTGAGCGCGGTGCTGGTGGCGTTCGGGGCCTGCGGCGTCTGGGCGGGCGTGGCGGCGTCACTCATGGCGGTCGTTGGCGGCGTCATGTGCCGTTTCCCGTCGCCTGACAACCGATCAAGCAGGCGCGGCCTCGAAGGTGGTGCACCTCGGCCCCCGACTCGCTATGTGCCCGCGCGTCATCCATGGGTCCCGCGCTCATCGTCGGAATGAAGGTGAAGTACCTGCCGCAGCCCGAGTGGGGCACCGGCCATCTCTTGAGCCTCGAAGAGGAGGGCACTCGCGCCGTCGTCGCCTTCCCCGCCCGTGAGAACGGCGCGCCCATTCTCGTCTCGACGAAGGGCGGCGCGCTGCTGCCCACCGCGCTGGCCGTCGGCGCCGGCGTGCGCACCGCGAAGGGCAAGGTGGGCGTCGTCACCGAAGAGGTGGAGGGCGGGCGGGGCCTGCGTCGCTACGTGCTCAAGCTGGACGATGGCTCGGAAGACGAGCTGCCCGAGACCGAGCTGCGCGCGCTGCCGCCCAGGCCAGACCTCATCGCCATGATGAAGGAAGGCCGCATCGCCGACGGCAAGAACTTCCTCTTGCGCAAGGCGACGCTCAAGCTCGACGACGAGCGGCGCAACGACGCCTTCGGTGCGCTGCTGGCCTCGCGCGTGATGGTGAAGCCGCACCAGGTGGGCGTGGTGCAGCGCGTGCTGTCGTCGCGGCGCCCGCGCTTCGTGCTCGCCGACGAGGTCGGCCTCGGCAAGACCATCGAGGCGGGCATGGTGTTCTCGGCCCTGCGGCTCGCCGGGCTCGCCCGCCGCGTGCTCGTGGTGGCGCCGAGCCACCTCACCGTGCAGTGGCTCGTCGAGCTCTTCCACAAGTTCAACCACCTCTTCACCCTGATGGACTCGGAGCGCCACGAGAGCTCGCTCGACGAGCAGCCGACGCTCAACCCGTGGGCGCGGTTCGACTTCGTGGTGACGAGCCTCGAGCTGCTCCAGCGCTCGGAGCAGTTCCGCGACGAGGCCGGCGCGAGCGAAGCCCACTGGGATCTCGTCATCATCGACGAGGCCCACCACCTCAAGGGCGAGAAGGCCTACGAGGCGGCGCAGGCGCTCGCGAAGAACAGCTGGGGCCTGCTGCTCCTCACCGCGACCCCGATGCAGCTCGACCCCGGCGAGTACCAGTCGCTGCTCTCGCTCATCGACCCGGTGACGGCGCCCTCGGCGAAGGAGTTCGAGAAGCGGCTGGCGCGCCAGGAAGACCTCTCGAAGGCCCTGCGCGCGCTCCTCGAGGGCAAGCAGGCCCGTGCCGCGGTGAAGGACCTGGCGGCGCGCTTCCCGCACGACGCGGCGCTGCAGGAGATCGAAGACGCCGACGAGATGCTGATGCACCTCGCCGAGACGTACTCGTTGTCCGACCGGCTCATTCGCAACCGGCGCGTGCGCGTCGGCGGCTTCTCGGCGCGCAAGCTCCACGTGCACGAGGTCACGCTGTCGGCCGACGAGCTCAAGGCCCGGCAGGCGGTGCTCGACGCGCTCTCGGCCGATGGCTCGGTGCGCGGCGCGGCCCTCGCCAACCTCGTGCGCCGCCTCGAGTCGTCACCGGCCGCCTTCGCCGCCGCGCTGTCGAGCAACAAGGCGCTCGCCGGGCTGAAGGTGGCGCTCCCCGACAAGGACGCGAAGTTCGCCGCCTTCGTCAAGGTGCTGAAGGACGTCTGGGCGAAGGAGAAGGACGCCAAGGTGCTCGTCTTCACCGAGGCGCGCGACACCCTCGAGCGGCTCCAGACGCGGCTGCGCCACGAGCACGTCGAGGCGCTCGCCTACCACGGCGATCTGCCGATGGTGGAGCGCGACCGCCAGGTGGCCCGCTTCCGTGACCCCGAAGGGCCGAAGGTGCTCCTGTGCACCGAGGTCGGCGGCGAAGGCCGCAACTTCCAGTTCGCGCACCACCTGGTGCACTACGATCTGCCGTGGAGCCCTTCGACCGTCGAGCAGCGCATCGGCCGCCTCGATCGCATCGGCCAGCTGCACGACGTCGACATTCACGTGTTCGACGTGCGCGGCACCTTCAGCGCCGACGTGCTCACGGTGTTGCGCGACGCGGTCGGCGTGTTCGGCGAGACGGTCGGCGGGCTCGACGCGGTGCTCGAAGAGGTCGAGCCGAAGCTCACCGAGCTCGCCATGGCGAAGGCCGACGAGCGCGCGGCCTACGTGAAGGAGCTCGGCGAGAAGGTCGCCGCGGCCCGCGCGCAGGTGAAGAAGGCCTACGACCCGCTCCTCGACCTGCGCAGCTTCGACAAGGCCGCCGTCTCGGAGCTGGTCGAGCGCGCCGAGGCCCGCATCGACCACGAGGCCGACGACGACGACACGCTCGACGATCGGCTCTGGGGCCTCGCGAGGGATCTCGACGAGCGCCTGGAAGAGACCATCACCGAGCTCGCCGATCGCCTTGGCATCCGGGTCGACACCGATCAAGAGGTCGACGCCTTCCAGTGCGCCTTCCACTTCGGCCACGCGCTGTCGGTCGAGGCGCTGCCGGGCTTCGACATCACCGAAGAGCGCACGGTGCTGGGCACCTTCTGGCGCGACACGGCCGTCGAGCAGGAAGAGATCGAGTACTTCGCGACCGGCCACCCGCTCATCGAGGCGCTCTTCGGCTTCGTGAAAGACGGCCCGTTCGGCCGCAACGGCGCGCGGTACCTCGAGGTGCGCGGCCCGCTGAAGGCCCGCGGGGTCGAGGTGCTCTTCCACGTCGTGCCGCCGGAGCCGGCCGACACCACCCCCGGCGCGAAGGTGCCTTCGCGTCAGCTCGCGCGCTTCCTCGACACGTCGCTCATTCCCGTCGCGGTGGTGCGCCACAACGACGGCAAGCCGAAGGTCGACCCGAAGCTGCTCGAGGTGCTCGACGGCACCGACGGCAAGTCGCTCAAGGGCAACGAGGCGCTGGCCGCGTTCCCCGAGCTGCCGCGGTTCCTCGACGACGCCATGGCGCTCGCAGCCAGGACGGCGCAGGAGCGGCTCGAGACGCTCAAGGCCGCCGCGCGGCAGGCCATCGAAGACGAGCGCGATCTGACGATGATTCGCATCAAGCTGGCCCTCGAGCACCAGGGCCTCGAGCCGGGCCGCGTCGAGAAGGCGCTGCTCGCCGAGCTCACGGCGTACGACCAGCTCCTCAAGGCCCTGGCAGGCGTGAAGGTGACGCTCGACTCGGCCTGCGCCTTCGTCATCAACCGGTGACGCCGTGCTCGAGCGCGTCTTCGGCTCGTGGGTGGTGCGTGGACTCTCGACGGGCGCGGTGAGCTCCGTCATCGACCACGCCGTGGGCCTCGGGCTCGCGGTGGCTGGCGTGCCGACCCGTGGCGCGGCGACCGGTGGCAAGGTGGCGGGCGCCGTCTTCAGCTACGTCGCGCATCGCCGCTTCACCTTCACCGACCACCGGCAGTCGCTCAAGGCGTCGGGCCTCAAGTACACCGTCACGGCCGTCGTCATCACGGCGTTCCACGGGCAGGTGGCCGTGTGGCTCCGCGATGGCGCCGGCCTGCCCTACCTCGCGGCCGCCGTGCTGGCCGACGCCCTCGTCGTCACCCCGTCGTGGCTGCTCGCCTTGCGCTACGTCATCTTTCCGGCGGCGAAGCCCGGAAATGACGAGGCCGGGTCGATCGTTCCGACGCCGCCCGGCACCTGAGGGTGGCCAAGCGCCCATGGGGACGCTACAGGGTGCGCGGCCGCGGGTTTCGTGTTCTCGACGGAGATCCTCTGATGTCGTCACGCCCATTGCGAGTCGTCTTCGCCTCGGTCCACGCTGGCGGCGGGCACAACACGGTGCGCGACGCGCTCGTGCGCAGTGTCACCCGGCAAGACCCCCTCCACGCGCGCGTCATTCCCATCTCGTGGACGGCGTCGAACGGCTTCGACACGTTCTATCGCTTCTGCGTGCGGTGGGGCCTGCAGGGCCTGGTGTTCTGGCTGACGAACTTCTCGCTGTCGGCCTGGCTGGCCACGGTGCTCAACCCGAGGCTGATGCTCGAGCTGCTCGCGCTGCTGCGCGCCCAGCGGCCCGACGTGGTGGTGTCGACGCACATTCAGCTGACGGCGTGCTTCCAGCTCGCGCGGTTGTTGTCCGGGAGCCGCACCCGCATCGTCAACGTCATTCCCGACTATGGGCCGCCCACGCCCACGTTCTTTCCGTCGCCGCGGGCGCTGCGCGCCGACGCCACGCTGGTGAACGGCTCCGACACCTTCGAGGTGCTGTCGCCGAGGGCCGAGCCGGGTGAGTTGTTTCGTGTCGGCACGCTGGTGAGCGAGGCCTTCGACGAGGTGGGCGGCGCGTTGCGCGTTCGCACCGCCTCGACGAGGGACCAGTTCCGCCGCGAGCTGTCCGAGACGGCGCCCGATCTCTCGCGCCTCGACCCCTCGAAGCCCGTGGTGACGTTCTTCGGCGGCTCGGGCTTCACCTCGGGGTGCCGGCCCGTCATCGACCGCCTCGTGCGGCACCCCGACCTCGGGTCGAAGTTCTCGATGGTGGTGCTCGCCGGCCGCGACGCGAACCTCGAGACCGAGCTGCTCACCCAGCACGGCGGCAAGCCCGGCTTCTTCGTGTTGAGCTTTCTGGCGCACCCTCAGCTCGCGCGGCTCTACGCGATGACCGACGTGGCGGTGCTCGGCAGCATCGCCCACTCGACGCTCCAGGAGATGCTCGAGATGAAGTGTGGCCCGCTGCTGGTGCACCGGGTGATCCCCGGCACCGAGCCGCCCTACCTCGCCTTCATCGAGCGCGAGCGGCTGGGGTTGTACGAGCCCGACCCCGAGCAGATGGTCGGCCTGGTGCTCGAGTCCTTGGGCCTCGTCTCGGCGTCGCTGCGGTTGCGATCGCTCCGCCAGGACTTCGCCCGCCGGGCCGCCCGGTTGCGCGAAGAGCACAAGGCGCTGGCGCCCCGGTTCATCGGGCAGCTCGAGCGGCTCGCCGGGCTCCCGACGGCGCTCGACCCCGCCACCCCGGTGACGGTCCGTACCGCGAGCGCCGACGATCTGCCCACCCAGGAATGACGCGCTTTCAGCGCGTGAGCGCCGCGGGCCCCTTGAACCGGTGCCGCACGCCGGCGAACCACGCCACCACCAGGGCGCCGCACACCGCCGCCATCGCCGCGCCCACCACGCCGCTGGGCGGCAGTGACATCACGACGGCGCTCCCGACGATCCACCCGAGCGCCAGCACGTTGAACCAGGGCCCGGCCCGCCCCACCGAGAAGGGCCCTCGCCGCGGCCAGCCCCGGCGTCGCGCCCACAGCGCCACCGCGATGGGCAGGCCGTAGCTCGTGTAGAGCGCCACCGTGCTGACCGCCGTCACCGTGCCGAGCGCGTCGGCCGCGGCCCGCTCACTCACCGCGCCGATGGCCATCGACAGCAGCACGACACCGAGGGCGCACACGACCGAGACCCACGTCGCCACGTGCGGCGTCGCGAATCGCGGTGACACCCGCGCCAGGAGCGTCGAGGCCGGCACCCCTCCGTCGCGCGCGAACGCCCACAGCATGCGCGAGTTGCTCGTCACGCTCGCCAGCCCGCAGAACCACATGGCCCCGACGCACACCCACACCAGCGCGGTGCCCAGCCGCCCCAGGCTCGCCTCGAGGATGAAGAGGAACGCGTTCGGCGCCGCCACCGCCTCGGGCAGCGACGGAATCGCCAACGTCACGCCGAGAATGAGCACCCACCCGGCCAGCGCGCTCGCCAGCACCGCCGTGAGGATGCCGCGCGGCGCGTTCCGGGCGGCGTCGTGTGTCTCTTCCGAGGCGTGCGCCGACGCGTCGTAGCCGGTGAAGGTCCACGCGGCCTGCAGGAGCGCCACCACGAAGCCGGGCGTCCACGCCCCCGGCGGTGGGGTGACACCTTCCAGCAGAAAGGGCAGCGGCTGCTTCGGCGCGAGCGCCAGCACCGCCCCCACCAGCACCACCACGCCCACCACGTGGTACCACGCCGACACCACGTTGAGCCGCGCGACGATGCCGATGCCCACGTGGTTCAGCACGGCGTGCGAGGCGAGCACCCCGATGAACAGCGGCAGCACGTGCGCTGCATCGGCGGGCCAGCCCAGCAGCGGCGCCAGGAACTCCGCCAGCCCGTAGTCGATGCCCGCGGTGATGGCGAACTGCCCCACGGTGTTGAGCCAGGCCGTCGCCCAGCCCGCGCCCGTGCCGCCGAGAATCGACGCCCAGTGGTACAGCGCCCCCGCCGTCGGGAACGCCGACGCGAGCTCGGCCAGCGAGAGCGCGACGCACATGGTGCCCGCCACCACCAGCGGCCAGCCCACCGTCATCACCAGCGGCCCACCCCACTTCAGCCCGTGCGGGTACAGCGTCACTGCGCCGGTGAGCACCGAGATGACCGAGAACGACAGCGCGAAGTTCTGGAACGCGCTGACGTCGCGCTTGAGCTCCTGCCGGTACCCGAGCGCCTCGAGCTCGCCGGGCTGCGGGCCTTCAGACATCGAGCACCCGCCAGCAGTACCACGCCGCCACCGTACGCCAGGGCCGCCAGCGCTCGGCCTCGTGCAGCAGCGCCTTCGGGGCGATCACCCCGTCCAGCTTCGCGAGCACCGAGAAGCCCTTGCGCACGCCGAGATCGTCGGCAGGCATCACGTCGAGCCGGCCGAGGCGGAACATGAGCATCATCTCGACCGTCCACCGGCCCACGCCGCGCACCGTCGTGAGCCGCTCGACGATGGCGTCGTCGTCGAGCCGGTGGAGCTCCCGCGCCGTCGGCACCGTACCGTCGAGCGTCTTCGCCGCCAGATCCTTCAGCGCCAGCGCCTTGTTCCCCGACAGCCCGCAGGCGCGCAGCACGGGCATGCGGGCCGCGCGCACCTGCTCGGGCGTGGGGAACCTGCCACCGGCGAGCCGCTCCTTCACGCGCCCCAGAATCGTCTCGGCCGCCTTGCCCGACAGCTGCTGGTGGGTGATCGACGTCAGCAGGGCCTCGAAGGGCCGAAAGTGCGTCGCTCGCTCGAGCCGACACGGCCCCGCCCGCTCGACGATGCGCGCGAAGCGACGGTCGGCCCGGACCACCGCGGCTTCCGCAGCGCGCAGCTGCGCTCCAAACCCTGCTCGTGACATGGGCGACGCACTGTAACCACCGTCGATGGTTGCAAGTCGATGATTTCTCAGGGCTCTTTCGCGCCGTTTCTGACGAACCACGCCGCAGTTCAGGGTAGAGTGCGCCGCTGCTCATGGCTGCCTCCGCTGCTGACTCCGTGCCCGGTCGCATCCTCGTCATCGATGACGACCGTTCGGCGCGCATGCTCCTCGAGCGGGTGCTGACCCGCGCCGGGCACCAGGTCTCACTCGTCGACACGGCCGAAGAGGGCCTCGAGCAGCTCAAGGCCCAGCCCTTCGATCTGCTCGTCACCGACAAGAACCTGCCGGGCATCGACGGGCTCGAGGTGCTGAAGCAGGCGCGCTCCGTGCGGCCGCGGCTGCGGGCGTTGCTCATCACCGGCTTTCCCACGCCCGAGACGAAGAGCGCCGCCGACGAGCTGGGGGTGCACGCGTACGTCACCAAGCCCTTCGGCGTGCACGACATTCTCGACATCTGCGAGGCGGCGATTCAGGCGTCGCGCGAGGTGCCGGTGTGAGTCGGGTGACGGTGCTGGTCGTCGACGACGAAGCCGAGGTGTGCGAGCTGGTCGCGCGCACCCTCACGCGCGCCGGCCACGAGGTGCTGACGGCGACGACTGGCGAGGCTGCAGTGGCGCTGCTCGACGCGGGCCCCATCGACTGCCTGGTGGTCGACAAGCACCTGCCCGGCATGCACGGCGGCGAGGTGATGGCCGAGGCCCGCCGCCGCTCGCCGAACCTCGCGGTGGTGCTCATCTCGGGCCACCCCGAGCCGCTCTCGTTCGATGACGCCCGGCCCGACGTCACGCTCTCGAAGCCCTTCAAGTCCCTCGCGGTCATCGAGGAAGCAGTGGCCCAGGCCATGGCCGCGTCGCGCGCCGCGGTGCCCGTCGTCGAGTCCCTGAAGGAGCGCCTCACCCAGGTGGTGGCCGAGATCGCCCCGCTGCGGCGCAAGCGAGAGTGAACGTCCCAAGCGCATGACGGCCACGCGATCGATCCGCGACATGGTGGTGGCCGGGCTCGGCGCCGTGATCGCCGTGGTGTGCCTGAGCGCCGCCCTGCGGCCGGGCGGGGGGCGGGCTGGCGCCGGTGGCCGCGAGGTGGTGGCGCAGATCACCGTGGCCGTCGGGACGCTCCAGGTGCGCCCGGCCGAGACGCTCGGGTGGCAGACGGCCCAGCGGGGCGAGGCGGTGCACGAGTCAGACGCCGTCTACGTGCCCCCGGGCGGAGAGGCCCGCGTCACCTTCCTCGACGGCACGGTGCTCGAGCTCGACGAGCGCAGCCTGGTCGTCATCGAGCCCCGCCGGCCCGAAGGGCGCGCCGTCACGCTTCGGCAGGGCTCGGTCGCCGGCACGACGGGCTCGGTGCCGCTCACCCTCGAGACCCGGAACGGCCGGGCCACCCTGCCGGCTGGCGCCGAGGCGCGGGTCGACGTGACGACGGGCGCCCTCGACGTCTCGGTGACGAAGGGGAAGGCCACGGTCGCGGCGAAGGGCCAGACGTCCGAGGTGGCCGCCGGCGGCCGCGTCAACGTGATGGACGAGCTGGTGCTGCTGCCGGGCTGGCCGGTGACGCTCGTCGCTCCCGAGGCCCAGCATCGGGTGCTCTTCCGGGGCACGCCGCCGCCCATCACCCTCGAGTGGAAGGGCGCGCCGAAGGGCGCCCGGCTGCAGGTGGCGAAAGATCGCCTCTTCGCCTTCCTCTCGAAAGACGTCCCCGCCGAGAGCGGCGCCCTCGTGCTCACCGCGCCCACGCCCGGCGTCACGTGGTGGCGGCTCGTCGACGGCTCGGGCACCGCGCTCTCCGAGGCCCGCCGCTTCTCGCTCGTCGAAGACCTCGCCCCCGCGTCGCGGCTCCCCCGGCCCGGTGAGGTGTTGCTGGCACCGCCGGGCTCGACGCTCGAGTTCGCGTGGACACCGCTGCCCGGCATCTCGCGCTACCGCCTCGAGGTGTCCGCCAGCCAGAGCTTCGAGCCGCTGGCGCTCGACGAGACCGTCGCCGGCTCGCAGGTGAAGCTCGGCGCCTCGCTGCCCGAGGGCATCTGGTTCTGGCGCGTGCGCGCTGCCGACGACGCGATGGGCGAGACGTTGCCGAGCGAGACGGCCCGCTTCCGCGTCATTCACAAGGGCATTCCCGACGCGCCCGAGCTGCTCAACCCCGAGATCGAGGTGACGCCTGAGCGCACGCCGTGACCTGGCGCTCCTCCTGGCGCTCGTGCTCGGTGCGCCGCTCGCGCTCGCGCAGAGCGCCCGCATCGTGCTGCGCTGGAAGGACGTGCCCGGGGCCCAGGGGTACGAGCTGCAGATCGCGAAGGACGCGGCCTTCGTCGAGGTGGTGCTCCAGACGCGGGTGCCGCTGCCCGCCTACAAGTGGGAGCAGCTGCCGTCGGTGACGCACTGGTGGCGCGTTCGCAGCTTCGACGCCGAAGGCCGCCCCAGCGAGTGGAGCCAGCCCCGCACCGTGGCCCTCGACTCGACGGTGCCCGTGCCCAGAAGCCCCGCCGACGAGGCGCTCTTGCCCTGCGGCCAGCCGGTCGAGCTGTCCTTCGAGCCCTCGCCGCTGGTCAAGGAGTTCATCGTCGAGGTGTCGCAGTCGAAGGACTTCACCCCGGCTCGAACCGTCACCGGCAGGGGCCCCGGTCTGGGGCTCGGCGTGGTGTCGCCTGGCACCTGGTACTGGCGGGCGAAGGCGCTCGACGTGCGGGGCCGCACGGGCGAGGCCTCGGGCGTTCGTCGCTTCTCGATTCGCCCGGGGACGCCGAAGCCGAAGGTGGCCG
>JALOQF010000051.1 GCA_025459425.1 Myxococcaceae bacterium | reverse complement strand
CGTGGCCGAAGACCGGGAAGGCGGCGTGCTGGTGGCGATGCGCGATGGGCTGGTGCTCCAGGTGAGCGCCGAGGGCGCCGACCGGGTCCGCTTCTCGCTCGAGCCGGTGTGGGGCACGGCGCGGCCCCGGGTGATGCTGGTCGACCGCCGGGGCGACCTCTGGCTGGGCGGCACCGCCGGCCTCGTGCGAAGCACCGGCGAGCGGCTCGAGCGCATCGACCGCGACTCGGGCTTTCCCTGGTTCGAGGTGTCGGCGATGGTGGAAGACCGCGACGGGTTTCCCTGGTTCGGCGCCTTCGGGGCCCTCGTGCAGCGCACCAACCTCGCCTTCACCCGCTTCGACACCGCGAGCGGGCTCGGCGCCGACAGCACCCGCCCCATCGTGCGCGACGGCCGCGGCGTGCTGTGGGTCGGCACCTCGAACGGCCTCGGGCGTCAGCAGGGCGAGCGCTTCACCTCGTACTCCACGGGCGACGGGCTCTCGCACCACGTCGTGCTGTCGCTGGCGGCGCATGGTGACGACGCGCTCTACGTCGGCACCGCGGTGGGGCTCGACGAGCGCGTGGGTGACCGCTTTCGCCGCGTGCCCGGCTTCGACTGGCCCTGGGCGGTGACGTCGCTCGGCGTCCAGCGCGACGGCACCATCTGGGCCATCACCGAAGGCCTCGGCCTGGTGCGGGGCCGCGCCGGCGCCTTCGCGCCCGTGCCGATGCCAGGGCACGACGCACGCGAGGGCCGCCTCTTCGTCGACACGAAGGACCGCGTGTGGGTGACGGGCCGCGGCGGCCTCGTGCGCCTCGACGGCGACGCCGTGTCCCGCTGGGGTGTCGCCGAGGGCCTGCGCTCGGCCACCCCGCGCACGGTGACGGTGGGCGCCGATGGCACCGTCTGGCTCGGCTACGCCGACGCCCTCGGCCTCACCCGCTTCGACGGCGCCCGCTTCACGCACTGGACGACGGCCGACGGCCTCGCCCACGACACCGTCTTCTCGCTCGGCGTCGACCTCGCGGGCCAGGTGTGGGTGGGCTCGGCGCGCGGCGTCGACCGCTTCGACGGCATGCGCTTTCGCAACTGGGCGCGCCGCGAGGGCTACCCGAGCGCCGAGTCCAACGGCCCCGGCTTCTTCGCCGACGCCGACGGCACGCTCTGGTTCTCGACCGCCGAGGGCCTCGCGCACTACGCGCCCGAGCGTGACGAGGCCCTCGAGGCACCGGCGCCGGCGACGCTGCGGGCCCTGCGCCCAGGGACCGAGGCCGCGGGCAACGCCTGGGTGGGCGAGGTGGTGGTGGCGACGACGGTCGACCCCTCGCGCGTCGAGGTCGAATCTCAGCTCGACGACGGGCCGTGGACGACGGTGCGCGGGCGTCGCGTCGAGCTGCGCGGGGTGAGCCCGGGCGCCCACACCCTCCTCGTCCGCGCGAGGCGGTACGGCGGGCCCTGGTCGGTGCCCAGCCGGCAGGCTTTCGTCGTCGCGCCTCCCTTCTGGCGCACCTGGTCGTTCTTCACGGCGGTGGTGGTGGCCCTGGGCCTCGTCGGCTGGGGCCTGGCGGCGCTGCGGCTGCGACGGCTGCGCGCCGAGGCCCGCCAGCTCGACATCGAGGTGAGTCAACGCACCGCGGCCCTGGGCACCGCCTTCGAGGCCCTCAACGCCGCCAAGGAGCGCCTCGAGGCGATGAACGACGAGCTGCGCGCCGCCAACGCGGCGAAGAGCGCCTTCCTCGCCAACATGAGCCACGAGATTCGCACCCCGATGAACGCCGTCGTGGGCATGGCGAGCCTGCTCGACGAGACGCCCCTGTCGGCCGAGCAGCGCGAGTACGTCGACACGCTGCGGGGCTCGGCCGAGCTGTTGCTGGGCGTGCTCAACGACGTGCTCGACTTCTCGAAAATCGAAGCGGGCAAGCTGACGCTCGAGAAGGCCCCCACCGAGCTGCGCCCGCTGTTCCACGAGGTGGGCGCCCAGGTGGCGAGGGCCGCCGCCGAGAAGGGCCTCGCGCTGGCGGTGGTGGTGCACCGCGAGGTGCCGGCGGTGCTGCTGGCCGACGCCGTGCGGCTCAAACAAATCGTCCTCAACCTGCTGTCGAACGCGGTGAAGTTCACCAGCGCCGGCGAGGTGGTGCTGCGGGTGTCGGTGCGGCCCGAGGGGCTCTCGGTGACGGTGCGCGACACGGGCATCGGCATGTCGCCCGAGGTGCAGGCCCAGCTGTTCCAGCCCTTCACCCAGGCCGACGCATCGACGACGCGGCGCTTCGGCGGCACGGGCCTGGGCCTGTCCATCAGCCGCTCGCTCGCCGTGGCGATGGGCGGCACGCTGGGCGTCACCTCGGCGGCCGGCGAGGGCTCGACGTTCCACCTCGTGGTGCCGGTCGACGGCGCGCAGCCGCTCATCACGGTGTCGCAGGGGGTGCGCCTTCTGGTGCAGCACCACCACTCGGCGACGCGTGAGGGCGTCGTCGAGGCGGTGACGGCGCTGGGCTACGAGGTGGTGGACGACGAGCGCACGGCCGACCTCGTGCTGTCCGACGCCGACGGCCCGCGGCGGCCGCGGGTGCTCTTGAGCTGGCTCGGCGTCCCGGCGGGCAACCAGGGCGCCGGCCAGGGTTTCTCGGGCGTGCTGTCACTGCCGGCCCGGCCGGCGCACATCGGCGCGGTGGTGGCGCAGGCGCTGCGGGCGAGCGCGGCCCCACCCCCACCGTCGCCCGCCACGGCCTCGCGATGGCCCGACCGGGTGCTGGTGGCCGAAGACAACCCCATCAACCAGCAGGTGATTCTCCGCATGCTCGAGAAGCTGGGCCTGCGCGCCGACCTCGCCCACGACGGGCTCGACGCCGTCGCAGCGGTCGAGCGCGGCGACTATGCGATGGTGCTGATGGACTGTCAGATGCCCCGCTGCGACGGGTACGACGCGGCGCGGGCCATTCGCGCGCTGCCCGGGCCCCGCGGCCAGGTGCCCATCGTGGCCGTCACCGCGAGCGCGCTCGAAGACGAGCGGGAGCGATGCCTCGCCGCGGGCATCGACGACTACCTGCCCAAGCCCATTCGCCTGACGGACCTCGAGCGCGTTCTCACGGCGTGGCTGTCGCCGAGAGGCACCGACCGTCGCGGCCCCATCGCCGGCAGCGCGCTGGCGTCGAGGCGCTGAGGTTCACGCCAGCGTGGCGCGCGGCACCAGGCGCACCCGCACGGGCCGGTCGGGCCGCACCGTCACCTGGGCCACCGGCTGCACCTCGCGCACCGAGGCGTCGACCTCGAGGTCGAAGCGGCGCACGAGCTGCGCGAGCAACACCACCGTCTCGACGAGCGAGAAGGTGTTGCCGATGCACACGCGCTGGCCCGCGGAGAACGGCAGGTAGCTCCAGGGGTGCCGGCCCTGCGAGGCCTCGGGCGAGAAGCGCGTGGGGTCGAAGCGGTCGGGCTCGCGCCAGAAGTCCCGGTGGCGGTGGGCGCCGTAGAAGTACGGCATCACCACGGCACCGGCGCGCACGCGGTGGCCCAGCACCTCGTCGTCGGCCAGCACGTTGCGCGCCGTCATCGCCACCGGGCCGCGCAGGCGCAGCGTCTCGTCGACGACCTGCCGCAGGTACGGCAGCTTCGGGTAGTCCTCGAAGGTGGGCTCGCGCGTGCCCAGCACGCGGTCGACCTCTTCCTTCATCGCGGCGAGCACGTCGGGCCGGCCGTCGAGCAACGTGAAGAGCCACGTCAGCGTCAGCGCCGTCGTCTCGTGGCCGGCGACGAAGAGGGTGAAGATTTCGTCGCGCAGCTCGGTGTCGGTGAGCGGCCGGTTCGTCTCGGCGTCCACGCTGTGAATGAGCATCGACAGCAGGGTGCCGTCTCCTGGAGGCCGCCGGCGGCCTGCCTCGATGACGCGGTAGATGGCCGACTCGACCTCGGCCATCGTGCGGTGGAACTTGCGGTTGCCGGGCGTGGGCACCCACCGGGGCAGCACCAGGCCGTTGTTGCCCTCTTCGCTGACGAGCTCGAGCGCGTCGCCCAGGGCCTCGTACGAGATGTCGGCCGAGCCGAGCAGCTCGCGCCCGAAGAGCGCCACCGTCACCACGTCGAGGGTCAACTTCACCATCTCGCGGTGGGCGTCGATGGTGAAGGGGCCTCCGTGCCGTTTCAGCAGCGCGTCGAAGGCCTGCTGGCCCGTCTGGGCCATCGCCTCGGTGAGTTTGCCCAGCGCGGCCCGGTGGAAGGCCGGGTTCATGAGCGTGCGCCGGGACTTCCAGGCGTCACCCTCGAGCGCCAGCACGCCGTTGCCGATGACGCGCCTGACGCCGTCGTAGGTCGAGCCCTTCACGTAGTTCTTCGCGTGGCCGGCGAGCACGCGCTTGATGCCCTCGGGGTGCGCCACCACCACCATGTGCACGCCCACGTCGATGCTGAAGACGTCGCCCAGGGCGCGCCACGACTCGTCCATCAGCCGGAGCATGCCGTCACTGCGGACGCGGGGGAGGTGACCGAGGAGGGGCCAGCGGGGCAGGTGCGGCGGCAGCGGAGCGGAGGTCGACATGGCTTACCGGATGGTAAGGAAGTCGTGACCACCCGGCAACTCAACCTCGGCGGCGGGCGGCGACCGGGTCGAGGTGGCTGCTCAGGTACATGGCCCGCAGCACGGCCTGCTTCATGCGGCGGCGCCACCGTGCGTCGGAGCGCGGCACCAGCGCGCTCTGGGTGAGCATCATGGCGCCCAGCACGGCGACGTGGGCCTCGGGGTCGAAGCCGTCCTTGAAGTCCTTCGACTGCTCGACGACGCCCTTGATGAGGCCGAGCCAGGGCGCGGCCTCGGCCTTGAGCCACGCCAGCACCGCGTCGGGGCGCTCGAGCAGCTCGAAGGCGAGGAACCGAAAGGGGGCCTCGTTCTCGTCGAAGCGCTCCAGCACCAGCTCGATGAGGGCGCGGTAGCGGTCGTGCGAGCGGCTGACGAGCTCGGTGGCCACGCCAGGGAGCTGTTCGCGGAAGCGGTCGGCCAGGAGCTCGTACACGCCGTCGCGCAGGCGCTCCTTGGTCGGGAAGTGGTGCAGCACGGCCTGCTTGCTCATGCCGGCCGCGTCGGCGACGGCCTGCACGCTGGTGCCCACGGTGCCGTGCGCGGCGAAGGTGGTGAGCGCGGCGTCGAGAATGCGGTCTCGTGGAGAAACGCGCCGGGGTCGGCCCATGCGTCTCGTCTTACCCCCGCCGCGAGGCACGCCGTCCCGTGAAAAAAGACGTCTTGGTCGTTTCGCCTCGTGCGGGGGCGCGCCATGGTCGGCACATGGCCTCGCTCCGTCGTTGCGGCTCTGCTGTGCTGGTGCTGGCCACCTTCGCCTCCTGCCTCGACACCGCGCTTCCGCCACCGCTGGTCAAGCAGCCAGGCACGGTGCGGGCCACGCTCGTGACGGCGGTCGCCCACCGGGACGGCTTCGTACCGGCGAAGGGCGCAGTTGTGCGGCTCTCGGGCACGACGCTCGAGGCCACGGCCGACGACGAGGGCACCGTGGTGCTCACGGGCTTGCGCGCGCGGGCGGGCCGCCTCCTGTTCTCGTACGACGTCGAAGGCGATGGCGTGGCCGACCGGACCCGTACGCTGCAGCTCGAGCAGGTGAACGCCGGCCTCGGGAAGGACGTCAACCTCGGCCAGGTGGTGCTCGGCCGGAACGCGACGGTGGTGGGAACGGCGCGCCGGGGTGATGGCAGGCCGGCCGGCAGCGGGCACGGGGGCATCGCGGTCTTCCTGCCCCAGCTGCCGCAGCTCACCTGGACGGCCGACGATGGCAGCTTCACGCTGGCGGGCGTACCCGAGGGCCCGCTGGTGGTGACGGCCCTGGCGCCGGGCTTTCGCGACGAGAGCACCTCGGCCGAGGTGAGCGCGGGCGCCGAGTTTCGGCTGGCGCCGGTGGTGCTGTCGCCCCTTCCGCCCGGGCCGCTCGGCCTCTCGGGGAGCGTCGAGTCTCCCGAGGGGGCTCCGCTGGGCGAGGTGACGGTGCGCGCGGCGTCGGCCGGCTCAGAGCGAGAGACCCGCACCGATGCCGAGGGCCGCTTCACCTTCGAGGCGCTGACGCCCGGCGTCTACGCCCTGGCCCTCTCACGGCAGGACCGGCGGCCGCTCTTCGTCCCGAACGTGGGCCTCGCCTCGGGCCGCAACGACGTAGGCGTCTTGGTGATGGAGGCGGGCTCCGGCCCAGCAGCCGCGCTCGACGGGGGACCCACGGCTCCGGATGGAGGAGCTGGCGGTGGAATGGCGGGTGGTGCCGCGGGTGGCGCTGCAGGTGGAACGGCCGGTGGCTCCGCGGGTGGTGTCGCTGGTGGCGCCGGAGGTGGCACCGCCGGTGGAGCGGCGGGTGGTGCCGCGGGTGGCGCTGCAGGTGGAACGGCCGGTGGCGCTGCAGGTGGAGCGGCTGGTGGCTCCGCGGGTGGTGTCGCTGGCGGCGCCGGAGGTGGCACCGCCGGTGGAGCAGCGGGTGGCGTCGCCGGTGGCGCTGCAGGTGGAACGGCCGGCGGAACCGCGGGAGGTGGCCCTCGTCCCTTCGCCGTCGTGGGGCCCGCTCAAGTCGTCGCGCCCGGTGCCCTCGTTCGCCTCGATGGCAGCGGCAGCACGGGTGTCTTCCCGCTCCGCTACCGGTGGACCCAGCTGCGAGGGCCTCTGGTGACGCTGAGCGACAACGACTCGCTCACCGCCGAAGACCCGACGTTCACCGCGCCGGGCACCGCGACGCTGCTCGAGTTCCTGCTGACGGTCACCGAACCGACGTCGGGCCAGCTGAGCACCAACCAAGCCGTTGCGGTCGTGGCCGTCAGCAGCACTCCAGTGGCGCGCTTCACGCCTGACGGCGGCCTCGTCGCGGGCGGCCAGACCGTCACGCTGCAGAGCACCTCGTTCGACGACGGAGGCCTGCCGCTGGTGCAATACGACTGGAGCTCGTCCGGCTTCGTGCAGTCCTTCGCGGCCGACGGGGGGAGCGCCACGGTGACGTTCCGGGCCCTCGCGTTCATGGCGCCAGACGAGCTCGCCTCGGTGGAGCTGCGGGTGACGAACAGCGTCGGCGTCACCTCGGCACCGTTCCGGCGCTCGTTCCAGGTGCGCGGGAGCAACCCCAACAACTGGAGCATCGACGCGGGCGTGAACCAGTCCATCACCGTCGGCCCCGTGCCACCCACGGTCACGTTCCGCGGCGTAGTGACGCCTGCGACGGCGACGCCAGCGCTCTCGTGGAGCTGCACCCCCCCGCTCCCGCTCGCCGACGCCACCACGCTCACGCCGCAGGTGGTCGCGCCCACCATCATCGGGCCGCCGCGCGTCTTCAGCTGCACGATGACGGCGATGGGTCTGCCGCCGCTCAACCCGATGCTGCTGACGGCGACGACGAACCTCACGCTCTTCGACGGGGCGCCGCCGGAGCTGCGCTCCATCAGCGTCACCGGCCCGCGCGTGAGCCCCTTCGGGTGGGTGGCGCGCTTCTCGGAGCCGATTCAGTCGCAGTTCGGCGGCCCGATGAACGTCGGCGGCTGCACGCCCGCCGTCACCTACGGCCCGAGGCTCCTGCCCGTCGTGGGGACGACCGCGGGCCTCGTCGTGCCACGCGACCGCATCTCAACGGGGAGCACGTGCGGCTCGTTCGGCGTCACCGTGGCCGACTTCGCCACCAGCCGGAACGTCGCCACGGGGCTGGTGGTGGGGCCGACCGGCTCGACGCCCGTCGACGCCGAGTGGCTCGGCCCCTGGGTCTCGAGCGCGGACTACGCCGACCCACGCCCCGTCATCGCGTCGATGGGTCCGGTGCCCTTCGACGAGTTCGCGCGGTGGAGCACCGCCACGCCAGGCCCGGCCCCGTTCGAGCTGCTCGGACGTGAAGGCACCTCGCTGCTCCGTGCGCCCGCGTTCGACCCGCTCGTCACCGACGCGGGGTGTGGGCCCGCCTGCACCCTCACCTTCCAGGCGCAGCCGCTCGCGGGCCTCACGCCGACGGGCGCGCCCTTCGATGGCACCCGCAGCTTCTACGCGCGCGGCTCGCTCTTCGTCGTGCTGGAGTCTCCGGTCGACGGCGGCATCGCCGGCTCGGTCGTCACCGAGCGCAACCTCGCGGGCACCTGGCAGCCGGCCGTGGTGCTCGACGGCACGCCGCTGCAGGTCGGCGACACCTTTCAGCAGCTGCGCATCGACGGAGGGGTCGTCTTGCTCGACAACTTCACGGGCGGCGCCTTCGTGCCCTACGAGACGGTCATCGACGCCGGCGTCGTCAGCGCCGGAACCCTGGCGCGCAGCGACGACGACTACGTCGCCATCGCGGTCGGCCCGAGCCGAACGCTGAGGAGCTACGTGCGCAGCGCGCCCTCGAGCTTCAGCGGCGTCGGCATCGGCTACACGTTGACCGACGTGCTGCGCATGACGGGGCTCACCACGCAGGCCCAGACCTGCGCCAGTTGCACCCATGAGCTGTCCTTCGTCGTCGTCGAGCGCGCCGCCGCCCCGAGGCTTTCCCTGGTTCGCCTCGACCGCTTCGGCTCGCCCTCGACGCTCGTCTCGACGCAGAGCCTGCAGGGTTGGTCGGCCGTGTCGCGTGGCGGACTCGTGGTGGTGGCCGCCTCCATCGACGGCGATGTCCGGCTCCTGGTGACCCCGAACGCAGGCTCGTCGTCGATGACGGACTTCAACGGGCCCCCGCGCGTGGGCTTCCCCGGCCCGCAACCGCCGCTCGACCTCGACCTCTTTTGCGAGGCCGCATGGCCGCACCTCGCCTTCATCGAAGACGCCCTCGTCGTCACCTGGCAGGAGCGCTGCGCGCCGCAGACCCGCTGGCGCATCGTCACCCGCGTCATCCGCTGAAGGGCGCCTCGTCAGACCTGCGCGGCCCGGTCCGTCTCCTCGCGCGGGGCGTTTCGGGCGCTGGCACCATGGAAAGCGGTCGACTCCCTCCAGCGTGACTGGTCCTGCCATCGTCCGCTGGCCGACCAACCCGTCCTTTCACGTCGGGTGTCCATCGCGCTCCGCCCCTCCTTTTTCGTCGTCTCGAGGTTCATCATGAAGACCACCATCACCATCAAGCAGGGCTTCACCGGGCTGCTCTTCGAGGACGGCAAGCTGACGCGCGCGCTCGAGGCCGGCCGCCACACCGTGGGCCGCTTCTTCGGCCCGAAGCCCACCGTCGAGCTCGTCGACCTGCGCGAGCGGTCGACCACCATCAAGAACCAGGAAATCCTCACGGCCGACAAGGTGTCGGTGCGGCTGTCGCTCCTGGTGTCGTTCCGGGTGACCGACCCGAAGGCCGCGGTGCTGAACGTCACCAACTACGAGGACCGGCTGTACGAAGACGTGCAGCTGGCGGCGCGGCGCTTCCTGGCCACGCGGTCGCTCGACCAGATTCTCAAGGACCGCAACGAGCTGTCCGAGGCGATTCAGGCCGACATCTCGGGCCCGGCGATGCAGTTCGGCGTCACCGTGCTGCGGGCCGACGTGAAGGACATCATCTTTCCCGGGCAGCTGCGGGAGCTGATGAACCGCGTCATCGAGACGGAGCGCCAGGCCGAGGCGAACCTCATCGCGGCGAAGTCGCGCGCCGACATCGCCGCCCTCGACGCGAAGTCGCGCGCCGAGGTCTCGACCGTCGAGGCGACGACGGCGCTGGACAACCAGCAGAAGAAGCTCGAGCTCGACCAGGCCCTCGCCGACCTGCTCGCGAAGAACCCCTCGCTGGTGCGGGTGAAGGAGCTCGAGGCGCTCAAGGACATGGGCAAGGCGGCCCAGACGCACTTCTACGTGGGGGTCGATCGCTTGAAGAGCGAGACGCGTGGGTAACGCCACGACCTCCCACGAAGAGGCTTCATCGCCACGGAGAGGGCCTCCTTCGGCAGCACGCCGGGGGAGGCCTTCGTCGTCTCCAGCGCGCTCGAGGAGGCGGCCTAGCCGGCGCCCTGCTTGATGGCGCGCGCGTCGAGCGCGTACTTCTTCACCAGGCGCTCGACCGACTTGCGGTGCAGCCCCGACTCACGCGCGGCCCGCGAGATGTTGCCGTCGCAGCGCTTCAACACCTGCGTGATGTACTCGCGCTCGAAGTTCTCGAGCAGCTGCTCCTTGGCGTCCTTGAACGAGAGGTGCTCGTTGAACGGGAGCGGCTGCTCCTTCTGCTGGCCCTGGAGGCGCGCCGGCAGGTGCGAGACGTCGATCTCTTCGCCGTCCGAGAACGTCAGCACGTGCGAGACGACGTTGACGAGCTCGCGAATGTTCCCCGGCCACGCGTAGTTCTGCAGAATCGCCATCGCCGCCGGCAGCACGCGCTTCTTCCCGTGGCGCTGCACGATGTCGGGGTCGGCGAGCGCCTTGCGGATGATGAGGGGCACGTCTTCGCGGCGCTGGCGCAGCGGCGGCAGCTGAATGTTGATGACCGACAGGCGGAAGTAGAGGTCTTCGCGGAAGTTGCCGGCCTGAATCTCTTTCACCAGGTCGCGGTTGGTGGCGGCGATGACGCGCACGTCGACCTCGATGACGTCGTTGCCGCCGACGCGCCGCACCTCGCGGTTCTCGAGCACGCGCAAGAGCTTGGGCTGGAGGTCGAGCCGCAGCTCTCCCAGCTCGTCGAGGAAGATGGTGCCGCCGTTGGCGCGCTCGAAGGCGCCGGGGCGCGAGGCGACGGCGCCGGTGAAGGCGCCCTTCTCGTGACCGAACAGCTCGGACTCGATGAGGTTGGGTGGAATGGCGCCACAGTCGAGCACCACGAAGGGCCCGCGCTTGCGGCCCGAGAGGTTGTGCACCGCGCGCGCGACCAGCTCCTTGCCGGTGCCCGTCTCGCCCTGCACGACGACCGACACGTCCATCGGCGCAATCTTGCGGATGAGGCCGAAAATCTGCCGCATCTTCACCGACTGCCCCACCATGCCCTCGAGCTCGCCGTCGCGGTCGGGCTCGACGGTCACCTCTTCGTCGATGGGCGCGAAGGTGACGACCGACTGGCCGGCGCGCACCTGGCTGCCGCTCGAGAGGTAGGCGCGCTCGACGCGGCGCCCATCGAGGAAGGTGCCGTTGGTCGAGTTGAGGTCGATGACGAGGTAGCCGCGCTCGGTGTACTGAATCTCGAAGTGGTGGCGGCTGGCGGCGCGGTCTTCGGCCAGCACGAGGTCGTTCGACGAGTGGGCGCCGACGCGCAGACGCTCCTTGTCGGTGACGATTTCTTTCCCCAGCTCGGGGCCGCCGGTGATGGACAAGCGGCACTTGCGCACCTTCAGCGTGGTGCGGTTCTCGACGACGAGGGTGTGCGTCGTCGTGATGTACGGCTCTTCGAACGGGTCGAGCGCCGCCGCTTCGCCGGGGCTGGTGAGGATCTCGTCCTGCTGGTGGTCTTTCGGCTGGTTCGACATCGCGAGGGCAGAGGTTAACCCCCACGGGCCGCCAAGGGTGGGGATTCGGCCCGGCGCCCCATGGGCTGCCAGCGAAGCGCCCACGTCGCGCCCACCCACACGAGCACGACGGGGAGCAACCCGTTCGTCACGTCGGTGGCGACCTGCACCAGCGGCGTGACGTTGCGCAGGCTGCCGACGAGCATCAAGGCGGCGAGCAGGAGCGAGGCGCGGCCCACCCAGCGGCCGGCGAGCGACCGGGCGACGGCCACCAGCCAGAGCGCGAGGAAGACCTCGCCGAGGAACTCGCCCACCACGTTCCCCAACACGAGGTTGAGCCCGTCGAAGCGTGCCGACAGCGCCTCGCGGGCGGCGACCTCGGCGGCGGCCCACTGCTCCGCGAGGCTCCACTGCAGCGTCGACCACCGCGCGAGGCCCGCGCTCATCGAGAGCCCGGCGGCTACGCCGAAAGCGCGGAAGACCCACGACTGGCGCTCGAACGACACCAGCGCCGCGACGAGCGAGAGGGCGAGCGGCAACCCGGCGTAGACGACCCACACCAGGCGCAAGCTGGCGCCTCCACCGAGGAGCGCGGGCAGCACCTCGGCGGCCGGGCGGTCGAGCACGTCGGGGTAGCCGAAGGCCGCGGCGAGGTACGAGAAGACGGCGATGAACCCGACGGCGGCCGTGGTGAGCAAGGCGCCGGCGATTCGGGGAGGCGAAGCGTGCGTGGTGGTCATGCCCGCACGATGCGCCCGGCCCGCTCCGGGCGCCGTGGCCGCACGCGACAACCCGTTGGCGTCAGGCGACAGGGCCTTCATGACGGGTGGCTCCGGTACCAGGCGATGGTGGCGCGCACCGGCGCGACGAGGGGCCGTCAGCCCGAGCAGGCGCTCGGCGGTGAAGGGCTCGTAGAACATCGACAGGTTCCCGGAGAGGCCGCGCGCACGGTGGTGCGGCGACCCCGACGACACCGCCGATGTCCCGCGTGCGTTCGCCCGGCAACGGCCCACACCCGCGAAGCGCGCCGGGCGCGGCACCCCACACGGCGACCGCCATCGTCCTGGTCCACCGACTGGCTGGGTCGCCAGCCTCGACGAGCGAGGTCGACGTCGAGCGGCGCGCTGCGCACGAAAGGTGAGGCCGCTGCGCTTTGACCGGGCCTTCCGCGTTTGCCAGCCTGCGGGCGGTGCGGTCGTTCAAGCTGAGTCAGCTCGAAGTGGTCGCCTCGTTCTCCATCGCCGACAGCCTCGGACACGACACCTGGACGCTGTATCGACCGCGGAGCGGGCGACGGGTCTGCGTCGTGCGCTTCGACCAGACCGTGCGCGGCTGGGAGTCCGAGCGCTGGTCCGTCTTCGGGCTGAACGGCAAGGCGCGGTCCATCTACGAGGTGCTGGTGGCGTCGACGGGCACGGGCCTCGAGAAGCGCGCCCTGCTCGAAGGCCTTGCCCTCGATGACGCCTCGGTCGACACGAGCGGTTGAGGGTCGGCGTCGACGTCGCTAGGACGGCTCCGTGCCCGCTCGTGTGGCAGCGTCGTACTCGGTCGCAGGAGCGAACCTGGTGGCGCTGCTGGCCTTCGTGAAGGCGCGCGGCGTCGACCTGACGCCGACGCTGCCGGCGCTGGGGCTGTCGCTGGCGGGTCTGTCGTCGAGCGACGCTCGCGTTCCAGTCGAGGCGGCCGAGGGCCTCTGGGTCGAGGCCGCGAACCGCCTCGACGACCCGGACTTCGGCCTTCACTTCGCGGAGCGCCTCGACCTCGACGGCTTTCACGTCGTCGGGCACCTGGCCGCGACGAGTCGCACCGTCGGAGAGGCCCTCGAGCGGGTGGTGACGTACTCGCGCCTGCTGCACGACGCCGGGCGCACCGAGCTCGAACACCACGGTGACGAGGTGCAACTGTTCCCCGGCTGCCGCGGGCTGCCCAGCGCACCGCCGAGACACATCGCCGAGTTCAACACCGCGAGCGCGGTCGCCCTCGTTCGTTTCGTGTCGGCACGCCCCGACTGGAAGCCCCGGGCCGTGCGCTTCTTTCACCCGGCGCCAGACGACGTGTCACAGCACCGCGCCTTCTTCGGGGTGAAGCCGACGTTCCAGGCTCCCGAGACGCTCGTCGTGCTGACGCGAGACGACGCGTCGATGCCGGTGCGGGTGAGCGCGCCTTCTCGCCTGGGGCAACACCTCGAGGCCTACGCGCAGCGGTTGCTCGCGGACCTGCCCAGGCGCGACGACGCCCTCCGTGACCAGGTGCTGCGCGCCCTCGTCTCGGAGCTCCCGAACGGCGGCCTCACCATCGAGCAGGTCGCCGCGCGCTTCGCGATGACGCCGCGCACGCTGCAGCGCCGCCTCGCCGAGTCGTCGGACTCGTTCTCGGGGCTGGTCGACGAGGCGCGGCTGGGCCTGGCGGAGCGCTACCTCGCCGATGACACGCTCTCGCTCGGGGAAGTCTCGTACCTGCTTGGCTTTCAAGACCCGAGCACCTTCCACAAGGCGTTTCGCCGATGGCGCGGCCTGACGCCGGGAGAATGGCGCGCCCAGCACACGAAGGTGGTGGCGCCCGGAGCCAGTCGAGTGTCGTGAGGGGCCACTGCGCCCGGGCGCCCGGCGCGAGACATCGCGTGCATGACCACGCTCCTCCTGACGCTCCTCGTGTCGCAGACGTCTTCTCCAGCCGAGCCCGGGCCGACGCCCGCGGCGCCTCCCCGAACGCAGGTGTCGCTGCACGCGTTCCGCTCGCCGTCCATTGGCCTCGAGGTTCGCCAGGGCTTTCTCGGCCTGCACGTCGGCGCGTTTCCGCTCATTCTCGACACGGCCCCCGAGGGCGGCGCGCGCACCACCTGGTTCCTCAAGGCGGGGCTCACCGCGTACTTTCTCCGCTACGACCTCGGCGCTGGCCGCCCGTCGAGCCTGTTCGCGTCGGTGTCGTTGGTGCAGGGCCTGAACAACGACTGGAACGTGAGCACCTCGGTGACGCGGGGCACGGGCGTGCACGGCGAGGTGGGCGTCGTGTGGGCGGCGTGGCGCGGGCTCGACGTGCGCCTCGGTGTGGGGTTCCTGCTGGGCTTCGATGGCCGGTACAGCGTGCACCCGACGCCGGGGTTCAGCTGGACGACGACGCTGTGACCTGGCTTTCGCCGAGCGCCCGCGTCAGAGCGGCTCGTCCTCACCCACGCGAAGGATGGTGAGCGTGAGCAGCACACCGCCGACGGCCCAGGGCGTCACCCACACCCGGTTGAGCAGAAGTTTGGCGGCGAGGGCGATGACGAGAATCGTCACGCTGAGCACGTATCTGTGAGCGCGACCGAGATCCAACCATGCGTCGATGAGTGACCTGATCACACGCGCAGCTCACCTCCCCAGCCGAACGCTGTCCAGCGGACGAAGGCGCTCGTCTTGCCCTGTGGTCCCTCGGCTGGCCGGACCTCGCGGCACCAGAAAGGACCCGCCACGGCCGGTGCCCCACCAACTCCGTCACCAGCGCGCGCCCTCGGAGCCGCCATGGCAGAGTCGAGCGGTGCCTCCTTCTTCCAGGAACGAAGACCACGACGCCTTCGCAGCCGCGCTGTCCGGGTCGCTCGTGGTTCCCGGCGACCCCGACTTCGAGGCGACGGCGCGGGTGTTCAATCAGGCGTTCCAACATCGGCCCCGCCTCGTCGTTCGCTGCTCGACGACGGACGACGTCGTCGCGGCCGTTCGACACGCACGCGCAGCCGGGCTCCCGGTGACGGTGCGGAGCGGCGGCCATGCGCACGGTGGCGCCTCGGTGGGCGAAGGCGCAGCGGTCATCGACCTGCGGGGCCTCGACACCATCGAGGTCGACCGCGAGGCGATGACGGCGACCCTCGGCGGCGGCGTGGTGAGCGGGGCGCTCATTCGCCAGCTCGCGGCCGAGGGGCTGGCGACGGTGACGGGCTTCGACCCGCGCGTCGGGGTGTCGGGGCTCCTGCTCGGGGGTGGGTATGGGCTGCTGTCGAGGCGCCACGGGCTGGCGTGCGACCAGCTCCTCGAAGCCCAGGTCGTGCTCGCCGATGGGAGCGTCGTGGTCGCGAGCCCGACGCAGGAGCCGGACCTGTTCTGGGCGCTGCGGGGCGCGGGCGCCAACGTCGGCGTGGTGACGAAGCTGGTGCTCCGCGTCCACGAGTTGCCCTCGGTGTACGGCGGCACGTTCGCGTACCACGCGGGCCGGGCGGCTGATCTGTTGCCCCGCTACCGCGCGTTCCTCGAGACCCTTGGCGACGACACCACGGTGTACGTCGGCCTCGAGACCGCGCCGAACACCTTCCCCTCGCTCACCTTCATGGCCTTCCACCTGGGGCCTCCAGACGAGGGAGAAGCGGTGCTGCACCCCCTCACGACCTGGGGCCGGAGCCTGGGTGGCGGGTTCTCGGAGGTCGACGTCGTCGCGCTTCACCATGACACCGAGAACGAGACCTTCCCCGAGGGCTTCTCGCACTCGTGGCGTTCGCACTTCCTGTCGGCGCTCGACGACGCCGCCATCGCCACGCTCTCGGCGGCCGTGAGCGACTCGGTGCAGCGCAGCAGCTGGACGGTGCTCGAGCACATGGGTGGGGCCATCGGCCGCGTCGACCCGGCGTCGACGGCGTTCGCGCACCGCGGCGTGCAGCTCGGCTGGGTGAGCGCGCTGAAGTGGCAGGGCGCGCCAGACCCAGACGCCCTCGCGTGGCAGGAGTGGTTGTTCGAACAGATGCGCCCTCGGGCGCTCGGCAGCTACGTCAACTACGTCTCGCCGAAGCACGGGCCCGAGGCCGTCGTGGCGGCGTACACGAGCAACCTCGGCCGACTCCAGCAGCTCAAGGCGCGGTACGACCCCGACTGGGTCTTCACCGGCAACGTCACCGTTCCGCGGCCCTCACAGCCCCCACGGTAGCGCCACCGCCCGGTCCCGCTCGAGCTCGTCCATGGCCAGCAGCGCGGCCAGCTCTTCACGCGACGTAGCCGACATTCGCACTGGCGGCCGGGGCGCGGTGAGGGCCTCGAGCACCTGCGCCGCGACGACGTCGGGGTCGATGGCCGTCGCCCTCGCCTGGGCGAGCACGGTGACGGCGGTGGCCCAGGGGGCCTCCCAGTGCGCGCGCACCGACGGCTCCGCGCGCCGGCGCGTCTGGCGCATCTGGGCCTCGACGCGGTCCCACAGCGGCGTCGCCACCGGGCCCGGCTCGATGAGCGTCACCGGCACTCCGTCGCGGGCGAGCTCCATGCGCCAGCCGTCCGAGAGGCTCTCGAGCGCGAACTTCGACGCCGAGTACGCGGCGGTGAAGGGAGACGTGACGAGCCCCGCGCCGGAGCTGAGGTTCACCACCCGGCCCTGCGAGGGCCGCAGCCGTGGCGCCAGCGCCTTCGTGATGCGCTGCACGCCCACGACGTTGACGTCGAGCAGGTCGCGCAGGGCCCGGGCGCTCGTCCACTCGAGCGGCGCCGCGAACGCCAGCCCGGCCGCGTTGACGAGCCCCGCGAGGGGCAGCCGCGCGACGGCACGACGGAGCCGGGCGACATCGGGCTCTCTGCGCACGTCGACCTGCACCAGCCGCAACGAGCGGCTCGGCGTGAAGGGCGCCCGGCTCGTTTTCCGAACGCAGGCCACCACGCCGAACCCCTGCCTCGAGGCTCGCTCGACGACGGCCCGGCCGATGCCCGAGCTGGCCCCGGTGACGACGACCCACCGCATCGTGTTCGACGGCATGAGGCACCCATACGGCCCGCTCCACCGCGTGCCAACCGCGTTCCGGGGACCTCGCCGCGGGTGGTGCCCGGAGCTGGCGTTCGACCGCGGCGGCGGCACGCTCGGGCCGGAAAGTCTGCTACGCGCACCCGCCCGATGCCGCAGCGCAAGGACGCCCAGCTGCTGTTGTTGCTCCCGCTGGCCATCGGGCTGTTCCTGCGCCTGCGCCTCGCCGTCACCGACCACGGCATCTTCTGGCCCGACGAAATCTACCAGTCGTTCGAGCCGGCCCACGCGCTCGTCTTCGGCCACGGCCTCATTCCCTGGGAGTTCATCGACGGCGCGCGCAACTGGGCGCTGCCGGGGCTGGTCGCGGGCCTCTTGAAGCTGTGCGCGCTGGTGGGGCTCGACCAGCCGACGGCCTACGTGCCGGTGGTGAAGGGCTTCTTCGCGCTCGTGTCGGTGGGCACGGCGCTGGGCACGTACCGGCTCGCGCGCGCGGTGGGCGCTGACGAGCTCGCCGCCGCGGCGGCCGCTTCCATCTTCAGCCTGGCGGCGCCGGTCCTCTACTTCGCGCCGCGGGCGATGAGCGAGAACGCGACGGCGCTGCCGGTGGTGTGGGGCCTCTCGTTGCTGCTCGACCGCGAGGTGTTCGGGAAGGCGGCGACCGACCCTCGCGCGAGGCGGTTGCTGGTGCTGGGCGCGTCACTGCTGGGACTCGCGGTGCTGCTGCGGCTCCAGTCGGCGGTCTTCTGCGTCGGCGTGCTGGGCGTGCTCGCGGTGCGGTCGAGGGAGCGTGCGGGCCCGTGGATGGCCCCCGGGCCGGGGCGCTGGCTCGCGCTGCGAGACGTGGTGCTGACGCTCGGCGTGTGGGCCCTCGTCTTCGGCGCGCTCGACGCGGCGACGTGGCACGACGCTCCCGGAGCGAAGGCCGGCGGCTGGTTCCACTCGGCGGTGGTGTACCTGCGCTTCAACCTCATCGAGGGGAAGGCCGCGGGCTGGGGCGTGGCGCCGTGGTACTTCTTCCTCCAACGTTTGTGGACGTCGATGCCGCTCGTCACCGCGGCGCTGGCCGTGGGTGTGCTCGTCGGCCTGCGGCGCGCGCCCGGGCTCTTCGTGGTGGGGCTGCTCTTCTTCGCGCTGCACTCGGCGTCGCCGCACAAGGAGTACCGCTTCATCCTCCCGGTGCTACCGGTGCTGGCGGCGCTGGTGGCGGTGGGCGTGTCGTCGCTGCCGCTCGAGCGCTTGCGGCAGGGCGGCATGGCGTTCGTGGTGGTGGCCTCGCTCGTCTCGGCGGTCACGGCCGACCGGCTCACCTTCGGGCAGCTCGGCCAGTACCCCGGCCGTGAGAGCGCCAGCGCGTGGGACGACAACGGTCCGGTGAACCGCCTCATGCTGGTGGCCTCGCAGCAGACCGACCTCTGTGGGCTCTTCACGCCGGTCCACCCCGCGTGGATGGGCGGCGCCACCTACCTGCACCGCCGCGCGCCGCTCTATTCACCTGGGTGGCCGTACGACTGCGTGCAGGCCGGCACGTGCAACTACGCCATCGTCCCGAAGGGCGCGAACCTGCCGGTGGTGGCGGAAGACAAGGACTTCATTCTCGCGCGCGTGCCGAACAGCCCGTGCAAGCAGGACCCGAACTATTCGTGGCGGTTGCCGTGAACGAGCCCATCAACCCGCGACGAAACTCCACCCGGAGCGCGTGAGCGCCGCTTCGAGCTCGGGCTCCGCGGGTCCAGTGCGCCGCCAGCGCTCGCCTTCGACCCGCTCCAGCACGACATCGCCCGGGCCGGTCACGCGCAGCCACTTCAACGTCGGCAGCTTCGGACGATGGACACGTCGGGCGCGAGGCCTCCGACGAAGGCGAGCTTCAGCCGCTCGAGCGCTCCCAGTGACTTCAGCGCCGACGCCACGACGGGCAGCTCGTCGGCTGACTCCACGACGACGCTCGCGCTGGTGAGCCGCTGCGCGAGGCCCGTGCTGCGCGCGAGGACACGCAGCTGCTGCGCGGTCACCTGCCCGGAGTCACGAAGGCCGCGCAGGCTGGTGAAGAAGGTCTGGAGCGCCGCTTCGGGGAGCTCCGCGTGCCGGGCGAGGTTCTCGATGCGGCGGAGCGTCGCCCACTCAGGCCGGCCCGCGAGCGCGATGAATGTCGGGGTGGTGAAGTCGAGGCGCGCGGCCGCGGGAAACCCACGGTTCCACCACAGCTCGATGCTCGTCGGTTTCGCGAGCGCCGGGTCGACCTCTTTGACCGACGGGTACGCGAGATACCCGAGGTGGTTGGCCAGCTCGCCCAGCCACGCGCGCTGGTGCTTGCGCACGAGCTTGAGCTGCTCGGCGCGCGTCTCGACACGGTTCGCTGCGAGCTGCAGCGCGATGAACTGACCGCGCGGGTCTCCCTTTTCTTGCAGCACGTCGGCCAGGAGCGCGCGGGGCTCGTCGTCGTCCGGGCGCTCGTACACGGCGCGGAAGAGCTCGAGCGTCGAGACGGCCTTCCCGGGCTTCGGCGCGGCCGGGCTCTTTGGAGGCTTGAACTTCACCTGCGCGAGCGCGCGGGCCACCGTCGCGGGAACCTTCGGTGCCGTCATCGGCGTCACCGAAACGGCCTGCTCGAACTGCGCCGCCATCCACCCGCGCATCGAGGCGCCGCTGATGTGGCTGGCCTTGCGCACCTTCTTCAGCCGCGACAGCGAGCGCGGGTCGGCGTTGCGCGCGAGGAGCTCGAAGACGAGCTTCCAGAAGGGCTTGCTCCCGGTCGCGTGAAACGGAGGGTCTTCGAGGAGCGCCACCAACTCGGACGCGACGCGCGGGTCCTGCTCGAGGTTCGACAGGGCGGCGATGCGGCCGACGGCAGCGGCGGCGTTCACGTCGCGGAGCCGCTGAACGAGCCTCGGCGCTTCGACCACGTCATTCGACTCCGCCGCAGCGTCGAAGTCGGGCGGTGTCTTCGGCAAGGCGGCGGCCGTCACGGCGTCGAGCACCTTCGCGACAGCCGGAGCGGGCAGCGCACGCCACACCTCGAGCAGCGCCGCGAGCGCCCCCGGAGCGTCACCCTTCGCCGCGTGCCGTGCGGCGTCCTTCACCCGTGCCTCGAGCTTCATGTCCCCTCCGGGTGCTGACTCTCCCGCGAGTGCGGCGCGGTGTCGCGCGAGGAAAAATCGGCTCCCGTGACGGAAGGACGAGGGTGGACCCAAAGGTGGGTCGTACGACGACCACGGCGCCTTCAGCGCTACGCCAGGGGAACACTTCATGACGACGATGATTCGGCCGGCGCTCGCCGGCGTGGCCTTCTTCATGCTCGCAGCCTGTGGGGGCGGGCTCGACGACCCGCGGGGCGTGGGCACCTCGACGACGGCTGGCCTCTCGTGCAGCGCGGCCGCCAGTTGCCCGGCCTTCAGCTGCCGGTGCAACGACGGCACCCGGTGGGACACCGCACGGTATTGCTTCAACAACGTCTGCCAGGGCCAGACGGCGACCTGCGAGAACGCGTGCAAGGACCGCCGCGGGGTGGCGTCGACGTCGCCGGGGACGGGAGGAGGCTCAGCTGGAGGCTCCAGTGGTGGTGGGACGGCGATTGGCGCCACGTGCAGCGTCGCGGCGACGTGCCCCGCGTTCTCGTGCACGTGCAGTGATGGTTCCCGCTGGGACACGGCCCGGTACTGCCTCAACAACCTCTGCCAGGGCCAGGCGGCGACGTGCGCCAACGCCTGCAAGGACCGCTCGAGCAGCGGCACGGCCACCGTCATCGGCTGCGAACTGCGGAAGTGGTCGAACGACCACTCGGTGACGATGGTGACGTACGGCGCGGGGTCGACCGAGAGCAGCGCGACGAGCCAGGCCTCGAGCCAGTGCAGCGACGCGGATTGGGCGAGCTGGTTCTGCTCCTCGGCGGCGGACTACTGCGCGCCCGAGCCTGCGCGGTCGACGACGTGCCGGTTCTCGAAGTACTCGTCGAGCGCGGGCCGCACGGTGCAGTTCACGGGGAGCGGGCTGGGCGAGACGGCAGCGAAGCGCGCGGCGGTGGCGGCGTGTCTGGCGAGTGGCAACTGGCGCGGCTGGTTCTGCACGAGCGGGACGTTGTCGTGCAGTCCATGAGGGTTGCCGTCAGTTCGAGCGGCCCGGGCAGCGCAATCGACCCACCCGTCTTCCGTTCTCGCGGCCATTCGCTCGTTGCTCGTTCTGCCGCTCCTCGTGTCTTTCGTCGTGTCCGCCGCACCCACGACCGAGCCGCGACAGGTCGCAGCCTTCCACGCGGTGGACCTGTCGAGCGGCCTCGAGGTCTCGGATTGGCCCGGGCGCTCCGTCGCTCGTCCTGGAGGGCGACGCAGAGGCGCTTCGCTCGGTCACGACGACTGTCACTGGCGGGACACTCTCGGTGCAGCGAAAGAGCCAGGGCTTCCCGTGGAAACGAACGAAGCCCGTCATCGTGCGCCTCACCACGCCGGCCCTCTCGGAGCTGAGCGCCTCGGGCGGCTGTGACATCACGCTCGCGCCGTTTCCGAACCGCACCCTGGCGCTGAAGCTGTCGGGCGGTATCAACCTCGAGGCGAAGGGGCTCGAGCTCGACCAACTCACGGTCGAAACCTCTGGTGGCGTCGAGGCCACGCTCGCCGGCCAGTGTCGGGAGGCGAGCGTCGACCTCTCCGGCGGCGTCGTGCTCGACGCCAGGGCGCTCACCATCACGAGCGCCGCGGTGCAGGCGAGCGGCGGCTGTCAGCTGACGCTGACCGTCCTTGAAACGGTGGGTGGGGACGCGAACGGCGGCGTCGACCTCGTGGTGCACGGTCACCCCCGGTGGCGGGCGGGAGTCTCTGGCGCGCGGGCGGCAGGGCGACGCCAGGCTGGGCGAGCCTGGCCTCGGCAGCGGCGCGGGTGGTGTGCACCGAGTGGATGCGGAGACGGCCTCCACAGGCTGGGTCAACCCTACGACGGTCGCGCTCGCCACTGAGCGACGATGTCAGGGAACACGCGGCCGGTGAGGCCCAGCCGCTCCTCGACCATGCCGCCGACGCCAGGCCGCACGACGTCGCCTTCCTTCCGGGAATCGATGGCAAAGGTGACGAACTCGAAGCGCTTCGAGATTTTCGCCGGGAAGGACCGCCGCAGCTCGTCGTCAGCCGAGGTGAGCATCACCGGCGCGGCGATGACGATGTGCTTCGGCTTGCGCGCGTTGAGGAACTCCTCGAGGTTGGTGCGCACGATGCAGCCCGACGAGATAATCGACTTGGCGATGATGACGGTGTCGATGGTCTTCGGCGTCTTCGGGTCGACGTATTCTTTGTGAACGCTCGCGCTGTTGCCCTGCCGCGTCGTCCAGTAGCAGACGAGGTGCGCGCGGTCGGGGAGCGCGTCCAGCATGCCGCGGGTGAGAAAGTCAGCGTCTTCGGGCGTCGTGACGACCACGAACGGTGACGCATCAACATGAGCGGCCACCGCCCGGCCGAGTTCGGTGCCGAGCGTCTTCATCGCGCGCTGGTACGCAGCGGGCGGCAGCTGGAGCGGCAACTGCTTGAGCGCCTTGCGGGCAGCGGCCGTCGCGTACGGGGTGAACTTTCGACCGTCACTCGTCTGAGTCACAGGTGCACTCCCACGTCGTTCACCTTCGTGATCTTCCCTTGCACCACCAGCTCGACAAACTCAGCGAAGGCGGAACTTCTACAAGAGACGCGACCGCGTATTCCAGCGCCGTCGTCGTAGTGGAAGTGCCCACCATCGATGGAGAAGGAGAGCCCACCGATGGCGCTGAGCCACTTTTCGGCCCGTGCCCACTTGGGTGTCGGCGTCCAGCGCACTCGAACCGGCACCCCTGGATCTGTGAGCCGATCGACGACGCGCTCGATGTGAACGAAACGTCCGGGGTTCTGCACGTCCTTCCAGGTCTTTGCGACCACCGCCCACACCACAGACAGATCGGAGCGGGTGGGCCTGGCAACGACACAGACCTTGTGGAGGACCTTCGCCACCAAGGCCGCCTTCATCACGTCGCCGGGTCGAATCGACCCCGGAAAGCAGAGGACCGCCGCCTGCCTGACGCGCCACTTCGAACGACGGAGCCGCACCGCGGTCTTACGCTGGTGCACCACGAGCGTCGCCGAGGCCGAGTGCTTGAGCTGCTTGCGGAAGTCGGCGGCGACCTCCGACCATGAGACGCTCGCCTTGCGCTTGAGCTGGTAGTGGTGCTTCGCAACGCCGTGCTTCTCGACCCAGTCATCGACGAACGCGTTCCTGAGCTGGGTCGCGAGCGAGCGCGCGGCGCCGGTCTGCTCCAACGCATGGAGCGCCTCGAGGCAGCGCCACACCGCAAAGTGCTCCTCGAAGGCGTTGCCACGGAGGTTGCTCAACCCACCACGGTGCTGCTGCTCGAGTGATTTCTTCTTGGCCTTCATGTGTCGTCGTCGAGGTCGAGTGAGGGCTGGGTCTCCGACTTGGAGGCCGTCTTGCCGCAGGCCTTCTTCGGTCAGAACGAACGGAGAGGAGGTTCAACCCACGAAACCGGGGTGAGGGGCAAGAGGCGAGCTGGCGGCGGACGTGGGGAGATGCGGTGCGGGGAGGCGGTCTCGGAGTGTGCAGGCGTCGCTAAGGCCTCACGAGACGGACAGGCCCAGGGCGTGGCGGCGCGGAGAGACGACGAGGCTGTCCGTCAGGCGGCGAAGGGAAGGCTGGGCGGTGGCGGGCGGGAGTCTCTGGCGCGCGGGCGGCAGGGCGACGCCAGGCTGGGCGAGCCTGCCTCGGCAGCGGCGCGGGTGGTGTGCACCGAGTGGATGCGGAGACGGCCTCCACAGGGACAGCGCAAGACGTCGGTGCCGTTCGGTGCGCTGGTGCAGCGTCGGCCAGTCGAGCCGGCGCTTCTTCTTCGGAGCTGAGGCGAGTGGCTGAAGACGGAGTGGGCGCGGCTGCGGGCTGGCGGGTGACGAGGGGCCGCAGCCTGGCGTTGGGGGCGTTCGACGCCGTGGAAGGTGGTGAGGTGCGCGTTGGGGGGGCGGCGTCAGGTCCACCAGGCGCTTCACCAGGGCCGCGGCTTCAGAGGGTGAAGGGACTGCCCCGCTTGGGCGTGTACTCGTACCGCCCGTCGTCGAGGCGACGCAGCCGGCAATCCGCCGCCGGCCCGCGGGAGAGAGACGTGTACGCCGCGGGTCGGAGTGAAGTCCACGAGAGTGCCCTCGCGACAGCGCCGGGAACGTTCGCCGGGGAATGGCTGTTGGTCCCCCCGTGCGGCGCCTTGCGACCTTCGGCGTTCTCGGCCTCGTGGCGCTCCTCTTCGCTGGAGTCATCGTCACGAAGCGCTTCTGGCGAGACCCGCCGCCGTACCCGTGCATCTCGACGTCGAGGAGCGGCTGGCTGACCGCGGTGGGCTCGGGGCTGCTGGTCCGGATTGAATGGAGCGAGGCGAGCGGCCAGGTGTCCATCGGCCGGGAGCACGACCCGATACGGTGGCAGACCGTCGGCTCCGACGCCGCGCGCCGGACCGCGAACCGCGTGCTGGAGCCCGTCGCTGGAACCGGCACGGCCGCACCGCCTGGTCGCGTGTCGGTCACCGTGGGCTGTGATGCAGACGGGCACTTCTGGAGCGGCGGTGGCGCAGCCTTCGTTCCGTGGAGTGAGTGCCTCTGGCCCGGCACCGAGGAGCGCCTGCACTGTCTGAAGCGTGCCATCACGAGCCGGCGGCTCACCGACCGCGCCACCGAACGTATCGCCTCGGGCCTGCTCGAGCGCCTGACGTCCTTCGCCGCTCACGAGGGCGTGACGCCGTAGCCGAGGTGCTGCCTCATCATTCGCTGGTCGTCACGTCATCGACGATGGTGAACGGCGTCCCTGGCGCGACCTCTTCACCGCGCTGGTCCAGCTGTGGCTTCGATGACACGCCCCACACGTCGACGACCTCGTCGTTGTCGATGTTGGCGGCGCACAGGGCGGTGTACTCGGCGTTCGAGGCGCTGGCGCGGCTCAGGTCGGCTCCCGACAGTCGCGGCGTGCCCCACCGCGCGGCCGGCTCGAGGCGTTGCCCCGGCTCGGCGCCAAGCACATAGGCGTACCGGTTCTCTGCTGGAGCCACGACACCGAGCGCGTCGAACGACGTGGCGAAGGTCCCGTGCCCGCGCTGGAACTCCTGCTGGGCGGCGGCGACGGCTTTGAGCATCGTCTTGCACTCGACCTGCCTCGACCGGACCTTGAAGCGGATGAAGTTCGGAATCGCGATGGCCGCGACGATGCCGAGCACGGCGATGACGACCGGAACTCCCGCGAGCAGGATGACGACCCACGCGATGGCCGGCATGCCCCCCTTCGCCGCGGGCCCATTCGGGCCGCGCTGCGCCACGCTCGGGTCGTGAAACGACCTGCCGCACGACGAACAGGTGACGACGGCGCCGGGACCGGCGACAGGCGCCAGCGGCGCACCACAGAAGACGCAGAACTTCGCCATGGGAACCTCCGACGCCACCCGGAGAGCGAAGCATCCCAGCCCTCCCAAGTCTCCCAAGCCCCCCCGAGTGCCCCCCAACCCCGTTGTTCTTGCAACCAAGCTACGGGTGACCTTGACAGGCTCGAAGCTGATCCGTAAGCGCGCGGCTCGATGTCCTCCCTCCGCCGTCAGCACCGTGCGTGGCTGGCCCTCACCGCCGTGGGGCTGCTGGCGCTCCAGGCCTGGGTGACGGTGCACCTCGGCGTCGAGGCGCACACGGTGGGCTCCGACGGTGCGCTCATCGAGCTGCACGCTCCGACGGGGGCGCACGCGCACGACGAGCGCAGCCTCTGTGACGGCGCCGCGCTCGATGGGTCGTGGTTCGACGGAGGCCCCTGCGAAGCGCTGGTGGACTTCGCGGTCACCGAGGCCTCGGCGCTTCCCCAGCCTGGCAAGGCGCTGACGCTCACGCTCCCTTCGCGGCGCACCGACCCACCGCGCTCTGCCATCGGGCTGTGGCAGCTCGCCCCCAAGGGCTCTCCGCCCCGCGCGTGACGAACGCTTCGTCGGCTGGTCACCGCGCTCGCGGGGCCCGCCCGGGTTCCCCTCGTCACGTGTGGTGTCATGTCGCTTCGTTGGTCCACCTGCCTCGGCTTCGTCGTCATCGTGTTCGCCGCGAGGGTGGCGCACGCCGGTGAGGTGGTGCCACCCGAGGTGCTGTCGCGGGCCGAAGCGGCCGTGCCGGCCAACGCACCACCGCCGACGCAGGACCACGTGCTGCTCGAGTTCACCGTCACCGAGCAGGGCCGCGCCGCCGACATCGTCGTGCTCGAGTCGGCCGGCGCCCCGTGGGACGCGGCGGCGCGCGAGGCGCTCTCGAGGTGGACCTTCAAGCCCGCGCTCCACGAGGGCGCCGCGGTGCCGGCGCGCACGCGGCTGTCCTTCGCGATGCCAGCGGTGCTGCTCCCCGACGCAGGGGCCGACGGTGGAGCCTCGGGCTCGCCCGACGCCGGCCCGGCCGCCGAGCCCGAGCACCCGCCCCACGCGAGCGAGGTCGTCGAAGACGCCCTCGACGGCGGCCACGGCAAGCACGCGATGTCGACCGTCATCACCGGGCGCCTCGAGCCGAAGTCGCGCGGCGCCAGCGACCTGCGCATCGAGGTGGGCGAGCTGCGCCTGGTGCCCCGGCAGACGGCCGGCGAGCTGCTCAAGCTGGCGCCCGGCATCCTCCTGACGAACGAGGGCGGCGACGGCCACCCCGAGCGCATCTTCCTGCGTGGCTTCGACGCGCGCGAAGGGCAGGACCTCGAGCTGTCCGTCGACGGCGTGCCGGTGAACGACGTCGGCAACCTGCACGGCAACGGCTACGCCGACTTGAACTTCATCATCCCCGAGCTGGTCGAGAACCTGCGCGTCATCGAGGGCCCGTTCGACCCACGGCAGGGCAACTTCGCGGTGGCCGGAAGCGCGGCATACGAGCTCGGCCTCAAGCAGCGCGGCCTCACCGTGAAGGGGAGCTACGGCTCGTTCGACACCCAGCGCCTGGTGCTGCTGTGGGGCCCGCAGGCAGCGTCGACGCGCACCTTCGGCGGCGTGTCGCTCCAGCGCAGCGCCGGCTTCGGGCAGAACCGGTCGGCCCAGAGCGCGCGGGCGGCGGCGGGGTACGAGGGGCGGCTCTCCGAGACGACGAGCTTCCGCGTGCAGGCCATCGGGTACGCCGCGGGCTTCCGCTCGGCGGGCGTGGTGCGCGACGACGACCTGCGCGCGGGCCGCCTCGGCTTCTTCGACACCTACGACTCGCGCCAGGGTGGTGACGCCACCCGCGCCAGCCTCTCGGGCGACGTGCATTACCACCTGGGTGGCTTCACCGCGCACCAGCAGGCGGCCGTCGTCTTCCGCTCGAGCCGCATTCGCGAGAACTTCACCGGCTTCTTGAACGACGTGCAGCTCGCCCGGCAG
>JALOQF010000321.1 GCA_025459425.1 Myxococcaceae bacterium | reverse complement strand
CGCGCGCGTGGGTCCTCCGGGTGGTGGTCGTTGTGCGGGCCCGCGTAGTCCCCCGGCCGGTAGCAGAGCACCTGGGTGCCGTGCCCCTTCGCCAGCCGCCGCCCGGCCAGCGCCTCGGCGAACGCGACGTACGAGGCGCTCTTGAGCATCGTGTGCAGGCCGATGTCGCCCGCGCGCTGGAAGGCCGCCGACCGCCTCGACGAGAACGTCGCCGTCGTCACCCGCACCGTCTTCGGGAGCAGCTCGCCGTAGTCGTGCTGCATGCCGGTGATGGTCCACTCGGGAATCGGGTCTTCCATCGGCGTCATCACGTCCCGGAGCGTTCGGTCGAGGAGCCCCAGCACGGCCTTCGCCGCGCGCGGCTCGAGCAGCCCCTGCGCCGAGAGGAAGCGCTGGTCGCCCGACAGCCGGAGGCCAGCGGTGCCCTTCAGCACGGCGCGGCCCCGGCGGGACAAGAGGGCTTCGAACTCGGCAGGCAGGTGGCGCATGGCGACGACGCGCCCTACCACCGGCAGCCGAAAACTCGACGCGCCACAGGGCTGTGGAACCCTGTCGCGCATGACGACCCGTCGCTCCACGCTCCGTCGCGCGCTCCGCCTTCCGCTGTCTCTCGGCCGCCGCCTGCCCGCCCTCACCGCTGACGTCTCGCGCGGAGGCTTTCAAGCCGAGCTACCGCAGGTGTTCGTCCCCGGCTCGAAGGTGCACGGGTACTTCCTCGTCGACGGCGCCGAGGTGAACTTCACCGGCACCGTGGCGTGGGCCGAAGCGGGCAGCCCGATGACGTCGGTCTTCAGCCGCATCGGCGTCGCCTTCGACGCGCTTCCGAAGGGCCTCGAGCCGCTCTTCCTGCAGCTCGATGCTCGCAAGAAGCGGGTGAAGGCGCGCTGAACAAGGTCGCCACCACCTGCGCGGGTGGCGGCGGCAACGGTCCGCTCGGGGTGGGCGCGGCGGCCGGCATCACCTGATCCATCGTCGACAGGGGCGCGTCGCTCGCCGACCGCTGCGTCTCGAGTGCGCCCTCTCCGGCCGCATCGAACTCGAACGGCGGCTCGCGATGTCGACGCTCGAGATGGGCGAACCCGGCCCCGGCGCGGGCGCCTCGCGAGTTGGGAGCGAAGCCCAGGTCCGAGCCGATGCACGCGGCGTGCGCCGTGCCAGCTCGTCAGCTCGCCGGCGGACGGGAGTCGTGCGACGCTTCGTGCATGTGGCTCGTCGCCCTCGTCGGGCTGATGACAGGCGCCGAACCGGCTGACGGCGGCGTGTCGAAGTCTCCGTCGTCGAAGCGCTTCGCTGGAGGGGGAGTTGCGGCGGGGGTGTCCATGTTCGGCGGCCCGCTCGTGCGCGGTGCGGCAGCCGAGGCCGAGCAGAAGAAGCTCGCGGCCCTGGGCTCACCCGCGCGCTGTTCCGACCGGGCGTGCTTCGAGCAGGCGTTCGCCCGATGTGCGCCGGCGCAGTTCATCGTGCCGGTGTTCCAGGGGCGCTGCGCCCTCGAAGAGAAGCGGGAACCGCTGTACGGCTGGTACGCCACCCAGCGGGGCCCACGGGGCGGATGTCAGGTCGTTCTCTTCGCCGCCCGTGGAGCCGACGTCGTGGTCGACCGCTCGTGCTCCGCCATGCCGCTCGTGCACTACGACTTCGCGTGCCCCGACGACGCCGAGGTTCGTCGCAGCGTCGAGCTGTCGCAAGGCATCAAGCCGCCGCCACGGAGACAACGGCGCTGACCGACGGCGTCAGCCCTCGCCCGTCTGCTCCCGTCGCGCCAGCCGCGCGCGCTCGAGCAGGCGCTTCACCTCGGGGTCGTTCGCGTCGGCCTGGTGCGCGAGGAGGGCGGCCATCTCGGCCATCCACACCGCGCCGCGGGCGAGCTCTTCCCGAGCCAGCCTCGAGAACAGCTCGACTTCGAAGGGCAGCGTCGTCGTCGATTGCGCCATCGTGTGTCCTCCCGTCGGTGCGTCTGAAGCGTTGGTGGCACGAGTCACCAGAAACGGGTCATGCGGTGCACGGGTGGGTGCCATCGGCCTGTCATGCGCAGAGGTCGCAGATGGCGGCTGCTGGCCCGGCTCCAAGGTGGCGATGGTCTTCGCGCTCGTGCCCACGCAGGGAAGTGCTGAGTGGGGCGCGAACCTTTCGCCCCAGTGTCGTCGCCAGTCGGCGCGCACGAGGGCCTTTCGCGGGGCCCCGTGCGCCATCGAGCTCAGCTCGCCAGAAGTCCGAGGTTCGATGCCTCGGCTGTCGTCTACGAGGCGCGTCAGCTGGGCCGGGCCCACAACACCCACACGATGAACCCCGCGTACGTCACCAACAGCGGCAGCCCCCTCCAGCGGGCCAGTCCCCCGTTGAGCGGCGCGATGAGGAGCACCATCACCGCACCGGCCGCGAGGCTCGAGGCCACCGAGCTCCAGGCCACCGTGGCCGGCGTCAGGAGCGCCGCGGCGGGCGCGATGAAGAGCCCGTTGAAGAGGTTGCTCCCCAGCACCGTGCCGAGCGCGACCTCTTCATGGCCCCGCACCCGCGCGATGAGGGTCGTCGCCAGCTCGGGCACCGACGTCCCCACCGACACCATGGTGACGCCCACCACGAACGGGTCGAGCGCGAAGGCCTCCCCAATGCCGAGCGCGCCCTTCACCACGAAGATGCCGGCGCCGACGAGCAGCCCCAGGCCCGCGAGCAGCTGCACGGCCAGCACGCCCCGTGACGGCGTCTCGCCGCTCACCGGAGGACTCACGCCGCGCGCGTGTCGCGCCTCGCGCACCGTCAGCCACAGCCACACGACGAAGAGCGCCAGCAGCACCACGCCGTCGAGGCGAGAGAGCGTGCCGTCCCACAGGAGGAAGGCGGTGAGGGCCGGCGCGCCGAGCGCGAAGCCGAAGTCGCGCGACAGCTCCTTCCACCCGGCCTTCACCGGGCCCAGCAACAGCGCCAGCCCGAGAATGAGGCCGATGTTCACCACGTTCGAGCCCAGCGCGTCGCCGATGGACACCTCGGGCGTGCCCTTCGCGCCGGCTGAAATCGCCACCGACAGCTCGGGGCTCGACGTGGCGAAGGCCGCCACGGTGACGCCCACCACCGCCACCGGAATGCGGAACGCCAGCGCGAGGCCCACGGTGCCCCGCACGAAGACCTCGCCACCCACCCCCGCGAGGATGACGCCCACCACCAGGAACCCCACTGCCTCGGCCATGACACCTCCCGTACGACGCGGCGTGCGCCGTGTCCGCTCCTGTCGACCGACGCGTGCGCGCGCCAGCGAACCGGTGCCCGCGCCACACGACGCGGCCCTGTCCGGTGCGGTAGGACGCCGCAGCCCATGAGCCGCGTCCCCCGCCGCCCGAGCTGGTCCTGGACGACGCTGCTCTTGTCGGTGGCCCTCGCGGCGACGCTCGGCGGCACGCTCTATTTCACCGCGTCGAGTCTGCCGTACCTGGCCGTGTCTCCGTCGACCGACCCGACCTTCGGTGCGCTCAACGCCTGCCTGCACGCGGCCGTGCCATCGAGGAGCGGCTTCGCGGTGGGGCGTGACGCGCGGCGCGCCCTGGCCTGGTCGACGTCGCACGTGGCGCGGTGCCGGGCCGACGTCGACGCGATGCACACCGACACCTGGGCGCTCGGCGGCGTGACGGTCGGCGGCTTCGACGACTCGGGCGCGGCGTGGGTGGTGTCCCAACCGGGCGGGCTGGCCTCGACGCTCTACCGGCTCGACGGGCCGACCCCGGAGTCACGGGGAGAGACGGCCGCGCTCGCGCTCACGGGCACCGCGACGGGCGTGGTGCTGCTCGAGGCGAGTGGAAGGCTCGTGGCCTCCGATGCCTCGGGCGCCGTGGGGGGCACGTTCGAGGTGCCCGTGTCGCGGGCGCTGCGGCTGGCGACGAGCGCCGACGGGCAGCGCGTCGCGGTCACCGGTGATGGAGCGGTGCGGGTGTTCGAGGCGGCGACGCTCCGGCCGGTGCGGCTCGAGGCGCCCTGCGACGTGAGCGGGTTCTGGTGGCTGCTGTCGGGTCATCAGGCGCTGGTGACGTGCCGGCCCGACGACCTGGCGCTGGTGCTCGACGTCGACACCGGCGCCCAGGACACGGCTCCTCGCGCCGCGCGAACGCCCTCGGTGCTGGCCGGGCCGCTGGGCCCATGGGTCGAAGCGTGTGACGTGTTGCCGTGTACGAGTCGTCCGCCGCTGGAGCGCCCATGACGACACCGATGCGCCTGACGACCGGCCTGGTGCTGCTGCTCGTTGCGGGTTGCGAGACCAGCCTCGAGGCGACGCGCACCCGCCTCCCGCTGGAGCGCCCATGACGACACCGATGCGCCTCACGACCGGCCCGGTGCTGCTGCTGGTGTCGGGTTGCGCGACCAGCCTCGAGGTGAGGCGCACCCGCCTCCCGCAGGAGCGCTCATGATGACACCGATGCGCCTGACGACCGGCCTGGTGCTGCTGCTGGTGTCAGGTTGCGCGACCAGCCTCGCGGTGACGCGCACCCGCCTCCCGCAGGAGCGCCCATGACGACACCGATGCGCCTCACGACCGGCCTGGTGCTGCTACTGGTGTCGGGTTGCGCGACCAGCCTCGAGGTGACGCGCACCCGCCTCCCTCCACTGCGGAGCACCGACACCACGATGGCCGTCGCCGCGTCGGGGGCGTACGCGCCCGAGCTCATCGCCGGCACGCGGGCGATGCTCGAGGGGCGCGTGAAGGTCGAGTCGTGCGTGCTGGGGTGCCCGGCGGTGGGCCTCTACGCCTCGCTGACGCTGACACCAGGCCCTCAGGAGGCCCGCACCCCGCGCACCTGTCAGGCGGAGGTGTACACGGGCAAGTCGTGGGCCGCGCCCGAGGCCGTACGCGGCACCTTCGTGAAGACGGTCGAGGAACCCGAGGCCTGTCTGGCGGCGCTCGGTCGGTGGTTCACCGAGGTCCGACGCGAAGCCGTGCGCGTCCGTCTCGACGACGAGGGCCCGCTGCGTGAGGTCGCGACGCTGGTGCGTGCTGGACGGCTCGACGAGGCCCGCGCCCGGCTCGAGACACTCGTCGCAGGGCCCAACGCCACCGCCGGTGCGTGGTTCGACCTCGGTGTCGTCCACGAAGCCCAGGGCCGTGCCGCCGATGCTCGCCGCTGCTATGAGCGCGCCCTCAGCCTGCTTCCACCCGGGTGGATGAAAGCGGCCAGCGAAGACGCCCTGCGCGCGCTCGAGTGAGCCCCGGCGGTGGGGCCGCAGTCGACGCGGCGTTCGACCGACACGTGACTTCGCGAGTGACGAGCGGGGCCGGGGCTGGCACGGTGTCGGTGCATGGACACGCAGACGCTCCAGCGACTCCGAACGGAGCTCGAGGCCGCTTCCACCCTTCACCTCGCGCTCGGGCGCCTGGCGCAGCGCGCGAGCCCCACCGCGCCGACCGCGTGGACGGGCCCGCTCCTCGAAGAGCTCGAAGAGCTCGCCGCCGACGACGGCAGCTTCTCGCACGCCAGCCTCGCCGACATTCGCCGCCGCTCGGGCTCGGCCCTGGTCGCCCAGTTTCACGCCGTCGTCGCCGCGCTCGCGAAGGCGCCCGCTGCTGAGCGCCCGCGCCTCCAGAAGCTCCTCGACGCCGTGCTGGTGACCGGCACCCAGGACGCGTCGATTCCTGCCAGCGCGTCGATTCCGGGTGTGCTCTCGAGCCTGTCACGCTCCGCCGGCCTCCAGCTCGAGGCCACGATGCGCGCGGCGATGCTGGCGCGCGACGGCCTGCCGCCCGAAGCCCCGGTGGCCGAGAAGGCCCCGTCGACGAAGCCCGAGGCCCGCAAGCCTGCTGCTGCCCGCAAGCCCGCCCGCGCGGCCGCGAAGCCGAAGACCGGCGCGAGCGTGAAGAAGAAGACGCCGGCTGCGAAGAAGGCACCCGCGAAGAAGGCTCCGAAGCGTGCGACGAAGCCGGCCAAGGCGAAGAAGCCAGGCCGCGCCGCCACGAAGAAGGCGAAGAAGCCCTCGAAGCCCCGTCGCTGACGGCGGCTCCCGTCGACACGAGCTTGCGCCGCGCCGATACTCCCGCCGTCCCCACACGCCAACGAGGAAGCCATGAGCGACGAACAGGGTGGAGCCCCCGAAATCGAGCAGCTCGACGCGCCGCCGCCCATCTCGGCCGAGCTGCGCGCGAAGATTCTCTCGGACCCGAACGTGGCGAAGATCGCCGCCGAGCTGAAGATGGACCTCGAGACGTTCGTGAACACCGTCGGCTACTACATGAACAACCCGGGCGTGGAGCCCGCGTTCCTCGTCGTCAGCGACGAGAACCTCAAGAAGATGGGCGTGAACCCGCCCACGCAGGAAGCCATCGAGGCCAACGTTCATCAGAGCGTCGAGGCCATCAAGGCCGGCAAGGCCCCCAGCGGCTACGAGGCGCCCCGGAAGAAGACCGTCGAGCTGCAGGCCAGCGCCGGTGAGGCCGTCGAGGTGAAAGACGTCGACCCCGACCTCGAGATCAGCGTCAAGAAGCTGCGCCCGCCCGGAAAGTTCTGATCCATCAGGGGCTTGGCGAGAGCGGCAACTCCCAGTCTCAGGTCGCGAGAATCTCTTTACAGTTTCACCTCATTTTCCCCGAATTTCCCCGGAGCCCTCCCATGGCGTTGATCAAGAAGCTCGGCAAGGCGTTCAAGAAGATCGGCAACTTCGCGAAGAAGGCGGTCGGGTTCGCCAGCAAGATTCTGAACGGCCCCATCGGCAAGATTGCCTCGTTCATTCCCGGCGTTGGTCCGTTCATCGCCGGCGCGGCGAAGATTACCGGCATCGCGAACTCGGTCCTCAATGGTGGCGGCATCAAGGGCATCATCGGCGGCCTCGTCGGCAACCTCGGCGGTGGGCTCCTCGGCCAGGCCGGCTCGCTCCTCTCGAAGGTGGGCCTGGGCTCGGTGGTCGGCCTCGCCAGCAAGATTTCGAACTCGGGTGGCCTCCTCGACATGGTGAAGGGCCTCATGCAGCCCCGTCAGGCCGACCAGTCGCCGGCCGCCCAGGCCGACACGTACAACCTCTCGCAGTTGGCGGCCTTCCGCCTGTCCCAGCTGCTTGGCCAGTCGCAGCCGACGCAGGCCTGAGTCTCGGGGGAACTTCAAGCAGCTCGTCGAACCGACCGGAGTGCGCCCCCACAGGCGCACTCCGGTTGTTTTTGTGTCGGCCGTCGGCTTGCGCTTTGACGCGTCACCATGCGCGTCGCCAGGCCGGTGTGGGTCCTCGTTCTCGTCACTGGCTGCGCGTCGCTCGCTCCGCGAAAGGCCACCACCGTGACGATGCCGCAGCTCCCGAAAGCCGCCTCGCTCCTCGCCGCGACGCCAGCCAGCTTCAAGGCTGCCTGTGACGAGGCGCTCGAGCGCACGAAAGACGCCATCGCGGCGCTCAAGCGGTTGCCGCCGCAGGACGACCGCCGACGGCTCGAGCTCTACGACGAGGCCACCACGTCGCTCGCGAACGCCGGCGCGCGCGCGGGCCTTTCGCGCGAGGTCCACCCAGACGCCGCCTTCCGGGAAGTCGCCGAGGCGTGCGAACAGCGGCTCGAGGCGCTGTCCGTCGAGCTCTCGCAGGACCGGGCGCTGTACGACGCGCTGGTCGCCGTCGACACGAAGGGCCTCGACGCGGTGACGGTGCACTGGCTGTCGAAGACGCTGCGCGAGTTCCGCCGGGCTGGCGTCGACCGCGACGAGGCCACGCGCGAGAGGGTGCGCGCGCTCAACGAGACGCTGGTGAAGCTCGGCCAGTCGTTCGGCCGCAACATTCGTGACGACGTGCGCACCGTGAAGGTGCCTGCCGGCGACCTCGAGGGGCTCCCGAAGGACTGGCTCGACGCGCACCCTGCCGGGGCCGACGGCCTGGTGGCCGTCACCACCAACCCGCCCGACTACCTGCCGGTGATGACGTACGCGAAGCGCTCCAGCGTGCGCGAGGCCCTGTGGCGCGCGTACCGGAACCGCGCGTTCCCGGCGAACGTCGAGGTGCTGCGCGACCTGCTCGCCCGCCGGCACGAGCTGGCCACGTTGCTCGGCTACGCCTCCTGGGCCGACTACGCGCTCGAGACGAAGATGGCGAAGAACGCGAAGGCCGCGGGCGCCTTCATCGAGCGGGGCCGCGCCGCCACCGAGACGCGCGCGAAGGCCGACATGGCGACGCTGCTTGCGCGCAAACAGAAGGACGTCCCCGGCGCCACCCGCGTCGAGCCCTGGGAGCAGGACTTCTACGAGGACCGCGTGAAGAACGAGCAGTTCGGCCTCGACTCGCAGGCGCTGCGTCCGTACTTCGAGTACG
>JALOQF010000320.1 GCA_025459425.1 Myxococcaceae bacterium | reverse complement strand
CCCGTCGAGCCCGGCAGCGACGGGTGAGCGGCACGCTACGCGTCGACGGCCCGGCGCGTGTGTGCGTCCGCCGTGCCGAGCCGGAGACCGGCCGCCCAACCCACCACGAACGTCGCCGTCGCCAGGGCCGCGATGAACGCGTGGTCGAGCACCCGCACGAAGGGCATCGCGAAGACACCGCCGACGACGGCCGCGACCGCCCCATAGGGCAGGCCAAGAAGAGGCGCGACCAGGTACGCGAGGAGCGGCCGCTTCCCACAGCTGAGGCACCTGCCGAGGAACAGCGTCACGCCTGCGTTGAGCCCGGCCCGGTGCTTTGCCTCACGGTCTCCCTCCGCCCGAGAGTTCGCATCAGGCTGCAGCCCGCGGGTCACGTACCAGGTGGTGTCTCCCACCGTGCCGAGCTTGCCGACGTAGCTGGGCCCGACGACGCCAGACCCGATCGCCAGCACGTCGACCGGGGTGCTGAGGTGGCAACGGCCACAGCGCTTCGTGCGCCGCTCCCAGCGCATGTGCTGGACACGGTAGCTGGTGCCCATCTGGATCAGGTCGATCATTCCTGACCTCTACTCGCGTGCTTCGAACTGCGGCAAGCCGCTCGTCCGAGCTACAAGCCCCCGCTCATGACGACCCCTCTCATCCACCTCCAGTCGAAGACCGCCATCATCACCGGGGCCTCGCGCGGCATCGGCGAGGCGATCGCGCACGCCTTCGCCGACGCGGGCGCGGCCGTGGTGCTGGCCGCGCGCAAGCCCGAGGCGCTCCACGCCGTCGCAGACGCCATCACGAAGAAGGGCGGCCGCGCGCTCGCCGTGCCGACCCACACCGGCAAGAAGGATGACGTGGTGAACCTGGTGAAGGCCGCCGTCGACGCGTTCGGGAAGGTCGACGTGCTGGTGAACAACGCCGCCACCAACCCCTACTTCGGGCCGATGCTCGACATCGACGACGGGGCCTTCGACAAGACGTTCGAGGTGAACGTGAAGGGCGCGTTCTGGCTCACCACCGAGGTGGTCAAGCACCTGCAGGCGCGCAACGCGGCCGGCTCGATCGTCAACGTGGCGTCGGTCGCGGGCCTCGGCTCGGCGCCCATGCAGGGTGTCTACGGCATGACGAAGGCCGCGCTGCTCTCGATGACGCGCACCTTCGCCGCAGAGCTCGGAGGGTCCGGCATCCGCGTCAATGCCATCGCGCCCGGCCTGGTCGAGACGAAGTTCGCCGCGGCGCTCACCACGAACGACGAGATCCTCAAGTTGGTGACGGGCCGTACGCCGCTGGGCCGCCACGCGCAGCCGAACGAGATCGCGGGCGCAGCGCTGTACCTGGCCTCGGACGCGTCGGGCTTCATGACGGGCCAGACGATGGTGGTCGACGGCGGCTACACCATCGCGTGAGACAGCCCGTCAGGGCATGGCCAGCTCGTCACCGTCCACGTCGTCGAAGTCGTCGTTCGCGGCCGAGCCGTCCTTCTTCATGGTGCGGCCCGCCACCTCGTACTGCTTGAGCAGCCGGCGGAAGTTCGAACGATCGACGCCGGCGGCCCGCGCGGCGCTCGAGACGTTGCCGCTCGACTTGTCGAGGAGCGCCGACAGGTAGCGCCGCTCGAAGGCCCGCATCGCGAGCTTCTTCGCCTGCGCGTACGGCAGGTGCGCCAGGCTGTAGAGCTCGACCTCGCCGCCGCCCTTCTGGTTGCTGCGGATCTCGGCCGGCAGGTCGTCGACCTCGATGGCGTCGGTCGCGTTGAGCACCACCGCGCGCTCGATCACGTTCTCGAGCTCGCGCACGTTGCCGACCCACCGCGCGGTCGTCAGGGCCTCCATGGCGCCGGTCGAGATGCCCGTGACCTTCTTGCCGATCTTCTGCGCGTAGATCTTGAGGAAGTGGCTCGCCAGCAGCGGAATGTCTTCGGGGCGGTCGCGCAGGGGCGGCAGCTGCACCGAGATCACGTTGAGGCGGTAGAAGAGATCTTCACGGAACTTGCCGGTCTCCTTCGCCTTGGCGAGATCGACGTTGGTGGCGGCGATGACGCGCACGTCGACCTTGATGGTGTCGTTCGCGCCGACCCGCTTCACTTCGCCCTCCTGCAGCACGCGCAAGAGGCGCACCTGGGTGGCCGGCGGAATGTCGCCGATCTCGTCGAGGAAGATGGTGCCGCCGTCGGCCGCCTCGAAGAGGCCCTTCTTGTTCGCGGTCGCGCCGGTGAAGCTGCCCTTCATGTGACCGAAGAGCTCGCTCTCGAGCAGCGTGTCGGTGAGCGCCGAGCAGTTGACCGCCACGAAGGGCTTGTCCTTGCGCGGGCTGCGGAAGTGAATCGCGCGCGCGACCAGCTCCTTGCCGGTGCCGCTCTCACCCTGGATGAGCACCGTGGCCGTCGAGTAGCTCACCGTCTCGACGAGCTTGAAGACCGAGCGCATCTGCTGCGACTGGCCGACGAGATCTTCGAACTGGTGCTTGACGTTGAGCGCCTCTTCCAGAACGCGGGTGCGATCGCGCAGCGCCTTCTTCTCGGCCGCCCGCGCCACCGCCAGCGACAGCACGTCGATGTTCTCGAAGGGCTTCGTCAGGTAGTCGTACGCGCCCGCCTTCACCGCCTCGACGGCCGTCTCGACCGTGGCGAAGGCCGTCATCATGATGACCTCGACGTCGGCGCGGCTCTGCTTGAAGGCCTTCAGCAGATCCATGCCCGACAGGTTCGGCATCTTGATGTCGAGCACCGCCACGTCGATCGACGGGTCCTTCGCGGCGGCCAGGCCCTCGACCGCGTCGTCGATGGACACCACCGTGTACCCCTCGCGCGAGAGGATCTCGCTGGCAGCCCGCAAGACGATCTTGTCGTCGTCCACCACCAGCACCTTGGCCTTCTTCGTCGTCTGTTGCGTGATGCTCATGGGGTAACCCCTCCAGGCTGAACGGGAATCATGACGGTGAACGTGGTGCCCTGCCCCACCGACGACTCGACGACGAAGTGCCCGCCGTGGTCCTCGACGATGCGGTAGGCGATCGCCAGGCCAAGCCCCGTGCCTTCGCCGGGCGGCTTGGTGGTGAAGTGTGGCTCGAAGATGCGCGACAGGTGGTCCTCGGGAATGCCGCAGCCCGTGTCGGTCACCTTGAAGAAGCAGTGCGCGTCGACCAGGCCCGTCTGCACGGTGAGCGTGCCCTCGCCGTTCGACAGCGCCTGCAGCCCGTTCTGGAGCAGGTTCAGCACCACCTGCCCGAGCTGCGCGGGGTCGCCGTACACGTGCGGCAGCTCGCCCGCGAGCGCCGTGTCGAGCACCAGCTTCGGGTACTTCTTGGCCTGCGCGCGGAACAGCACCACCGTGTCTTCGACGCACTTCGACAGATCGAACGAGCGGCGATCTTCGGCCTTCGAGCGGCGGCTGAACTTGAGCAGGCTCTCGACGATGCGCTTGCACCGCAGCGCGCTCTCTTCGATGAGCTGGAGCGACTCGATATCGGACGCGCTCCGAGAGCCATCGCGCTGCATGAGCTGCGAGAACGCGAGGATGCCACCCAGCGGGTTGTTGATCTCGTGCGCCACGCCGCCGGCGAGGTTGCCGATGGCGATCATCTTCTCGCTCTCGACCATGCGCCGCGTGAGGCTGCGCTCGTCGGTGACGTCGCGGTAGCTGCACACGGCCACCGGCTCGTCTTCCATCGGGAAGAGCTGCGCCACGAAGGTGCGGCCGTCCTTCTGCATCTCGACCGTGCCGGGCTCGACGAGCTCACGGCCGATGGGGCAGCCGGGGCAGACGTTCTCGCGCCCGAAGAGGAACTGGTGGCACTTCGGCTTCTGGCCGATGGCGACGATCTCGCGCTGGGCCACCTGGGCCGCCGCGCGGTTGCCGCGCCGCACGGTGAGATCTTCGAGCTGCACCACCAGCAGCGGGTGGTCGATGGTGTCGAAGGTGAGCTCCCAGTCACGCTTGGCCTTCGAGAGCATCACCGTGCGCTGCGCGACGCGCTCCTCGAGATCGGCGTTGAGGGTGCGCAGCTCCTGGTTCTGCTGCTGCGTGAGCCGAAACAGCCGCTCGTTCTCGGCGAACAGCGCGTGCTGCTCGAAGGCGCTCTTCACCGTCAAGACGAGCTGCGCGTCGTTCCACGGCTTCGAGATGAAGCGGAACACCTCGGAGCGGTTGATCGCCTCTTCGATCGCCTGCTGGTCGGCCTGCCCGGTCAGCATGATGCGCTGGGTGCGCGGCGCGAGGTCCTTCACGCGGGCGAGAAACTCGACGCCGTTCATGCCCGGCATGCGGAAGTCCGAGAGCACCACCTCGGGCTGGAACTGCGCGAACATCGCCAGCGCCGCCTCGCCGTCGGGCGCCGTCTCGACGTGCCAATCGCCACGCCGCAGCACCCGCTTGAGCGAGCGCAGAATGTTCTCCTCGTCGTCCACCAACAGCAGGCGGCCGGGCCGGGCGGGGTTCGGCGGAGTCATGACGGTGGCGGGCTCCACGGTGACGCGGGCTTCAGCAAGTCGGTTGCCAACCCATGAGTCAGAGCAAACCCATGATGTTTCAGGGAGTGTGCGACAGCGGCGCCCCTCGTGTCGAGGTCAGTCGTGACCCACCAGGGTGTCAAGGGGTGCTGGCTGACCCAGGGGGCGGCGGTCGCCCCGGTCAGCCGCTCTGCGCGACGAAGAGCGAGGACTGGAAGAGGCTGATCTTGTTTCGGCCTTCGCGCTTCGATCGGTAGAGGGCCTCGTCGGCCGTCTTGAGGAGCTGCTCGGCGGTGGTGACGCCGCGACCCGGGAAGCCCGAGACGCCAAAGCTGGCGGTGACCCGGATCGCCCCATCGGCGCCGGCCCGGGCGGCCTTGAGCGCCTGACTCATGCGCTCGGCGACGGTGAGGGCGCCGGCGAGGTGCGTCTTGGGGAGCAGCACGCCGAACTCTTCTCCGCCGTAGCGCGCCACGAAGTCCGTCTCGCGCACGGCGCTGCGGAGGGCCTGCGCCACGCGCTGCAGCACCTCGTCGCCGGCGAGGTGCCCGTGGGTGTCGTTGATGGCCTTGAAGTGATCGACGTCCATCAAGATGAGGGCCATCGGGTCGTCGTAGCGCTGGGCGCGACGGAACTCCTCGCGCAGGCGCTCCTGGAAGGCGCGGTGGTTGGCGAGCTGGGTGAGGCCGTCGGTCGTCGAGAGCGCCTTGAGCTGATCGCGCTCGAGGGCGAGCCGCTGGAGCCGCTCGGCGGCCTGGACACAGCGCCGCACGCGCGCCACCAGCTCGGGGAGCGGCGTCGCGCGCGCGACCACGTCGCCCGCCCCCGCGTCCAGGAGCTCGACCACCCGCTCGTCGGCCAGCACGAGCACCGGCGCCCCGCGCTCGTCCGAAGCGAAGTGCGTCACCACCGACAGGCCGCTCTCACCCGGCAGCGCGAGCTCGACGACGGCGGCGCAGAACGTCGTGTCCATCGTGCGCTGAATGGCGTCGCTCACCGTCGCCGCGCGCTGCACGGCGTAGCCGGCCGCCTCGAGCGCCTCCGCCCACGCCGCGCCGGCCGACGTCCCGGCGTCGACGAGCAACAGGGGGCTGGGCAGAGCGGCCGCGACCGTCATCACCTCGACGCTTTAGCGTTCTCCACCCGGGGAAACAGCACCAACCACCGGTTTTGGGGTGGCTGAAATCGTTCACCCCCGGGTGACGAATGCGGGGGCATGCCCGTGACAGCCCGGCTGGTTCGTGGTTTTTGCCGCTCCCATGTCGAGACCGTCGATCAGCCTGTTCCTCCCGGCGTGGAATGAAGAGGACTACGTGGAGCGCGCGGTGGCTCGCGCCGTGGCGGTGCTCGAGCGCCTCACCGACGACTTCGAGGTGCTCGTCATCAACGACGCGTCGACCGACCGCACCCGCGAGCTGGCCGAGGCCATGGCCGCGAAGGACCCGCGCATTCGCTGCATCACGCACGAGGTGAACCAGAAGCTCGGCGGCGCGATGAAGACGGGCTTCGCCTCGTCCACCAAGGACATCGTCGTCTACTCGGACATGGATCTGCCGTTCGACCTCCAGGAGATCGGCCGCGCGCTCCACCTGATGGAGTACCTCGAGGCCGACCTCATCTGCGCCTTCCGGCACGATCGAACCAGCGAGGGCCCCAAGCGCATTCTGTACTCGTTCGTCTACAACGCGCTCATCACCGGCCTCTTCGGCACCCACATCAAGGACATCAACTTCAGCTTCAAGGTGGTGCACCGTCGCGTGCTCGAGGCCATCGAGCTGAAGAGCCAGGGCAGCTTCATCGACGCCGAGCTGGTGGTGAAGGCCGTGAAGAAGGGCTTCAAGGTCTTCCAGATGGGCGTCGACTACTTCCCCCGCACGCGCGGCGTGTCGACCCTCGCCTCGCCCTCGGTCATCGTGAAGATCGTCAAGGAGCTCGCCGAGCTGTACGGCGAGGTGAAGCACCCCACCGAGCCCGTGCGGCCCGTGCGCCTGCCCGAGTCGGTCAAGCCGCTCAAGCGCACCAGCAAGCGGTCGGCGTCAGGGGCATGAGGCTCGTCTTCAACGCAGACGACCTCGGGCTGCACCCGCGCATCGACGAGGGCATCTTCCGCGCGCGCGAGGAAGGCGTGCTGACGAGCGCGACGGTGCTCGTCACTGGCCGCACCGCGCGGCAGGCCATCGAGCGGGCGAGCGCGCTGGGCCTGGGCCTCGGGGTTCACCTGTGCCTCACGACGCACCTGGCGCCGGCAGCGAAGGCGAGCGACGTGCGCTGGGTCGCCCCGGGCGGGCGCTTCCGGAAGGACTGGGCCGAGCTGTCGGTCGCCTGGCTGTCGGGCCTCATTCCACGCGACGAGGTGGCCCTCGAGTTCGAGGCCCAGCTCGGGCGGGCGCGCGCGCTCGGCGCGAGGGTCGATCACCTCGACACCCACCAGCACCTGCACCTGCTGCCCGGCCTCGCGTCGATCGTCGAGGGCCTCGCGGCGCGTGAAGGCCTCCCCGTGCGCTGGCCGAACGAACGCCCTCAGCTGCGGTGGATCGCCCGGCCCGGCCGGGCCGTGAAGACGGCGCTGCTGTCGAGTCTGGCCCGCGCGCGGCCGACGCCCCGGGCGAAGCGCGTGCGCGCGTGGGGCGTGTTCGAGTCGGGCCAGCTGACGACCGCGCGGCTGGCGCGCCTCATCGAGCGCCTGCCTGACGGCGACCACGAGGTGGTGTTGCACCCCGGCCTCGCCCCCGGCGTCGTGCCAGAAGATCCGTCGTGGCGGTACGACTGGGAAGCCGAGCTCGCGGCGCTCACCAGCCCGGCCGTCCGCGACGCGGTGAGCCGACGAAACGCCGAGCTCGTCACCTACGCTCAGCTCGGCTGAGTCGAAGCGGGAGCCCGGGCCGACGCCGGGCCAGCCCTCATCCCCCGCGCCGCGAACGGCCGCTGACGGAACGGGCGCCGTGTCTCTCGTCGAGCCGATGGACCGACGCTGTCCGAGGCAGCCGCCACGACGAGAAGAACACCAGACCGAATGGGCTCGGCCTGGCGTTCCACTCGTTCGGGGTCACTGAATGCTGGGCTCGCAGGTGCACGTGGCCTGACGGCAGGCGAGGCCCGCCGAGCAGGTGTTGCCACAGTTCGGCGCGCACACGCACGACCGGCTGTTCGGGTCGCACATGAAGGGCGCGACGCAGGTGGCCCCGCACGGGTCGCCGTTGGCGTCGGGCGAGTTGTCGATCCAGTAGCGGTAGCTGACGGCCACCCGCACGCCCGACATGCGGGGAATGCAGGCGCCGTAGAACACGATGCGGCGGGTCGCCGAGTCGATGTCCCAGCCGTTCTGTCGGCTGCGGGGCACGTCGTTGGCGTTGCACATGCCCGTCGTCTGCCCCGCCTCGATGGCGACCTTGATGGTGGCCGAGATGGGCGGCCGCTGGAGCTGCCGGCCGGTGCCACCGATCGCCGCCGACAGAATGGCGTCGATGGTGTTCGCGAGCGCGGGGCTGTTGTTCTGCGCAACGTTGATGTCGCCGAGCACGCCGCTCGAGGCCGCGACGGCCGCCAGGTTGCGGCGGGGGTTCGACTGGGTCTCGTTGCACGTCTGCCCCTGTGGGCAGACGATGCCGTGCAGCACCGCGCGGCCGCCCTGCCCGTCGAAGTTCGCGTAGAACGAGTTGAGCTGGTTGAGGTTGATGCCCGACTGGTCGTCGGCGTCGCCGAGCAGAATGAGGTGCAGGTTGGCGCCGTCGCGCACCCTGTTGGCGGTGGCGCTGGTCGACCGGGGGAGCAGCACGTTCTGAATGTAGTTTCGCGACGACTCGAGCAGCCGCTCGTCGGCGTC
>JALOQF010000319.1 GCA_025459425.1 Myxococcaceae bacterium | reverse complement strand
GTTCGACGTCATCTTCTGCCGCAACGTGCTCATCTACTTCGACCCACCCACGCGCAAGCGGGTGGTGCAGCGGCTCACCGACGCGCTGGCGCCGCAGGGCACGCTGTTCCTCGGGCACAGCGAGTCGCTCATGGGGCTCGGCTTCGGGCTCTCGCCCTGTGGGAAGACGGCGTTCCGGAAGGTGGGCCCGGCCGACTCGCGGAGGGCCGCGTGAGCCGCCGCATCAAGGTGCTGGTGGTCGACGACTCGGCGCTCGTGCGCAAGCTCCTCAGCGGCTTGTTGTCGTCGGACCCGTCGCTCGACGTCGTCGGCACCGCGGTCGACCCCTACGACGCCCGTGAGAAGATCAAGGCGCTGGCGCCCGACGTGCTCACCCTCGACGTCGAGATGCCGCGCATGGACGGGGTGACGTTCCTCGGGCACCTCATGCGCCTGCGGCCGATGCCGGTGGTGATGGTGTCGTCGCTCACCGTCGCCGGCGCCGACGTGACGCTCGCCGCGCTCGAGCTCGGCGCGGTGGACTTCATCACCAAGCCGAAGCTCGACGTCGCCGCCGGGCTCGAGGCCTCGGCGGCCGAGCTCATCGCCCGTGTGAAGGCCGCGGCCTCAGCCCGGCTGCGGCCACGAGAGGCGCGCCTGCCGGTGTCGAAGCCGAAGGCCGTGGCGCCCGTGCTGGCGCGCTTCGAGGCGACCGATCGGCTCATCGCCCTGGGCGCCTCGACGGGAGGCACCGAGGCCATCGCCGACGTGTTGATGGCCCTGCCTCCCGACGCACCGGCCGTCGTCATCGCCCAGCACATTCCCGAGGTCTTCAGCGCCCGGTGGAGCGAGCGGCTCGACGGCTGCTGCGCGGTGCGCGTGCGCGAGGCCGTCGACGGCGAGCCAGCGCTCCTGGGGCACGTCTACGTCGCTCCGGGGAACCACCACCTCCGCGTCGTGCGCAGCGGCGCCCGGTACGTCTGTCGCGTGACGCAGGACGCGGCGGTCAACCGGCACCGGCCTTCGGTCGACGTCCTCTTCAACTCCGTCGCGCGGTCTGCGGGCCGGAACGCCGTCGCGGCCCTGTTGACGGGCATGGGGGCCGATGGCGCCGAGGGGCTGCTCGAGCTGAAGCGCGCCGGGGCCTTCACCATCGCCCAGGACGAGGCGACGAGCGTCGTCTGGGGCATGCCCGGTGAGGCCGTGAAGCGGGGCGCCGCGACGCAGGTGCTGCCGCTCGAGCGGGTGGCAAAGGCGCTGCTCGACGCCGCTGGTGCACCGGTGCCGCTGTCGCGCGCGGGCTGAGCGCACTCGTGCAGTGGCGCCGGCGCCGCCCCGGAGCGCGCGCGCGGGGGGGACGACTCGTTGGGCCTTGGCAGAAGGTGCTGTCGGCGCCTTCCGCGCGTGCACGGCCCACAGCGGCGTCGGAGCCGTGTCGACGCAGGCGCGCGCGGGCGTGACGGCCCGTTGGGCCTCGGCAGAATGTGCTGTCGGGTGGGCGGGTGCTTCGATGCCATCAGCGCGTGCACGGCCCAGCGCGGCGCCGGAGCCATTTCGAACCAGGTGTGCGCGGGGGTGACGGCCCGTTGGGCCTCGGCAGAAGGTGCTGTCGGGTGGGCGGGTGCTTCGAGACCTTCCGCGCGTGCACGGCCCAGCGCGGCGCCGGAGCCATTCGAAGCAGGCGCGTGCGGGGGTGACGGCCCGTTGGGCCTCGGCAGAAGGTGCTGTCGGGGATGCGGGTGCATCGAGACCATCAGCGCGTGCACGGCCCGGCGCGGCGCCGACGTCGCCAGGTGCCGTACGGCGCTCGGGGCCTGCCTGCCCGAGCGGCTTCCGCCGGCCCGCGCTGCGTGTCGAGAAAGCCCGCCGAGGCTGGTGCCCACGGGTGCTCCCCACCGGTGACGACCGCAGCAGGCGAGCCGAGGCGCCGGAGCCTCGGCAAATGTCCCAGCGCAGCTGCTCGCTTTGCGAGCGCCATGCGGCCTTGCTCGACGCCGTCGCCGACACGGTGCGCTCGGAGCCGGCCATCCGGGCGCGTGCATCGTCCGCCAGGAATCGACCCACCGCCGTTGGTGCATGAGGTGCTGCACCCGCCACCTGGCCGCGCGGCCCCCAGCAGGTGGAGCGGCGTTCCCGAAAACGGTCACCTCGTCGCGTGCGTGGTTGGTGACTCGCCGCGCCCGGGCCTGCGCAGGCGTCAGCTCGCGAGCGCCGCGGCCCGGGGAGCGCGCCGCGCCGACGCCGATTTCGTCGAGGTCACCGCGAGCGCCTGCTCGAGCGCCTCGTCGTCGGCGTCCTCGTGTCCGGTGCGATAGGCGCGCACGAGGTCGAGCATCGCGCTCGTCTGCTCGTTCAGCGTCTCGCTGGCAGCCGCCACCTCTTCCACCAGCGACGCGTTCTGCTGGGTCGTCTTGTCCATCTGGGTGACGGCGAGGTTCACCTGCTCGATGCCTCGGGCCTGCTCCTCGGCCGCGGTCGCCATGCCGCTGACGAGGGTGGCCACCTTCCCGACCGCCTGCTCGATGGCCCCGAGCGCGTCGCCAGCCTTGCTGACGAGGGTGACGCCGTGTTCGACACGGTCGCCGCTGTCACGAATGAGCGTGCGGATCTCGCGTGCGGCCGTGGCGGCCCGCTGGGCGAGGTTGCGCACCTCGGTGGCGACGACGGCGAACCCGCGGCCCTGTTCGCCGGCGCGCGCGGCTTCCACCGCCGCGTTGAGCGCCAGCATGTTCGTCTGAAAGGCGATCTGCTCGATGACCCCGATGATGTCGGCCATCCGCTTCGACGAGTCGGCGATCTGCGCCATGGCCGAGACGGCGGCGCGGGCCGTCTCGCCACCAGCGGTCGAGGCCTGGCGAGCCTGCCCCGCGAGCTGGCTCGCCTCGGCGGCATGTTCCGCGTTGCGGCGCACCGTCGCGGTCATCTCTTCGATGCTCGCCGCCGTCTCTTCGAGGGCCGAGGCCTGCTCCTGGGTGCGCTGGGACAGGTCGGTGTTGCCGCGGGCCATCTCGCCGGCGCTGGCCGAGACGCCGGCCGCCGACTGCTTGACCCGTCGCACGAGGCCCCCGAGCGCCTCGACCAGCCCATTCACTCCGCGCGCCAGCGTGAGGACGTCGCCGCTGCGCCCCTGCTCGTCGACCGTCCTCGAGAGGTCTCCGTGCGTCGCGGCGTCCACGACCGCTCCGATGTCCTTCACGGCGGCCTCGAGCATCTTCTCGAGCTGCACCTTCGCCGTGACGTCGGTGGCGAACTTCACGACGCGGCAGGGCCGGCCGTGGGCGTCGAGAATGGGGTTGTAGCTCGCCTCGATCCACACCTCGCGTCCCCCGCGGCCCAGGCGCTTGAACCGGTCGCTCACGAACTCGCCGGCGCGGAGCTTCGCCCAGAAGGCCCGGTACGCTTCGCCGTCGCGCTCCTCGGGTGCCACGAACATCGAGTGGTGCCGGCCGACGATGTCTTCCTTCCGGTAGCCCAGCGTCTTCAGGAAGGCCTCGTTGGCGTCTTCGATGGTGCCGTCGAGCTTGAACTCGATGACGGCCATCGACTTGCGAATGGCGTCGAGTTGGCCCTGGAGCGCGGCCTCACCGTTCTTCTGCGCGGTGATGTCGGTGCAGAACTTCACCACCTTCAGCGGGCGGCCCTGCTCGTCGAAGATGGGGTTGTAGGTCGCCTGGATCCACAGCGGCCGGCCGCCGCGGGCGACGCGCGGGTACTGGCCCGAGAAGAACTCGCCGGCGCGCAGCCGCTCCCAGAAGCGCCGGTACTCGTCGCTCTGGCGGTAGGCCTCGTCGACGAACATCGAGTGGTGCCGGCCCTTGATGGCCTCGAGCTCGTAGCCGGTGGCCGCGAGGAAGTTGGCGTTCGCGTCGATGATGGTGCCGTCGAGCGTGAACTCGATGACGGCGTTCGAGCGGTGAAAGGCCGCGGCGAGCCGTTCGAGCTCGGCCTGCCGGCTCGTGGTGGTGGTGGTCGCCGGAGCGTTCGCCGACTTCGTGGTCTTGCGGCTCTTCGCTTGTCGCTGGCTCATGGGGTCCCCCGAGGTGGTGTGGTCCCATGAAGTGTGCAGCGCCGGTGTTGCGGATTGGTTGACGCGCTGACACTCGTTATACGAGGCGCACGGTGGGGCGGTGGGAGAAGGCATTCGCGGAGCGCGCCACCACCGGCAGCGCTCAGGCCAGCGTGAGGCGCTCGACCACCGCCGGCATCACGCTCGACAGCCGCTCGTCCGCCTTGAGGGCCGCCAGCGCGTCGGCGCGGGTGGGCCCGTCGTTGACGATGACGACGGGCTTGCCCTGCTCCTTGGCGCGCAGGGCGAAGCGATAGCCCGAGAAGACGGTGAGCGAGCTGCCCAGCACCAGCAGCACCTCGGCGCGTTCGAGGCGCGCGAAGGCGGCCTCGACGCGGGGCGGCGGCACAGCGTCGCCGAAGAACACGACGTCGGGCTTGAGCACCCCGCCGCACGCGAGGCACGACGGCACCACGAAGCGCTCGACGACATCGTCGGGCAGCTCGACGTCGCCGTCCTGCAGCACCGTGAAGGTCGACCGTTCGAAGCCGGGGTTCAGCTCGACGAGCCGGCGTTGGAGCGCGTCTCGCGGCTCGAGCCCACCGCAGGACAGGCAGCGGGCGTTGGCCAGGGCGCCGTGGAGCTCGATGACGTCGACGGCGCCACCCTTCTGGTGAAGCTGGTCGACGTTCTGCGTGACGAGCCCCGAGAGCTGCCCGGAGCGCTGCCAGGCCGCGAGCGCCCGGTGCGTGTCGTTCGGCGTCACGTCTCGAAGCCGCGGCCAGCCCAGCGTGCTGCGGGCCCAGTACCGCGCGCGAACGGTCGGCTCACGCACGAAGTCCTGGTGCTGCAGCGGAGGCCTGCGACGCACGGGCGCCGACCGCCCGCGGTAGTCGGGAATGCCCGAGTCCGTCGACACGCCCGCGCCGGTCAGCACGAGCACCCGCCGACCGCGCAGGAGGTTCGTCAACGCGTCGAGGAGCGCGCCGGCCATCACCCACCACTCTGCGGCGAGCCGGGGCCCGCCGCCATCACTCGATGGGGCAGGTCACGCCCGCGCCATGTCTGCCAGCGCGAGCCGCATCTCTTCCCATGGGGTGCCGTACGAGACGCCCTCGGTGAGCGGCAGCAGCCGTCGCGCCACCTCGCGCGAAGGGTGCGCCGAGAGGTAGCGGAACGCCGCCACCACCTCGGCGGCGCCCTCGGTCACCACGTCCGGCTCCTGGCGCCGGTACCAGTCGAAGAACTGCTCCACGCGAAGGCCCAGCTGGCGAAGCGTCACGTCGTCGTGCATGGCTTCCTCCTCGGCTGCGAGAATCGCTGCGAGGCCGATTTCTCGGCCCCGGAGGTGAAGTCTGCGCGAGCGCCCGGTGACTTTCCCGCGAACTCGACAGCCGCTCGCGTCACCCACATGTGGCGGAATGTGGCCGTTGGTCACATGGATGTGGCCGTTGGTCACATCGTGATTCCATGCGGTTGGGGCAGCCGCGGAATGGACGAGGCAGCGGCCCCGGCCTGAAGTGCCGCTCTGCGTGGTCTTCGCCAGCCTCGTCTTCCTCTACGCGTTCCTGCCGGCCAACCTGGTCCTCTACTTCGCGTGGGCGAACCCGACGTGGCGCAACGGGGTGCTCATCGCCTTCTCGCTGTTCTTCTACGCGTGGGGCGAGCCGGTGTGGCTGTCGCTGCTGCTCCTGTCATCGACGGTCGACTGGGGCCTGGGGCTGCTGGTCGAGCGGTGGCGGGGCACGGCGAAGGCGAAGGCGGCGCTGCTGACGTCGGTGACGCTCAACCTCGGCCTCCTGGCGACCTTCAAGTACGCCGGCTTCGTCGTCGAGACGGTGAACGGCCTCGTCGGCGCCTCGTTCTCGGCGCCCGGCTTCGCGCTGCCGCTGGGCATCTCGTTCTACACGTTCCAGACGCTCAGCTACGTCGTCGACGTCTTCCGCGGCGAGGTGAAGGCGCAGCGCAGCTGGTTCGGCTTCCTGCTCTTCGTCAGCCTGTACCACCAGCTCGTCGCGGGCCCCATCGTGCGGTACCAGACCATCGCCGATCAGATCGCCTCACGCGTGCACACGCTCGAGCTCTTCGCGTCGGGCGTGGTGCGCTTCTCGGTGGGGCTCTTCAAGAAGGTCGCCATCGCGAACGTGGCGGGTGAGCTGGTGAAGGCCACCATCGGCGGCGACCTCGGCGGGCTCTCGGTGTTCGACGCCTGGTTCGGCCTGGCGATGTACACGCTGCAGATCTACTTCGACTTCTCGGGCTACTCCGACATGGCCATCGGCCTCGGCCGCATGTTCGGCTTCCACTACCTCGAGAACTTCGACCACCCCTACGTCGCCCGCTCGGTGACGGACTTCTGGCGGCGCTGGCACCTCTCGCTGTCCACGTTCTTCCGCGACTACGTCTACATTCCGCTCGGCGGCAAGCAGCGGCACCCCACGCGCAACCTCTTCATCGTGTGGGGCCTCACCGGGCTGTGGCACGGGCCGAGCTGGAACTTCGTGTTCTGGGGCCTGTACTACGGCGTGCTCATCGCGCTCGAGCGCTGGTTCCTCGGCGCCGTGCTCTCGAAGCTGCCGAGGGTGGCGCAGCACCTGTGGCTGCTCTTCGTGGTGATGGTGGGGTGGGCGCTCTTCTTCTTCACCGAGCTGCCGCGCCTGGGCGCCTTCTTCGCGCTCGCCTTCGGCGTCACCACGGCGCCCGCCATCACCGAGGCGGGCTGGACGCGCCTGCTGGGCCATGCCTTCTGGTTGCCGCTCGCGCTCGCCCTCTGTGTGCCGCTCGAGCGGTGGTTGTTCCCGAAGACGACGGCCTCGACTGGCGCGCTCGGGCACCTCGTGCGTGGCTTCGCCACCGCCGGCCTCACGCTGCTCGCCACCGCGATGCTGGTGGGCGGCAGCTACAACCCGTTCCTCTACTTCCGCTTCTGATGGCGCGCCCGACGACGAACGCAGCCGAAGCGACGAGGCGGGCCGCGCTGGCCATGTCGGCGCTCCTCGTGCCGGCGCTCACCCTCGTGCTGGGCGCCTGGCAGGTGGTGGCGCCCTCGCGAGAGACCGTCTCGCGCGTCGAGGGGCGGGCGCTGGCGCCGTGGCCCGTCTTCTCGTCCGAGGCGCTGTGGGCGGGCACGCTCACCCGCGACGTCGAGCTCGCGGTGGCCGACCACTTCCCGCTGCGGGAGTCGTTCGTCGAGTTCACCTTCGCCGTGCGCGCGCGCTTCGGTGTCAGGGCCGAGGCCACCGTCTACGCGTCGAAGGGCGGCGCGCTCGGAGGCTTCGAGCGCCCCGAAGACTGGACGCGGCCCGTCACCGAGACGCCGTCGGGTGGCTTCGAGCGCATCGAGCCCGTCGAGGTGCCCGAGCCGCGCCCCGACGACGCCCTCGTGGCCGAACCTGGCGAGGCCGCCGGGCTGCCAGAGGTGGTGCTGCCGCTCGAGCCGGAAGACGGAGGCCTCGAGCCCGAGGCCCCGACCGAGAAGGGCGGTGTCCTCGTGTCCGGCGGCCGCGGAATGATGCTGCTCTCGGCCACCGACGACACCGCGCGCGCCTTCGCGAAGGTGCTGGACGCCTACGGCGCAGCGTTCCCCTCGGTGCGCGTGTACGCCGTCATGGTGCCGGGCGCTGGCGCCTTCTACCTGCCGCCCTCGCATCGCGACCGCTCCGCCGACGAGCGCCACAACCTCGAGGTGATGCAACGGTCGCTGTCGAGCCGCGTCACCTGGGTCGACGTGCTGGGCGCGCTCGAGCCGCACGTCGACGAACCCCTCTACTACCGCACCGACCACCACTGGACCGGCCTGGGCGCCTTCTTCGCGGCCAACGCGATGCTCGAGGCGGCGGGCCTGCCGGCTCCGGCCCGTGAAGCCCTCGCGTGGAAGACGACGCCGTCACCAGCCGGCTCGCTCTTCCGCATGACGCAGGACCCGCGGCTCGCGCGCGACGAACTCGACACCACCTTCGTCGCGCTGCCCGGGGGCGTGAAGTCCGTCTCGTATGGCGGTGAGCGCTACGACGTCCCCACGCCGCGGCCCTTCATCGACGAGCGGGCCCAGGGCTACCTCACCTTCCTCGGTGGAGACGTGCCGCTCATGGCCGCCACCACCGGGGTGAAGAACGGCCGCCGAGCCCTGCTGGTGAAGAACTCGTTCGGCAACCCGCTCGCGCCGCTGTTGGTGCCGCACTTCGAGCGTGAGCGTCCGCCCGATCGCGGTCGGGTGAGCGTTGACCGCGGTCCGACCATGAGTCAGCGAGCCGAGCGAGCGAGAGCCCAGGCGGCGGGCATGAGC
>JALOQF010000050.1 GCA_025459425.1 Myxococcaceae bacterium | reverse complement strand
ACCCGGTGACGATGGCGGGCAAGCAGGTGGCCGAGGGCACGCAGGGGGCGGGCATCAAGACGGCGGTGTCGGCCACCGACGTGTTCGACGTGACGGCGTCGATGAACGAGGCGTCGCACGGCAAGGACGTGAAGAAGCTCATCAAGGGCCTCGTGGTGCCGTACGAGATCGTCGGCGAGCTGAAGACGGCGCTCTACAGCGAGCCCTTGTCGGCGAAGGGCGAGTTCAAGCTGAAGGCCTCGAAGGAGTAGCCTTCTCGTCGCGCGGCATGCACTTCCTCTCGGCCGACCCGAACGCCTTCCCGCCGGCGCACACGGCGAACGAAGACGGCATTCTCGCGGTGGGAGGCGACCTCTCTCCGGCCCGCCTGGTCGCGGCGTATCAGCGGGGCGTCTTCCCCTGGTACTCCGAGGGGCTGCCGATTCTGTGGCACTGCCCCGACCCGCGCTTCGTGCTGGAGCCGGCGAGGCTGCACGTGCCGAAGTCGCTCAAGAAGGCGGCGGCGCGGCAGCCCTACCGGCTCACGCTCGACACGGCGTTCGAGCAGGTCATCGACGGCTGCGCGAAGACGAAGCGGCCCGGCCAGCGCGGCACGTGGATCACCCGCGACATGCGGCGGGCCTACGTGACGCTGCACCAGCTCGGCCTGGCGCACTCGTGCGAGGCGTGGCGCGGCGACGAGCTGGTGGGCGGGCTGTACGGCGTCAGCCTGGGCCACGTCTTCTTCGGCGAGTCGATGTTCGCGCGCGCCGACGACGCCTCGAAGCTGGCCTTCGTGACGCTCGTCGAGTGGCTGCGCGGCTGGGGCGTCGAGCTCATCGACTGCCAGCAGGAGACGGCGCACCTCGCGCGCTTCGGGGCCGAGGGGTGGCCCCGCGAGAAGTTCCTCGCGGCGGTCGACGTGCTGGCGCACCTGCCGACGAAGAAGGGGCCGTGGCGCTTCGAGGGGCAGCCATGACGAAGCGCATCGCCGCGAAGCTCAAGGCGCGGCTGCCGAAGCTCGAGGAGCGGCGCCGGGCCCTGTACCGCGGGCAGTTCACCGACGAGCAGTGCCGCGCGTGGGGTTCGCGGACGTGGGCGCGCGACGTGCTGGGCGACGCGGAGCGCACGCTGGGCGTGACGATGAAGATCCTCGAGCAGCACGAGGTGCCCGGGTACCCGAAGCATCGGCTCGCGTGGCTGTGTGAGCTCGTCATCGCGCTCGAGGCCGCCATCGCCGAAGACGACCTGCCGGCGCTGCGGATGATGCGGAGGGAGGCGAAGGCGCAGGCCCAGAAGCTCGACCCGCTCCGGCGCAAGCTCGTGTCGGCGCTGCAGCGCCTCGCGCCAGCCGACGCGCTGCACCTGCGCCGCGTGGCCAGCGCCAACGACACGAAGCCCTCGCCGCAGGGGCAGTACCGGACCCTCGAGGCCCTGGCGCAGCTCGCGCGGCAGGTCCGGTCGACGGCCGACCAGCGGCTCCTCGCCGACGACTGCGGGCTGACCGAAGCGCTCATCGAGCAGGCCGAGGCCGAGGCGGCCGCGCTGCGCCCCGTCGTGGCAGAGACGTGGGGCCGACACAGCACCAACGACTCGGTGGGAACGAGCACCATCGAGGGCCGCGTGCTGCGCGAGATGGCCTACCTCCACGACGCGATCGCCACCGCCCGCAGCGAGGGCGTCGCGGTCGACGAGCGGCCGCTGCCGAGGACGGCGCGCATCGCCTCGCGCCGGCGGTGACGGGCTGCGCGCAGAGCACTTCTCCGGCCGCGCGCCGTGACGGGCTCTCTTCGACCACCGACCTTGCCTGCCCACGGAGCACGTCTCCGCCCGCGCGCCGTGACAGGGCCGTCTTCGACCACCGACCTTGCAGGCGCACGGAGCACGTCTCCGCCCGTGCGCCGTGACAAGGCTCTCTTCGACCACCGACCTTGCCTGCACACGGAGCACGTCTCCGCCCGCGCGCCGTGACGGGCTCTCTTTGACCACCGACCTTGCCTGCGCACGGAGCACGTCTCCGCCCGCGCGCCGTGATGGGCTGTCGGCGACCACCGAGGTGGCTGCGCACCCGGCGCAGCTCCACTCGCGCGCCGTGACGGGTCGCCGCCGCCGCCCCCGCGGACACGGCCAGGCAGTCTGACTCGTCGGCCAGCTCCGGAGCGCTCCGCGAGGCCGACGTCAGCGGGCATCGGGCCCACCTGTCGCGCTCCCCGCACCGACACGGTGGCGCTGTCGTGTCGCTCGATGCGGTCGCAGGCCTCGGCATCAGCGCGGCCCGGACACGTCGACGAACCTCATCAGCAAGCTCGACGAGCGCGCCTCCGCAGCCCGACGAGCGGTGACGCATGCCTCGACGAGCGGCCCCGCGTGGCTCGACCAACGGTCCCGCCTGACTCGACCAACGGTCCCGCCTGACTCGACCAACGGTCCTGCCTGGCTCGACCAACGGTCCCGCGTGCCTCGACCAACGGTCCCGCTCGCCTCGACCGACGGTCCCGCGTACCTCGACGAGCGATCCTGCATGGCTCGACGAACGGAGCGCCGGGCCACGACGCGCAGCACGACCGACCCCGACGAGCGGCGCCCCAGCTTCAGGAAGGTCCGGCGCGAGGTCCGAAGCCACCCCCGTCGCGCCCCGAAGGTGGCCGCCGTGACGAGCGAGGCGTCCCCTCCGCGCGGCAACTCGCAGGGGCCTCCACCCTGTCCCGGCGGCGCTCCCCTCGAGGCGCCCACTGGAGCCGGAGTCGTGAGCCCACACCGCACCGATGCGCCCCTTCCGGATGAGCCGCGCGCCCGCGCGACCACGCCTGCCAGCTCCAGCGTCCCTGCATGCGAGCAGCTGGAGTCCGCCGTCGCGGTGGCGTGGCGCCGTCTTGTTGCTGGTGACGCGCGCGAAGTGCAGCGAAGGTGACGCGATGACCGCCATGCCTCGCCGCGTCGTCACCATGGGCTTGTGCCTGTTGGCCTCGTGCCGCTCCCTGGGCCCGAGCGCCGGCCCCGCGCCTGCGGTGTGCAACGAGCTGTCCGGCGGCGCTCGCCTCGCGACGGGAGACGGCGCTTCACTCTGGTTCAAGGTCCTCGAGGGCAGCGGCGCGGGTGACACCTTCCTCTACCTTCACGGCGGGCCGGGCCATCACAGCCTCGACTTCGAGCGGGCGATGGCGGGCCAGCTGAAGGGACGACTCGTGGTGATGGACCAGCGCGGCTGTGGGCGCTCGCGCCTCGGCCCCGAGAGCGCCATCGGCCTGGAGCCGACGCTCGAGGACGTCGAGCGGGTGCTCGAGGCGACGCAGACGCAGCGCGTGGTGCTCGTGGCGCACAGCTTCGGCGCGGCGGTGGCGGTGTCCTTCGCGCGCGCGCGGCCGCACCTCGTGCGCGGCATCGTGTTCGTCGACACCAACGCCGACACGGGCGCCGCCTTCACCCACCAGTTGAAGACGTTGGCCTCGACGCCCGAGTTCGCCGCCGACAAGGCTCGCCTCGAGGCGCTCGCGTCGAGCCCCGAGTCCGTCTTCGCGCGCCTCGTCGAGGCCTACCAGCTCGTGGGGGTCGAAGCGGCTCAGCGGCGGCTCCAGTGGCACGACGAATCGGCGCGGCAGGCGCACCGGCAGGCCGAGGCGGAAGAAGGGCTCGCGCGCTGCACCGACAGGCGCATCGTCGAGGCGTACGCGGCGAGCGGCTTCCTCGACGGGCGGCAGGCGCAGTCGCTGGGGGCGCGACTCCCGGTGCCGGCGGTCGTCTTCGCGGGGCGGCACAGCCAGACCATCGGGCCGTCGGTCGTTCGCGACGCCGAGGCCTGGGGCGCCACGCTCGAGTGGTTCGACGCGAGCGCCCACTTCCCGTTCCTCGAAGAGCGCGCGCACTTCGTCGAAGCGCTCGAGCGGTTCGTCGTCACGCTGCCACCGTGACGCGCTCGAGGGCCGAGGCCGCTCACGGCTCGCGCCGCGGTCCCTCGCCACCGGGGCACGGTGAAGCGCTCGATGTACACCTCAGCCGAGGCCCAGGCCCTCGCCTCGACGGCCAACGGGCGCGGCCATCGGGGCAGGCGTCGTCGCGGCCCCGGGACTCGTCGCCTCGTGGCCCTCAGGTCTCGCGCGTGAGGAGCCGGGTGGCCTCGCGGAGCGCCGTGCCATCGCCCGCGAGGAAGACGACGTCCCCTTCGCGGAACGGCTCCGAGGGCGACCAGGCCTGCAGCAGGCCGCCCTCGCGGGCCACCGCCACCACGAGCGCGCCACTCACCTTGCGCAGGTCGAGATCGACGACGGAGCGCCCTACCGAGCCGGTGCCCTTCTCGACGCGCACGGGCTCGACCTTGAGGCCGGCCAGCATCGACAGCTCGCCGAAGGTCGGCCGGGGCACGGTGGCCTTTCTTTCCGAGGTGTGGGTGGCCTCGCGGGCTTCCTTCACCCGGGCGTCGATGACGTTCCGCGGCGTCTCGAGCGTGCGCAGCAGCCGCACGAGCAGCTCGAGGCCTCCTTCCACCTCTTCGGCCACCACGTCCTGGGCGCCGAGGGCCTTCAGCGCCTCGGCCTCCTTGAGGTACCGGGCCCGCATCAAGATGGGCAGCCCGGGCGCGGCGCGCTTCACCGCGTCGACGATGCGCTGCGCGGCGGCCGGGTCGTTGAGCACCAGCAGCATGGCCTTCGCGTCGGCGATGTGCGCGTGCGCGAGCGCCTCGGGAGAGGTGGCATCGCCGTAGAAGACCGGCTCACCGCGCGCGCGGGCCGCCCGCACCGTCTCGGCGTTGAGCTCGAGCACGACGTAGGCCTGCCCCGTCGCCTTGAGCGCGGTCGAGATGGTTCGCCCCGCGAGCCCGTAGCCCACGATGACGACGTGCCCCTTGAGCGCGTGCCCGGCCTCGGCGTCTTCTTCGTCGATGGAGCGCGCGCCCATGACCCGCTCGAGCGGGAGCAGCAGCTTCTCACCCGCGCGCACGTGCGGGGCCACGCGCACCATCAGCGGGGTGAAGAACATCGAGATGATGCCCGCCGACAGCACCGGCGCGAGGCCCTCGGCGTCGATGACGCCGCTCGCTTGCGCCAGGCGCGCCAGCACGAAGCCGAACTCACCGAACTGCGCCAGGCCCACGCCCGCCAGCCACGCGACGCGCGCGGGGAAGCGCATCACCATGGCGGCCACCGTCGCGAGGAACCCCTTGCCGAAGACGAAGCCCACCGTCAGCAGCGCCACCAGCCCGGGTTGTGACAGCACCACCTGCACGTCGAAGAACATGCCGAGCGAGACGAAGAAGATGGACACGAAGGCGTCGCGCAGCGGCATCACCTCGCTCATCGCCCGGTGCCCGTAGTCGGTGTCGGCCACCACCATGCCGCCGAGGAAGGCGCCGAGCGCCAACGACAAGCCCGCCATGCCCGTGAGCCACGCGGTGCCCGTGCAGAGGGCCAGCACCGCGAGGAGGAAGATCTCGCGGCTCTTGCTCGCGTCGACCCACGACAGGAGCCGCGGCACCAGCACCCGGGCCAGCGCGATGGTGACGACGACGACGCCGGCCGCCTTCGCGAGCGCGATGCCCACGGCCAGCGCCGGGCTCTCCGCGCCCGACGTGCCTCCCAGCAGCGGCACGACGAGCACCATGGGAATGACGCAGAGGTCCTGGAAGATGAGGGTGCCGACGATGAAGCGGCCATGGGGTGCGTCGAGCTCGCGCCGCTCGGTGAGGGCGCGCAGCACGATGGCCGTCGACGACAACGCGAAGACGAAGCCGAGGAAGACCGAGCGGCCGACGGGTTGGCCGAACGCCACCGCGAGGCCCGTCACCGCGCCCGTCGTCAGGCCCACCTGCAGCACGCCGCCGAGCGCCACCTGCTTGAAGATGGAAGCCAGCCGCGCGAGCGAGAACTCGAGCCCGATGGTGAACAGCAGCAGCACCACGCCCACCTCGGCCAGCACCTCGATGACGGTGAGCGACTTCACCAGCCCGAAGCCCGACGGGCCCATGAGCGCGCCCGTGAAGAGCAGCCCGGCGACGGCCGGCAGCTGCAGGCGTGACAGCACGAGGGTGACGAGCACACCCATGGCCGCGATGAGGGCCACCTCGTCGAGCAACGGAATGTGAGGCATGTCGCCTGTCTAGGAACCACCCTGCGAAATTGCACCCACGGATGCGGAGCCCCGTGGTGTGCTCGGCCAGCGCATGCACCGCCTCGCCCCGTTGTTGCTCCTCCTCGGCTGCGACGCACCGCCGCGGCCCCCGCCGGTCGCCCCACGCCCGCCGCCGGTGGCCGACGCGCCGCCGCCCGTCGACGCGGGCGCCCCCACCGTGTCGCTTCCAGTCGACGAGCTCGACGGCGTGCCCACCACGGGCCTCGCGGACGACCCGCGGTGGTCGGCGGAGGACGTGCGGGAGAGCGCCCTGCAGCGGCTGCTGCTGCGCGACCCGGAGCGGCTCGTGCGCGTCTTCGAGCAGGTGAACGCGCCCAGCGCCTTTCACGTCGGCGTCGTCGCCTCCATCGCGCGTCGGCGGGGGCTCCCGGGGCCGTCGGCGACGAAGCCCGAGGCCGCGCTGCCCGAGCTGCCCGCTTCGGGCGAGCCCATCGACGGGCCCGGCGAGGCGTTCGTCGGCCTGGCCACCGTCGACGTGCGGGCCCCACCGAAGAAGCGCGCCACCAGGCCCGGCGCCGTGCAGGCGTCGTTGCCCGCAGGCACCCGCGTCACCGTCGACGCCCTCGACGGTGGCACCGCCAGCATCACGGTGTCGCTCGCCACGCGCGTCGACTTCGGGCCCACGGGCGCCGAGCCCCTCTCGGTGACGTGGACGTCGGTGTCGGGGGTGGTGCCGACGGCGGCGCTGGTGCGCGCGCCGCTCGAGCCCGTTCAGCTGGCGACCGAGGCGATGAACGAGCCCGAGACCGACGAGGGCTTCGACCGGGCGCTGGTGCGCTGGCATCGGCTGTTCCTCCTCCGCCCCACCGAGGGCGTCCGCGCGAAGCTCCTCGAGGCTGCCTGGCGGGCGCGGCGCCCGTCGTGGGTGGCCGCGGCGGCGCTCGAGCGCGTGTGGGTGGTGCCCAGACGGGCGCGCCTGGCGTGGGGCTGCCGGGGCCCGCTCGAGCGCGCGACGTGGACGAGTCCCAGACCGAAGCTGCCCGAGGCGGTGTGCCTCACCGGCGTCGACGCGCGCGAGCCCTGCGCTGGCGCGCCGTCGAAGGCCCTCGAGGCCCGCAAGGCCCTGCTGCACGCTGCGGGGCTCGACGAACCACGGCCCGTCTTCGAGGTGGTGGTGGACGCCTCGCGCGCCCGGCGCCTCTACGCGGTGTCGATGCCCATCCGGCAGCTCCACGAGTGCGAGGAAGGAGACGACCACCGCGTCGACCCGCAGAGCGCGGTGGTGCGGCGGCTCCCCTTGCCGCTGGGCACGACGTCGATGGTGGTGACGCTGCCGGTCGGCGGGTACCACGGCGTCGAGCACTCGGTGGTGGGCGCCCAGAGCGAGGCGAAGGCCCGCGACTGGCTGCGCTCCCGCACCGGCGCGAAGTGGACCTACGACGCGCGCGGAGAGCCTGCGCCGTCGCTCGGCATCGAAGACACCGGCTTCGCGCTCGAAGGCGACGTGCCGGCGGTGTCGCTGGGCCGGCTCCCGCAGCTCGACTGCGCCGTGTGTGGCGGGCAAGACTCGCCGTAGACGCGACTTCCACGAGGAGCAGCCATGGCGACCTGGCAGGTGACCTTCGAGCATGACGTGGCCATCGTCTCGCTCGACGACGGCAAGGCCAACGCGGTGCTCGTGCCCGAGTTCCAGTCGCTCGAAGCCGCGCTCGACGAGGTGGCGGCCTCGCGGGCCCTGGCGGTGGTGCTGACGGGCCGGCCCGGGTACCTCTCGGCCGGGTTGAACGTGAAGGCGCTCCCGGCGCTCTCGCTGGACGACAAGCGCGACGTGGTGCGGGCGATGGCGAGCGCGGTGTTGAAGCTCTTCCTGTTCCCAAGGCCGGTGGTTGCCGCCGTGTCGGGGCACGCGCTCGGCGCCGGTGCGATGCTCGCGCTCGCCGCCGACCTGCGGGTGTTCGCCGATGGGCCCTTCAAGTTCGGGCTCAACGAGGTGCCGACGGGCCTCTTCGTGCCGTCGTTCGCCATCGAGCTGGCCCGCGCGGCCGTCTCGTCGTCGCGGCTGACCGAGCTGGTGGTGCACGGGCGCGTGCTGTCGCCGCACGAGGCGCTGAGCATGCACGTCGCCGAGGTGGTGCACGCGCCCGAGTCGCTCATGGCCGCGGCCCTCATGCACGCGCGGCACCTCTCGGGCCTCGCTGGCGGCGGCTATGCGCTCACCAAGCGCCTGGTGCGGGGCCCGGGCGCAGCGGCGGCCCGCGCGGCGCTCCCAGCCGAGCTCGACGAGCTCGCGCAGCTCCTCGGCGGCCCCCGCTGACGAACGCGACGCGGCGTCACGCCGCCGTCACGGACATGTCACTCCACCCGCCATTCGAGCGTGCTGAAGGAGCGCCCCATGCTTCAGGGACTCATCCGCTGGCTGTTGCCGCGTGAAGACCACTACTACGACATGCTCGAAGAGCTCGGCCGGCTCGGGCACGACGCGGCGGTGGCGCTCGCGGCCTTCGAGACGACGCCTGCGGCGAAGGTGCAGGAGACGGTGCAGGCCATCGAGCACAAGGCGGACGACGTGGTGCGGCGCATGGAAGACGCCCTCGCGCGCACCTTCGTGACGCCGCTCGACCGCGAGGACCTGCACCGGCTCACCAGCGAGCTCGACGACATCATCGACCTCACCAACCTCACCGCGCGCTGCTACGGCCTCTATGCCATCACGGCTCCGACGCCCGCGATGGTCGAGCTGTCGAAGAAGCTCATCACCTGCACGCAGATGATCCGCGAGACGGTGCCCCTCTTGCGGGCCCACCGGTACCAGGACCTCATCGACGGCGGCAGAAAGGTGCGCGACCTCGAGAAGGAAGGTGACGCCATCTACCGCAAGGCGATCAGCGACCTCTTCTCGGCGGCCTCCATCGACTTCCGCGATCTGCTCAAGCAGAAGGAAGCGCTCGACCACATCGAGAACGCGGTCGACCACTGCGACAACGTGGCCGACCTCCTCGCGAACCTGGCCGTCAAGCATGGTTAGCCTGCTGATCGCGGTGGTCGTGATGGCCATCGTCTTCGACTACATCAACGGGTTTCACGACGCGGCGAACGCCATCGCGACGGTGGTATCGACGGGCGTGCTGCCGATTCGGACGGCCGTGTTGCTGGCCGCGGTGCTGAACTTCGCGGGCGCGATGGCGGGCACGGCGGTGGCGAAGACCATCGCCTCGGGCTTCGCCGACCCCTCGCAGGTGACGCAGGCGGTGGTGCTGGCGACGTTGCTGGGCGCCTCGGCGTGGAACCTCATCACCTGGTGGTTCGGCATTCCGTCGTCGTCGTCGCACGCGCTCATCGGCGGGCTCGCGGGCGCGGTGGTGGGGCACGCGGGCATCTCGGCGTTCAAGTGGCCGGCCCTGGTGCAGAAGGTGCTCGTACCGCTGGTGGCCTCGCCGACGACGGGCTTCGTGGTGGCGTTCTTCGTGATGGTGGGGCTGGTGTGGCTCGCGCGGGGCCGGCTGCCGCTGCTGGGCCGGCTCTTCGCCGGGGTGGTGTGGCTGGGGCTGGTGGTGCTGGCCGGCTCGCAGTGGTGGGACGGCCGGGCGCACGCACTCGAGGGTGTGTTGAAGAAGGGAGAGCCCACGGGCCTGGTCGAGGCCGAGTACGCGGTGCTGCTGGTGCTCCTCGTCGTCGCGGCGGTGGCGGCGCTGGTGGTCGGGCGGCAGCTCTACGGGGCGGCGCCGCAGGTGATTCAGAAGCTGTCGCGCCGGCTGCAGCTCGTCTCGGCCGGGTTGATGGCGTTCTCGCATGGCTCGAACGACGCGCAGAAGTCGATGGGCATCATCACGCTGGCGCTGCTGTCGTTCGGCGCGACGCACCAGGGCCCGCTGCCCTCGTGGATGCCCGAGTGGGCGATACCGTCGGGTGACGCGGTGCCGCTGTGGGTCGTGCTGGTGTGCGCCGCGGCCATCGCCGCCGGGACGGCAGCCGGCGGGACGCGCATCATCAAGACGATGGGCACGAAGATCATCCGCATCACGCCGCTGCAGGGCTTCGCAGCCGAGACGGCCGGAGCGCTGACGATTCTGGGGGCCTCACGCCTCGGCATTCCCGTCTCCACGACGCACGTCATCAACGCCTGCATCATGGGCGTCGGCGCGTCGAAGCGGCTCTCGGCGGTGCGCTGGGGCGTGGCCACCAACATCCTGGTGGCGTGGGTGGTGACGTTGCCCTTCAGCGCGGCGCTCTCGTGGGTGTCGATGAAGCTGCTGGCACTCGTCGTCGAGTAGCCGGGCGGCCCACCACCTCGGCCACCCCGGCCCTTGCGCCGCGCGCAGGCTGGTGCTGTGACTCCCGCCCGTCGGGGACGGCCGAACCCGCTCGTTCGAGGTGCAGTGATGAGGACCGTCGTCGCAGGGCTCTGCTTCCTGGCGCTGGCAAGCGCGTGCTTCAACCCGGTCGGTGAGGCGCAATGCGCGACCGACGCCGACTGCATGTCGGGGCAGGCGTGCGTCGACTTCCGCTGCCGCACCCCCGACGGTGGAGCGGCCGTCGACGCCGGAGACACCACCGACGCTGGCTCGAACGCTGGCGGGAGCGCAGGTGGTGGCGGCGCGATGGGCGGCGGGACGGCGGGGAGCGCCGGTGGTGGGATGGCCGGAGGCTCGGCGGTGGACGCCGGCACGTGCGGCTGCCGCACGGGTGGCGGCCAGTGCCAGGCGGGAGACTCGCCGCTGGCGTGCGGCACCGCCGGGAATCGGTGCACGCGGTGTGGAACCGGTGAGCAGTGCGTGAACGGCGAGTGCGTGATGGCCGCGTGTGGGCCGGGTACCTGCTCCGGCTGCTGCGGGCCTCGGAACACCTGCATCACGCCCTCGTTTCAGACGGGTTTCAGCTGCGGCCAGGCCGGCGCGATGTGCACCCAATGCCCCATGGGCCAGGACTGCATCAACGGCACGTGCCAGCCCGCGCAGGCGTGCGGCCCCGTCACCTGCGGGTCGGGCTGCTGTGCGTTCGGCCGGTGCCTGCCGCCCAGCCAGCAGCAGAACTTCGCCTGTGGCACCGGCGGAGGCATGTGCCAGCAGTGCGGCGGGGGCAGCCGCTGCGTCAACGGCACCTGCCAGGGCGGCGGAGCGCCCGATGCCGGCATGCCGAACACCTGCGACGCCGTCTCGTGCCCCTCGGGCTGCTGCGCGTTCGGCCGCTGCATCACCCAGCAGTCGAACTTCACCTGCGGCCTGGCGGGCGCGATGTGTCAGCAGTGCCAGGGTGGGACGAGCTGCCGCATGGGCGCGTGCCTGCCCGCCATGCTGCCCGATGGCGGGACGCCGCAGGTCCTCCCCGCTGGGAGCGCCTGCAACGCCACGAGCCTCTGCGACGGCACCTGCCTCGAAGAAGCGCCCTTCGGACAGCCAACGGGCTACCCGGGCGGGTACTGCACGGCGACGTGCGGGCCCAACCAGCCCTGCGCCTCGGGCGCGTGCGTCACCGAGAGCGTCTTCGGGACGATGGCGAGTTCGTGCCGCAGCACCTGCCCGGCGCCGGGCAGCGGCCAGTCGACGTGTCGCACGGGGTATGTGTGCGCGCTGGCGCCGAACCCCGGAGCGCTGCTCGGCTACTGCCGCCCCAACTGCAACAACGGCAGCCTCGCCGCGTGCCCGCAGGGCCAGCAGTGCCAGGCCAACGGCTTCTGCATGTGACGTCAGCCGTTGGGGAGCAGGTCGAGCGACAACTGAATCTCGATGTCTTCGACGACCTCGGCCGCAGAGACCTTCTGCGTCTCGGCCTCGTCGAAGGCGACCGACGGCTGCCGCGCGGGCCGGGCCGCTGCACGGCGCTTCGTCTTCGCGGCGGCACCACCGACCTTCGAGGCGCGCCCGGCGGCTCTCGCCGGACTGGTCGGTCGCCGCTTCGGCTCACGCTTCGGTTTCGGCCTCGGCTTCGGTTTCGAGCTGGGCTTCGTCTTCGCAACGCGCCGCTTCCCCTGCTTCGTCGCTGCTCGTCGTCGGGTGGCCATGAGGTTCTCCGGGCTTCGAATCGCAGTCAGGGTGAGCGCGCGGCTTCGACGGCGAACAGTACCGCCTCGGGCGTGCAGGGCATCGCCAGCCGCACCTCGCGCCCCTTCGGACCAAAGGCGGCCACTGCGTCTCGCAGCGCGGCGACGGCCGACAGCGCGAGCATGAGCGGCGGCTCGCCCACGGCCTTCGAGCCGTGAATCGTCGCGTCCTGGGGGGCGTTCTCGAGCAGCGAGACGCGGAAGTCGACGGGCGCGTCTCCGAAGGCGGGGATCTTGTAGGTGTCTGGCGAGTGGGTTCGCAGGAAGCCCTTCTCGTCGAAGCGAACCTCTTCGACGGTGAGCCAGCCCCACCCCTGCAGAAAGCCGCCCTCGACCTGCCCGCGGTCGATGGTGGGCACGAGCGACGCGCCGACGTCGTGGAGGATGTCGACGCGCCGCAGCCGGTGCTCTCCCGTCAGCCCGCTCACCTCGACCTCGCTCACCGCTGCGCCGTACGCGAAGTAGTGAAACGGCTTGCCCCGCCCGGTGCCCCGGTCGAAGTGGATGTCTGGGGTGCGGTAGTACCCGGTGGCCGACAGCGACACCTGCGCGAGGTAGGCCTCTTGCGTCACCTTCTCGAAGGGCAGCGCCAGCTCGGGTCGGCTCGCGAGGAACACCCGACCGCCGGCGAACAGAATGCCGCCCGCGGCTTCGGCTGGAACGCCGAGGAGGCGCGCCGCGATGGGCCGCAACCGCTCGCGCACCGTCTCGCAGGCCTGCTTCACCGCGAAGCCGTTCAGGTCCGAGCCGCTCGAGGCGGCGGTCGCCGAGGTGTTGGGCACCTTGTCGGTGGCCGTCGTCATCACCCGGATCCGCTCGGGTGACAGGCCCAGCTCGTGGGCGGCGACGGCGAGCATCTTGGTGTGGAGCCCCTGCCCCATCTCGGTCCCGCCGTGGTTCAGCTGCACCGAGCCATCGGCGTACACGACGACGAAGGCGCCGGCCTGGTTGAGGAACGAGGTGGTGAAGCTGATGCCGAACTTCACCGGCGTGATGGCCAGCCCCCGCTTCGCGTGGCGGTGCGAGGCGTTGAAGGCGTCGACCTGAAGCCGGCGGGCGGCGTAGTCGCTCGAGGCGAGCAGCTCGGTCCACAGCCGCTCGGTGCGCGCGTCCTTCACCTCTTGCCAGAAGGGCGTGAGGTTGCGGGGGGCGGGGCCGTAGAAGTTCTTCCGACGCAGCTCGACCGGGTCGAGCCCGAGCCGCTCGGCGGCGCGCGACATGATGTCTTCGATGACGGCCATGCCCTGGGGCCCGCCGAAGCCGCGGAAGGCCGTGTTCGACGGCAGGTTCGTCTTCGCCACGTGGCCGCGCACCGCGACGTCGGGCAGGAAGTACGTGTTGTCGATGTGGAAGAGCGCGCGATCGAGAATGGCGCGCGACAAGTCGGTGCTGAAGCCGCCGTCGGCGAAGAGCTCGGCGTCGAGGGCGAGCAGCTGCCCGTCGGTGGTGAAGCCCACGTCGAAGCGGGTGAGGAACGGGTGGCGCTTGCCCGTCCACATCATGTCCTGGTCGCGGTTGAGCCAGACCTTGACGGGGCGGCCGGTTCGCACCGCGGCGAGCGCCGCCATCGCGGCATAGGGCGCGGCCTGGGTCTCCTTGCCACCGAAGCCGCCGCCCATGCGGGGCACCTCGACGACGATCTGATGCCGCCCCCACCCGAGGACGTGCGAGACGATCGTCTGCACCTCGCTGGGGTGCTGCGTCGAGGACAACAGGCGCACCGAGGGCCCCTCTTCGGGGATCGCCAGCGTGCACTGCGTCTCGAGATAGAAGTGGTCCTGCCCGCCCGTGCGCACTTCGCCCTGGAAACGAACGGGGGCCTTCGCCAGCGCCGCCGCCGCGTCTCCGCGCCGCAGGAAGTGGTCCTTCGAGAGGAAGCTGCCTTTCGCGATGGCGTCGTCGAGCGTGACGATGGCGGGCAGGGGCTCGAGCTCGACCTTCACCGCCGCCGCGCCGCGCCGGCACGCCTCGTACGACTCGCCCACCACGAGCGCGATCGACTGGCCGAGGTAGCGCACGGTGTCGTGCGCGAAGAGCTCTTCATCGTGAATCACCGGGCCGACGTCGTTGGTGCCGGGAACGTCGGCGGCGCTGAAGACCGCCACCACCCCGGGCACCGCGAGCGCCGGGCCGCAGTCGAGCTTCCGAAGGCGCGCGTGGGCGACCGGCGAGGTGACGACCTGGGCGACCAGCAGCCCGTGCGGAGCCGGCAGGTCGTCGACGTACTTCGCCTCACCGCTGGTGTGCTTGAGCCCCGACTCGTGGAGCAACGGCTGGTGCAGCGGCGTCACCGGGCCTTCCTGCGAGCCCTGCGCGGCGGCCGGAGCGCTGGCCTTCGAGCCCGAGGGCGTGAGCTCAGCCATGATGAACCTCCTCGGCGGTCAGTACGGTGGCGGCGTGGCCCGGCGCGAGGGCGGGCCGGGGCACGTCTTTCGTCTCGTCGAAGAAGCCGCGCAGCAGGTTGGCGGCGACGAGCGAGCGATAGGGCGCGCTCCCACGGTGATCGGACAGCGGCGTGAAGTCCTGCGCGAGCGCCTTCGCGGCGTTCTCGACCGTCGCCTCGGTCCACGGGTTGCCGACGAGCGCCGCCTCGGCCTGTGAGGCGCGCTTGGGCGTGGCGGCCATGCCCCCGAAGGCCAGCCGGGCCGTCGTCACCACGTTCGTCGCGTCGACCTCGACGAGCAGCCCGGCCGAGACCGAGCTGATGTCGAGCTCACGCCGCTTGCTCACCTTGTACGAGGCCGCCCGGGTGCTGGCCGCCAGCGCGGGCACTTCGACCGCAGCAAGAATCTCCCCCGCCTGAAGGGCCGTCTTGCGGTACCCGACGAAGAAGGCCTCGAGCGGAATGCGCCGCTCCCCCGAGCGCGACCGCAGCACGGCGACCGCGCCGAGGCTGATGAGGGCGGGCGCGAGATCGCCGATGGGTGACGCCGTGCACAGATTCCCGCCGATGGTGCCGCGGTGCTTGATCTGCCGGGCGCCGAAGTAGCGCACCATGCGATGGAGCGGCTCGAGCGCGCTCCCGGACCACGCCTCGAGCTCGGCGATCGTCACCGCGCTGCCGAGGTGGTGCACCGGCCCCGCCCGCAGCGTATGGAGCTCGTGGAGCCCCTCGAGCGAGATGAGCTTTCGCGGCACCTGGAAACGCTTGGTGATCTCGAGCGACAAGTCGGTTCCGCCGACCACGAAGCGGGCGTCGGGGTGGGTCTCGAGCAGGCTCCACAGCTCGTCGAACGACGTGGGCGTCGCGAACAACGAGCCGTTCTCTTCGCGGCGGAACTGCATCGACTGGGGCTTCAGCTGCGGGAGCGCGCGGGCGAACCGGTCGTCGGGGCGGCACCCGGCGATGCTCGACGCCGCCTCCCGAATGGGCCGGTACCCGGTGCAGCGGCAGAGGTTCCCGCAGAGCTGGTCGTCGAGCTGCCAGGGCGCCTTCAGGTCGTCGCGGTAGGTCGCCTCGAACATCGCCATCACGATGCCAGGCGTGCAGTAGCCGCACTGGCTGCCGAGGGCCTTCGCCATCGCGACCTGTGCCGGGTGGTACGCGTCATGGGTCGAGTCCTTGAGCGCCTCGACGGTGACGACGTGTTTGCCTTGCAGCATCGGCAGCAACACGAGGCACGAGTTCACCGCCCGCCACGTCGCGCGGCCGTCGGGCCCGAACTCGGCCACCGCCACGGTGCAGGCGCCACAGTCACCTTCGGCGCAGCCCTCTTTCGTGCCGGACAGGCGCCGCACGTCGCGCAGATAGCGCAGGAGCGTGGTGGTGGGAGGAACGGTCGATTCTTCGACCCAGGTGCCATTGAGGTTGAAGCGCAGGGTGTTCATCGCGGGGCGACGGAGAATGGCGCAGGCGGGCCCCTTCGGCCACCGTTCCCGCGCGGGCCTGACGCAGCGCCTCGCGGCCCTCGCCCTGCCAGATGGCCGTGCTCCAGCCACGGGTTTGTGCCCCTCACTGCGGCGTACGGCACGCTGCGAGATTGCGGCAGCGCGGGAACAGCGAACCCTCGACCCTGACCGAGGCGCACGATGCGGCCGGCCAGGAGCGGGGCGACGCGCTGCACAGCCCGGCCGGGTGTCCGTCAGGGCAGGCGAACCTCTGCGGTGAGCATCGGACCCGACGGCGTGTCGACGATGGCCCGCACCGCAGCGCCGCTGTACCCCGCCGTCTGGAGCGGGGCGCTTCGACGAACCTCGCACCGCATCGCCACTTCACGCAGCCCCTCGGCGGCGCGCTCACAGGTGAACGAGCCCTGCGGGAGCGGCTCTCCCTCGGGCGTCACCAGCCGCCCGCTGCCAAAGGCTTCGGCGACGACGAGGACGCTGCTGGTCCCCGCGAGCCACGGCACGAGCTGCGGGGTCTCGGGCGGGCGCGCCACCACCCGGCTCCCCGCGACGACCTCGACCTGGTTCGACCGCTGATCGTCGAGCACGAACGAGAGGCTCCCGCCGGTGGACGAGGTCGTGACGTCGAGCGTGCGCGCCGAGACGGGATTCCCCGGGTCGCGCCCGCCCCACGAGAACGTTCGCAGAATGCCCTGGGTGCCAACGACCGGCGGCGACTCACCGAGTGGAACGGCGAACACCCACAACGACATGAAGACGCCCGTGCCGTCGAGCGCCGACTGCCAGGGCAGCATGAGCGGCTGCACCGGGCTCACCGTCGAGGGAACGCCCGGCGCGCAGGACAGCCCGAGGAAGGCCCAGCAGAGCCACCCCGGCACAGGTCGGCGGCCCGGGACCGGTGAGCCGCGAGGCGGAGGATCGGGCGTCGAAGGCATCGGCGGTGACGACGCTAGCGCCACCTGACGTGGGCGCGGCAAGTCGTGCGACGGGCCGCTACCATCTGGCGCGTGAAGGACCTCGCCCAGACACTCGACGCGGTGAAGGCGACGCGCTCGCGCACCGAGAAGCTCGCGCTGCTGGCGGGGCTGCTGAAGACGCTCGACGACCGCGCGCTGGTGGCCGCGTGCCGCGTCATCATCGGTGCGCCCCTCGCGGTCCAGGACTCACGCGCGCTCGGAGTGGGCTGGGCGCTGCTGCTCGAGGCGACGCTGGCGGCGTCACACCTCGACGAGGGCGCCCTCCTCCACGCGGCGCGGACAGCTGGCGACTTCGGTGACGGGCTCGAGCCGCTGTGGCCGGCGGGGCGCGACGGGATCCCCCTCGTCGAGGTGCTGGAGCTCTTCGAGGGCCTCGCGGCCAGCGATTCCCGCGACGACAAACGCGAGCGGCTCACGGCGGCGCTGCGGCGCTGTTCGGCTGGAGAAGCAAAGTACCTCGTCAAGGCGCTCCTCGGAGAGCTTCGCATCGGCGTGCAGCGCGGCACGCTCGACGACGCGCTGGCCCTCGCCTTCGACCTCCCGGCGGCGTCCGTTCGGGCCGCCTCGGCGCTCACGCCCGACGTGGGCACGCTGGCGCTGCTGGTCAAGCACCACCGGTTGACCGAGGCCAGCATCGAGCCTGGCCGCGTCGTCGCCTTCATGCTGGCCACTCCAGCCGAGACGGTGAAGGAGCCCGTCGACCCCTCGCGCACCATCGTCGAGGACAAGCTCGATGGCGTTCGCGTGCAGGCGCACGTCGTCGACGGTCGCGTCACCCTCTTCGCGCGCGGGACGGGAGACGTCACCGCGACGTTCCCCGAGGTGGTGTCGGCCCTCGCCGCGCTGCCCGGCCAGGTGGTGCTCGACGGTGAAGTGCTGGCCGTCACGGCCGACGGAGGCCCCCGCCCGTTCCAGGCGCTGCAGGCCCGCCTCGGCCGGACCGCGCCCGACGCAGCGGCGCTCGCGCAGACGCCCGTCGCCTTCGTGGCCTACGACGTGCTGTTCGATGGCGCCTCCCTCCTGCAGGCGCCGTGGACCGAGCGGCGACGACGACTCGAGCAGCTCGGTGTTCGGCTGAACCCGGTGACGCCGCTCGAGCCGACCCAACCCGTGGACACGCAGCTCGAGGGGCTCTTCGCCCAGGCCCGCGCGCGCGGCCACGAAGGCTTGATGCTCAAGCGCATCGACGCGCCCTACGAAGCCGGCTCCCGCGGGAGCGCCTGGCGCAAGGTGAAGCGCGCGCTCGCGACGCTCGACGTCGTCATCACCCGGGCCGAGCGGGGCCACGGCAAGCGCGCTGGCGTGTTGAGCGACTACACCTTTGCGGTCTGGAGCGGCGAGGCGCTGGTGGAGATCGGCAAGGCCTACTCGGGGCTCACCGATGCCGAGATCGCCTCGCTCACCACGCGGCTCCAGGCCATCGCCGTGGGCACCGACGGGCGGTACCTGCGCGTGCGGCCCGAGATCGTGCTCGAGGTGGCGTTCGATGGGCTGCAGCCCTCGAAGCGTCACGACAGCGGCTTCGCCCTGCGCTTCCCCCGCATCGTGCGCCTGCGCGACGACAAGGCCCCGAAGGACGCCGACCGGCTCGACACGGTGCGCGCGCTCTTCGACGCGCAGGTGCAGTCCGGCCACCGGGAAGCGAGCCCGCAGCTCGGGCTGTTCGACGACCAGGCGCGCTGAGTCCACGGGTGACAGCCCACGGGGCGCTGCTACGGTGTGAGGCCCGTGGAGAACCTGGGCAACCCGCTGTGGATCGGCCAGTACCGCCTCACCTCGCGCATCGCGACCGGTGGCATGGCCGAGGTCTACGTGGGCCGGCACATCGACGAGTCGGGCCTGTTCGGGCCGATGGTCGCGGTCAAGAAGCTGCTGCCGCACCTCGTGAAGGACAGCTCGATCGTCCGCATGTTCCTCAACGAGGCGCGCATCACCGCGCAGATCAACCACCCCAACGTCGTTCGCATTCACGAGCTGGGGCAGGTGAACGGAGAGCCCTTCATCGCGATGGAGCTGCTCGAGGGGCGCACCTTCGCCGATCTGCGCGCGAAGGCCGCCGAGGACGGCAAGCGCGTGCCGCTGCCCATCGCCCTGCGCATTCTCTGGGAGGCGTGCCGTGGGCTGGGGGCGGCGCACGAAGCGAAGGACGACGAGGGCCAGCCGCTCGCGCTGGTGCACCGTGACTTCACGCCCGACAACGTGCACGTCGGCGTCAGCGGCGACATCAAGGTCATCGACTTCGGCATCGCCAAGACGGCGAACTGGGGTGCGGGCACCGAGCCGGGCACGCTCAAGGGCAAGTTCTTCTACATGTCGCCCGAGATGATCCTCGCCAGGCCGGTCGACCACCGCGCCGACATCTTCGCGGCGGGCGTGATGCTGTACGAGCAGATGTGCGGGCGCCGGCCGTTCACGGGGAACAGCGTCGACGAGGTGGTGATGAAGATCGCCGAGGGCAAGCTGGTGCCGCCCTCGCAGTTCGACCCCTCGCTCCCGCGCGCGCTCGAGGCGGTGTGCCTGACGGCGCTCAACAAGAACCCGGCGTCGCGCTTCCAGTCGATGGGCAGCTTCATCGACGCGATGGAGATGGTCGGCGGCGAGGCGCAGCTGGCCTCGACCGAAGAGGTCGCGGACTACGTGGGCCGCATCTTCCCGTCGTCGGATCAGCGCCGGGAGACGCTGCGCCGTGCGCGCGAGGTCGACCCGTCGATCCCCGGCGTCAAGGCGCCCGAGGTCGCGCCAGACGTGAGCCCCGAGTTGGCGGACACGGCGGTGACCCGCGCGCGGGCCGACGCCGCGCCGGCCCCCGAGCTGGAGCAGCCGAGCGCCTCGAGCGCCGGCATCGCTCAGGCCGCTGACCGACTCGCCGCGCCGCTGCCGGCGGTGGCTCCGGCGCCCGTCGCCGCGCCACCAGCGGGCAAGCGCTCGAACACGCCCGTCGTGCTCGCGGTGGTGGGCCTGCTCGTGGTGGGCGCCGCGGCGGCCGTGATTCTCGGAGGGGGCGGCGTCTCGGCGCCCGAGCTCCTCACGCGCGCGGAGCAGGCGACGTCGGCCGATGAACAGGGCCGCATCCTGAGCGCGCTGACGAAGGCGTCGGACGCGTCGGACGAGCAGCTCCAGCGCGCGGGCGAGCTGCTGGTGAAGGGCAAGCAGTGGGCCGTGGCCGACGAGCTGGCCGACGCCTGGCTCGTGCGCAGCCCGAAGAACGTCGATGCGCACCTGCTGAAGGCCCGGGCGGCGATGAACCTGCGCAAGGGCAAACGCGCCGAGACGGAGCTGGCCGAGGCGAGCGCGCTCGCGCCGGATGACGTGCGACCCGACGTGGTGATGGCGGAGCTGCGGGAGCTGCAGGGCGACGCGCCCGGGGCGCTCGAGGCGTGGACGAAGGCCGCAAAGAAGAGCCCGAACGACGTGCGGGTGCTGACGCGGCAGGGCTACTGGCTGTCGCAGTCGGCGCGGCTCGACGACGCGGCCACGGTGCTGGGGCAGGTGCTCAAGAAGCAGTTCGACGCCGAGGCGGCGGCCGAGCTGGGCTTCGTGAAGTTCCGAAAAGATCAGCCCGACGAGGCGCTCAAGCTGCTGTCGCGCGCCGTCAAGGAGAAGCCGGACCTGATGGTGGCGCACTACTACCGGGGCGCCGTGCTGTACGTGAAGGGTGACGCGAAGGCAGCGCGCGCGGCGTACCTCGAGGCCGACGCGCTGGCTGGCACCGACACCCGGCCGCTGGTGGCGCTGTGCGAGCTCGAGGTGCACGAGAAGACGACGGCCGAGCTCGAAGACGCGAAGAAGCGGCTGCGCGAGCGCTTCCCTGCCGAGGCCGACAAGCTCATCGCGGGCTGTGCGCCGTGAGCGCCCGCCTCGTGCTCAACGCCGACGACTTCGGGTACGACCCGGCCGTCACGCGCGGCATCGTCAAGGCGATGCGGCACGGCGTGGTGTCGAGCACGACGATGATGGTGAACACGCCGTTCTCGGAGGACGCGGCGACGCTGGCCGAGGGCTTGTCCATCGGGCTTCACCTGAACCTGGCCCGCTTCCACGCGCTGAGCCTCAAGCAGTACGAGCTCACCGAGGCGGCGGCGCCCACCCTCGACCCCGCCTTCGTCCACCGCGAGACGCTCGCCCAGCTCGACCGGCTCGAAGCGCTCCTCGACCGCCCCGCGACGCACATCGACGTGCACAAGCACCTGCACCAGCACCCGCGCGTGCTCGAGGGGCTCCTTCGCGCGGCCGAGGAGCGCCGCCTGCCGGTGCGCAGCATCGACGACGCCATGCGCGCAGCCATTCGGCAGGCGGGCGTGCGCACCAACGACGTCTTCATCGGCGACACGAGCGCCGAGGCCTGGTGGACGGCGACGCGCTTCGTCGAGGTGCTCGCAGAGCTCCCGACCGAGGGCCTCGTGGAGCTGATGTGTCACCCGGGCTTCGCGCCAAGCGAGGTGAAGAGCGGCTATGCGGCCCAGCGCGAGGTCGAGCTGGAGACGTTCTGTGGGCTCGAGGCGCGCGCGGCGCTCGAGGCGCGCGGGCTGCGCTTCGAGGCCTGGAGCTGATGGACTTCTTCGACTTCGACTGCGCCGGCGAGGTGATTCGCGTCGAGCGGTCGCTGGCCGACATGTCGCGGCCGCGCGTGCATCTGGGCGCCTTCGCGTCGTCGTCGTCGCGGCCGCCAGCCCTCGTCATCGAGCGCCACGCAGCGCTGCCGGCCCACGCGCGGGTCGCCGAAGGGCCGCTGGGGCGCTGCCGGTTCCTGCTCGAGGGCGCGCGCATGCAGGTCGAGGTGCCCGACGGCATGTTCCAGGGCGAGCTCGTGCTGCGTCTGGCCTGGTACCTCGTCACCACCACGACGCTTGGCGGGGTGTTGATTCATGCGGCTGGCATCTCGGATGGCGCCAACGCCCTGGTGGCCTCGGGGAAGAGCGGAGATGGGAAGTCGACGTTGTCGCGCCTGTGCCGCGCCTCGGGACTCGAGCTGCTGACCGATGAGATCGTGCAGCTGTTTCCCGATGGCACGTGTGGGGGCACGCCGTTCCGCTCCGATGAGGACAACGTGGGGCGGCCGGGGCGTCTGCCCGTGCGGTGTTTCGTGGCGCTCGAGAAGGCCGCGTCGGAATCGCTTGGCGCCCTCGCCCCGCTCGCTGCAGCGCAGCTCGCCACCTCACAGTGCTTCGACGGAGACGTGTTCGCTCTACCGCGGGTCGAGGTGAACCGCCGGGTGCTGGGCTTCTTGAGTCACGTGCAGCTGGGCACGCTGGCGTTCCGCAAGGACGTCGCGGTGGGTTCGTTCGTGCGCGGCCTGTTGGCTGCGTGACACCGCCCTCCCCCTTCCGCTAACCCGCCCCCATGCCGGTCGAGTGGGTCAAAGGCGGCCTCAGGCTCTCGGGCTCACCGCTCTGGTTCGACGCGCGCCGCAAGGCCGACGTCAGCTTCGTCTCGCACGCGCACACCGACCACATCGCCCGCCACGCCCGCGCCATCGGCACCACCGAGACGCTCACCCTCATGCAGCACCGGGTCGGCACCATCGACGACACGGTGCCGCTCCGCTACGGCGAACGCTTCGAGCTCGACGGCCTGTCCCTCGAGCTCTTCCCGGCGGGCCACGTGCTCGGCGCGGCGCAGGTGCGCGTGACCCGCCCCGATGGCCACCGCCTCGTCTACACCGGCGACTTCAGCCCCGGCCGTTTCCTCACCGCGCGCCAGGCCGAGACACCCGCGTGCGACACGCTCGTCGTCGAGTCCACCTTCGGCCACCCGAAGTACCGCTTCCCTCCTCGTGACGCCGTCTACGACGAGGTCGCGCTCTGGTGCCGGCGCCAGCTCGAGCGCGGCGTGCGGCCGGTGCTCCTGGCGTACAGCCTCGGCAAGAGCCAGGAGACGATTCAGCAGCTCGCCTCGCGCGGACTCTCGCTCGTCACCCACGAGTCGATCCACGCCATCTCGGCGCTCTACACCTCGCTCGGCGTGCCCATCGACGCCCGCTGCTGGGACGGCGCCTTCCGCGACGGAGAGGTCGGCCTCTTCCCGCCCTTCAACCGGCACCGGCCGCACGTCACCGAGCCCATCGCCACCGCCGTCCTCACCGGCTGGGCGCTCGAGCCGTGGGGAGCGCGCCGCTCCGGCGCCGACGTCGCCTTTCCCGTGTCGGATCACGCCGACTACCCGTCACTCGTCGACTTCGCCAGAGCCACCGGCGCTCGCGAGGTCATCACCCTGTTCGGGTTCGCCGAAGAGCTCGCCGCCGGCCTTCGCAAAGAGGGCCTCTTCGCCCGGGCGGTGAGCGAGAAGGTGCAGCTCGACTTCTTCGGCGCCGCCGCTCCGCCTGCCCGGAAGGCTGCACGGATCCGCTAGGAATCGGGGCCCCACCTGGCCTATGGCGCCGCGCGCGAGTGGGTGTTGTCGCTCGGCATCGAAGAGGTTCACGACATGGCTGAGTCCCAGAAGACGTTGCGGCACCTGTTGCTCGGGAAGATCCACCGCGCCGTCGTGACGCGCGCCGACCTCGACTACGTGGGCAGCATCACCATCGACCAGGATCTCATCGACGCCGCCGGATTCCTCGAGAACGAGAAGGTCGACATCTACGACGTCACCAACGGCTCCCGCCTGGCGACCTACGTCATCCCCGCGGAGCGCGGCTCGGGTGAGATCGGCATCAACGGCGCCGCCGCCCACCTCGTGAAGCCCGGAGACCTCGTCATCATCGCCGCCTACGGCTGGATGAAGGAGAAGGCCGCCCGCAAGCACAAGCCGAACGTGGTGCTGGTGGACGACCAGAACCGCCCGACGAAGGTCGCCTCGGAAGAGCGCAACCCGCCCCAGCGGCCCTTCGCCGAGAAGGGCGCTCCAGAGGCCGACGGCACGAAGAAGTCGAAGAAGAAGGGCAAGAAGAAGGCGGCCTGAAGCAGCCGCTTCAGATGCGGAAGCCGACGTAGAACCGCAGCGACACGCCCGACAGGTCGCTCTGCGTGTACTGGTCACTCCAGCGGAAATCGACGTTCGACATCGGCGGCACCACCGTCACCACGTCGGCGAACCGCGCGACCGCGAAGCGCGCCGAGGCCTCGGCCCCGACGAAGACCCGCTCGGTGAAGAAGTAGCTGGCGCCCGCACCGAGGCCCACGCCCGGCCCGACGCCAGTGCTCGTCGCGCTCACCTCGACGCCCTGGAAGCGGCCGACGAAGCCCATCGACGAGACGACGACGCCGCCGAACACCACGCCATAGACGTTCACCTTCTGCAGCGTGTTGTTGGCGCCCTTCGCCGGCAGCTCGAGGTGGTAGCTCAAGCGGGCGTGCGGGAAGAAGTTGCGAATGCCGTACGAGCCGCCGAGCAGGCCGCCGATGACGAGGCAGACCGAGCCGCAGAAGCCGAAGTCGAGCCCGGCGCCGGCCGCGAGCGTGCCCGGCCCCAGCTTCACCAACCCGAAGTCGCCCGCCAGCCCGAGGCTGACGTACGCGAGCAGAATGTCGGCATCGACCGTGACGCGCGCATCGGCCCGCAGGGGCTTGAGCAGCTTCGTCGTCTCGGCCGCCAGCTCGACCTCGGTCGTTGGGTCGGCGGACTGCGCCAGCACGGCTGGCGCGCAGAGCGCCAGGGAAACGAACAGGAGCTTCGTCATGACTTCCCCCGGTTGAAGGCCGACGGCCTCACGCCGCCGGCGGCTCACCACCAGCCATCGCCTCGACGTGCGCGGTGGCCTCGGCCAGGTAGGCCAGGCGCCGCATGCGCACCTCGTCGGGCAGCGCCGCGAAGGCCTCGAAGGCCTCCTTGAGCTGACCGCGGTCGCCGTTCGACGCGACGTGGGCGAGATCCTGCGAGGCCTCCTGCGAGTCGACGGCCTCTTCCCAGTTGTTGTCGGGCGCGAAGCCGGCCTCGAGGAGCGAGGTGAAGAGCTGCACCGCGGCCAGCCGCACGCGCAGCTCGCCCAGGTGCTCGAGCCCATCGGCGGTGGCGCGCAGCTCGAGCATCGCGCCGGTGATGCGCGGGTCGACGTCGGCGGTGGTGTCTTCGACCTCCATCGCGGCGGTCAGGTCGTTCGCGAGCGAGGCCAAGGCCGCGTCAGACGGGGTCGGCTCGACGCCCACCTCGCGCAGGTACATGACGGCGACGGCGGTCTCGGGCGCGCCCTTGATGATGGCTTCCTTCGCCTTCTCGATGGCCTGCATGTCGGGCACCGGACGGCGGCCTTCCATGCGCGTCTTCACCGCCTCGCGGTACAGGTGCTCGAGGCTGACCCCGGGCGCCATGCGCACCGGCAGGGGCGGCCGCAGGCCCGGCACGTCGAGCACCCAGGGCGGCGGGTTGGCGACGTGCTTGAGGCCGCGGAACAGGAGCGTGCCTGGCGGATCGGTCGGGCGGAACGGCGGCAGCTCGCTGTCCTGCTCGGGCTGCTGCTGGGCGGCCATGGCGGCGGCGCGCTGCTCGCGGGTGAAGCTGGTGATGCCGACGGCGGGCGGCGGAGGCGGCGGCGGCGCCATCTCTCCGTTGAGGCCCACCACGCGGTCCATGTCGCAGTCGTCGAACTCGAGCTCTTCGAGGCCCTTCGCGCCGGTGAAGTCGCAGCGCAGGAGCTTCAGCTTCTCGAACGTCGCACCCTCGAGGTTCGCGCCGCGGAAGTCGCAGTCCTGCAGGCGGCCGCCGTGGAAGTAGCTGTTCGAGAGGTCGGCTTCCTTGAAGCTCACCTTCGAGAGGTCGCACTTTTCCCACTCCGACCCGATGAGCGTCAGGCCCGACAGGTCGGCGTTCGCCGAGAAGAGCTGCGGGAACGTGGCGCCGGTGTGGTCGAGCCCCACCTTCCCGTCCTTGCGGAGCTGGTTCCACTGCTTGCTGCCGTTCTTCAGGAGCTCTTCGATGGTTGGCTGCTTGGGCATGACGGGTCGGCCTTCTACATGGGTGCCCAGCGGGTGACGAACGGTTTTCGATGTGGTTTGAGCGCCGCCCGATGCTCGAGTTCCGCATCAGCGAGGACGACACGGGCCTGCGGCTCGACAAGTTCTTGCGCCGCACGCTGCCCAACGTGCCCACCTCGCACCTCTTCAAGATGATTCGCGTGAAGAAGGTGCGGGTGAACGGCAAGCGCGGCCAGCCCGAGCAGCACCTCGCCAAGGACGACGTCGTCACCATTCGGGGCGACGAGAAGGCGCTGCGGCAGGAGCGGGACCTCTCGAAGCCGATGCCGGCCCCGAAGGTCGACCTGAGCGAGCTCAAGGTGCTGCTCGAAGACGACTTCATTCTCGTGCTCGACAAGCCTTCGGGCATGGCCGTGCACACGGGCAGCGGCATCACCAGCGGCACGGTGGTCGATCTCGTGCGCGCGTACCTGGGCGACAAGGCCGAGCGCAACGGCTTCACCGCGAGCCCCGCGCACCGCATCGATCGCGAGACGAGCGGCGTGCTGGTGGTGGCCAAGCGCCGCCCGGCGATGGTGCACTTCACCGAGGTCTTCACCAAGCACCTGGCGAAGAAGCAGTACCTCGTGCTGGTGAAGGGCAAGCTCCCGAAGTCGTCGGGCCTCATCGACCTGCCGCTGGCCGAGCACCAGCAGACGGCCGAGTCGCGGGCCAAACGGGGCGTCAACCTGCAGGAAGCGCGCACGCGCTACACGGTGCTGGCGCAGACGAGCCAGGTGGCCTTCGTCAGCTGCACCATCGAAACTGGCCGGACGCACCAGATTCGGCGACATTTCGCAGCCATCGGGCACCCGGTGGCGGGCGACCCGAAGCATGGTGACTTCGCGTTCAATCGCGACGCGAAGGCGAAGTGGGGCCTCGGCCGGCTGTTTCTGCACTCGACGCGGCTCGAGTTCCCCCACCCGAAGGGCCGGGAGCGGACGACAGTTGCAGCGCCGCTCCCCGAAGCGCTCGCCGAGGTGCTGAAGCGGGCGGGCCTGTCGATTCCACCCTCGGTCCGCGTGGCGGGCGCGAGGAACGATGAACACGTGGCCGACGGCCCACGTGGCGGCACACCGGCGCTGGACGCCGGCGAGACGGAGGCGAGCTGATGCGGAAGCAGCAAGCGAGCAAGTCCGACGCTGCCGGCGCGACGCCGTCGACCCGGAAAGGACAGCTGGTGCTGGTCGACGTCCCGAAGGCGCGGTGGTGGAAGTTCCCCTTCAAGGCCCTGGGCTGGCTCACGCTGACGGGCCTCACCGCCGCCGTGATGGGGTACGGCTTCGTGGTGTGGAAGTACTCCGACGGCCTGCCTGACTTCCCACGGCCCGAGGCGTACCGACCGCCGATCCTCTCCGAGGTGTACACGCAGGACGCGGTGCTGGCCGGCGAGTTCTACAACGAGCGCCGCAAGGTGGTGCCGTACGAGCGCATTCCCAAGCGCCTCGTGCAGGCCTTCATCGCCGCCGAAGACGCCGACTTCTTCGACCACTTCGGCATCGACGTCTTCGGCACCGGCCGCGCCGTCTTCAAGACCGTCATGAAGAAGGTGACGGGCTCGGGCAAGGTGCAGGGCGGCTCGACGCTCACGCAGCAGACCGCGAAGGCCGTGCTCATCTCGACCGAGGGCTACAAGGAATCGACCGCCAAGACGATCAAGCGGAAGATCCGCGAGGCGCTGCTCGCCCGCCGGCTCGAGAACGAGCTCACCAAGGAGCAGATCCTCTACCTCTACCTGAACAACGTGTACCTCGGGCACCACAGCTACGGGGTGCAGTCGGCCGCC
>JALOQF010000318.1 GCA_025459425.1 Myxococcaceae bacterium | reverse complement strand
CCGGCGACGACAAGCGCGAGCAGGTGTTCTCGACGGCGGGGCCGGTGCATCTGCTCTGCAACATCCACTCGTCGATGAATGGCTGGCTCTACGTGTCCGACTCGCCGTGGTTCACCCAGGCCGACGGGAATGGCCGCTTCACGGTGAAGAACGTCCCGCCGGGCAAGTACGAGGCCGAGGTGTGGCACGAGTGGGCGAGCGCCTCGACGAAGCAGAAGGTGACGGTGGCCGCGGGCATGGCGGAGCTGGCGTTGACCGTCGACGGAGACAAGCGCGCGCCGGCCTTCGTACCGGACAAGTCGGGCAAGGCGCGCCAGCCGCAGCTCGGGTACTGACGGAGGGAGCGTCTGGCAGTTCTGGCAGGTACGGCCGTGGTCAGCCCGTCACCTGAACAGTCGGGTCCGGCGCGCCCAGGGGGGCGGGCGCTGGAAGCGGCGCGTCAACAGTGGGGCTGGTCCGAACACCGCGAGGTGTAGACGACCGTAGAGTCCTCACCCGTTCGTTCACCTCCCAAGGGGGAAGTCCCGATGTCGACGTCACCGCTGCAGCTCGAGAGCCTCTACTCGTTCGAGAAGAACCGCCCGCAGGCCCGCTGGCTCATTCAGCCGATGGGCAACGGCGCGGTGAAGGAGTTCACCTTCGCCGAAGCGATGGCCGAAGCCCGCCGCCTCGCCACGCACCTCAAGTCCCTCGGCCTGCCGCCGAAGTCGAACATCGCGCTGTTCTCGAAGAACACCGCGTGGTGGCTCATCTCGGACATCGCCATCTGGATGGCGGGGCACATCTCGGTTCCGCTGTACCCGACGCTCACCGCCGAGACGATTGGGCAGATCCTCGACCACTCGGAGTCGCGCCTCATCATCATCGGCAAGCTCGACGGCTTCGCCGCGATGGAGCCCGGCATTCCCGCGTCGCTCCCGCGCATCTTGACGCCGCTGGCGCCCAACACCCGCGGTGAGGCGTGGGACACGATTCAGAAGGCCAGCGCGCCGATGGCCGAGTCGCCGACGCGGCCGGCCGACGACCTCGCCACCATCATCTACACCTCGGGCACCACCGGCGTGCCCAAGGGCGTGATGCACTCGTTCGGCACCATGTGCGCCTCGCGCGCGCTCGTCGAAGACCTGCACGTCACGTCGGAAGACCGCATGCTGTCGTACCTGCCGCTCTCGCACGTCTTCGAGCGCACCATCGTCGAGACGGGCAGCTTCTGCATGGGCTTCCAGGTGTTCTTCGCCGAGTCGCTCGAGACCTTCGTGAAGGACCTGCAGCGCGCGCGGCCGACGCTCTTCGTCTCGGTGCCGCGCCTGTGGCTCAAGTTCCAGGCCGGCGTGAACGAGAAGATGCCGCCGAAGAAGCTCAACCGGCTGCTCTCGATTCCCATCGTGAGCGGCATCGTGAAGAAGAAGATTCTCACCGGCCTCGGCCTCGACCAGGTGCGCTTCGCCGGCTCCGGCTCGGCGCCGATTCCCGGCCCCGTCATCGACTGGTACCGGCGGCTGGGGCTCGACCTGCTCGAGGGCTACGGCATGAGCGAGAACTTCTCGTACTCGCACATGACGAAGCCGGGGCAGATGAAGGTGGGCACCGTCGGCACGCCCCAGCGCGGCGTCGAGCACCGCATCGGCGAGGGCGGCGAGATTCTGGTGAAGAGCCCCTGCAACACCATCGGGTACTACAAGCAGCCGGAGCTCACGAAGGAGCTCTTCACCCCCGACGGCTTCGTGAAGACCGGCGACCAGGGTGAAATCGACGCCTCCGGCAACCTGCGCATCACCGGCCGCGTGAAGGAGCTCTTCAAGACGTCGAAGGGCAAGTACGTCGCGCCGGCGCCCATCGAGAACCGGCTCCTCACCCACCCGGACCTCGAGCAGGCGATGGTGGCCGGCGCGAACCAGGGCCAGCCCTTCGCGCTCGCGGTGCTGTCGCTCAAGGGCAAGAACCGCCTCACCGCCGGAGAAGGCCGCCAGCAACTCGAGGCCGAGCTCAAGGCGCACATCGACGACATCAACGCGAAGCTCGACTCGCACGAGCAGCTCGAGACGCTGGTGGTGGTGACGGACGAGTGGACGGCCGAGAACGGGCTGCTGACGCCGACGCTGAAGCTCAAGCGGTCGGCCATCGAGAAGAAGTACGGCGGAAACGTCGAGACCTGGTACCGCGCGAAGACGACTGTCATCTGGGCGTAGCCGCCGGGTCGCTTGGGGGGAGCGCACGCTTCTTGCTCTCCCCGGGGCATGACGAGCCTTCAGGACGCTTCGGCCGTGGCCGTGTGGACGCGCCGCCTCAAGATGGCGGCGCTGGGCACCCGGCGCCTCGTGGCCTGGCAGACACGGCCCGCGGCGTTTCCTCCACCGCGGGTCAGCACCCGGCCGCTCGAGCACCTCGTCTGGTCGACGCGGGTGCGGCTGAGCCGGCCGGGCGAGCACCCCGTCTTCGAGGCCGGCAAGCGGCACAACCTCGCGCTCGCGGCGCCGCGCTTCGATGGCGTCGAGTTGGCTGCGGGTGAGACGTTCTCCTTCTGGCGCACGCTGGGGCGGGTGACGGAGGCCGGCGGCTACCGGTACGGCATGGAGCTCTCGGGCGGCTGCATCGTGCCGGCGATTGGTGGAGGCCTGTGCCTGCTCGCGCGGGTGCTCTTCCAGGCCGCGGCGTACGCGGGGCTGCGCATCGACGAGCGGCATGGGCACTCGATGGAGGCCGTCGAGCCACCGCCCGGCGTCCCTCGCGGGCTCGATGCCACCGTGCTGTGGCCCTACGTCGACCTGCGCTTCTCGGCCGTGGACCGCGCCGTTCGTTTCGGAGTGCAGGTGCGGGACGAGGCGCTGGTGGTGTCGGTGACGAGCGACCGCCCGCTCGACGGCCGCATCGAGCTCGACACCGTCGACGAGCGCATCACCCACGAGGCGGATGGGCGCATTCGGACGAACCGGGTGGTGCGACGGTGGCGCACCGACGCTGGCGTGCGCGAGGAGTCGCTGGGGAGCAACCGAACACGACTCCTGTCGCCAGAGCGGCAGCAACGAAACTGCCTCACCTGCGGAGAAGTCGCCTGCCGTTCACGGGTCGAGGTGCGATGAAGCTCGTCATCGCGCCAGAGCCGGCGGCGTGGTTGGGGCCGCTCCTCGACACGTTGGGCCGGCGCGACTGCCTGGTGGTGGCGCCGTGGGCGCTCCCAGCCAGGTTCTCGTCGACGTTCCCGCGACACGTGCTGCGTGAGGTGCGGCAGGTGTCGGTGCCTGGCTTCGCGCTGGCGCGGGGAGCGCTGCGTCGGGTGGCTGCCCGCGTGGGCGGTGGAGCGGACCTCCGGTTGACGCTCGAGCTGCGGCGGGCGCTCGATGGCCTCGTGTCGCGCGTGCTGCCGCGGGGCCTCACGCACATCGTCGCGCCGTCGCTGGCGGCGCTGCGCACGTTCGCCGCCGCGCCCGAGGCCGAGTGCGTGCTGGTGCAGGACCTGCCGGTGCTGAGGCAGCTCCATCGCGACCTCGACGACGCGGCCGAGGCGCTTCCGGAGGCGCGGTTTCTCCAGAACTACCGCGCGCCGCTCGACGTGGTGGTGCGGCAGGAGCAGGAGCACGTGCTCGCCCGTCGCGTGCTCGTCGGGGGACACTACGCGCGTCGGCTGGTGACGCGACGGCTCCCGAGCGAGCGGGTGGGTGCGCTGGTGCTGCCGCCGCCGGCCCGGCGCCTCGAGTTCGCGGCCGACAGCCGCTTCGTGTTGCTCGCGGGTACGACGGCCAGCCGGCATGGGCTCGAGGTCGCGCTCGCGGCGGTGGAGCAGGTGCGCGGCCTCACATTGCTGGCGAGGCGGGGTCCCGGGTCGTTCGAGCGCTCGCTGACGCACTCACGGCTCCGTGTGGTCGATGCGGCTGATCAGCTGCCTCCCGTGCGCGCAGTGGTGGCGCCCGCGTGGGCCGAGTGCTGCGCCGTCGAGACGGCCGCTGCCGTGCAGCGTGGCGTGCCGCTCATCGCGACCGACCGCGCGCGGGGGTGGTGTGAGGCGACGCTCGTCGCGCCAGGGGATGCCCGAGCCCTCGCACGGGCGCTCGAGGCGACGGTGCGCACGGCGGACGCGCACGAGCGAACGTCACGGCTGGAACGCGCGGAAGCCTCGAGCCCACAGGGGGTGGGGTTGCACACGTCACCTGCCCGGACTGAACTTGTTTCTTCATGCTTGGTCTCCTGACCGCCCTCGCGCTCGCGGCACCCGTCGTCGTGGTCGACGGTGAGCGGGTTTCCACCACCGAGGTTTCGCCCGGAGGCCTCGTCGTGTTCGCCAGGCACGTTCGGCTCTGGCTTCCCGGTGACCGCGACTGGACGCTCACGACCGAGTGGAGCACGAGCGGTGAGCTGCTGCTCGTCTTCGACCAGGACCGAACGCTCATCGGCGTGGCCGTGAATGATGCGGCAAAGTCGGCGAAGCAGCTCGCCAGCCTGAACCTCACGTCGGTGCGCGGGCTCGCCGTCGACGCGTGGAGCCCGGCCCTGGCAGCCGTGGTTCGGCGAATGCCTCAACCAAGCTGCCTCGCCATCGACTCAGCTCCCGTGAGGCTCCGGCTCGAGACCCTCCCCGTCGCGCTCCGGTGCCTCGACCTCGAGTTCGAGCAGAAGGACGAACAGCTGCAGCTCGACCTGTCCAGGTTCTCCCAACTCGAGTGGCTCGAGGTGAAGGCCGCCGCGCACGCTCGGCTCAAGGCCATTCCTTCGTCCGTCCGGCGCGCGAGCGTGAACGACCTGCGGCTGGAGCGCCCCGCGCTTGCCCACCTCGCTACGCTGGAGTCGCTCGAGTTGGTTGACGTCGAGCTGCCCGAGTTCACCGGAACGTTCCCTGGGCTCGCCGAACTCGAGGTCTCGTTCTCGTCGCGAACCGTGTTCAAACACTTCGAGGCACCACGGTTGTCGAGCATCAAGGTGCGCGGTGGAGCGTTGGTGGCGAGTGAGCTGACGTTGCCGGCGCTCACCGAGGCGGTCTTTCTCGACGTGGAGTGGTCCGATGCGTCGGTCGCAGCGTTCAAGGAGCGTCACCCGAAGGCAGTCGTCGTCACCGACTGGACCCGGTACTACCGGCACAAGCTGGGCAAGGCCGACCGGTTTCGGGTTCGCTCGGGTGGGGTCTGCCACAGGCAGAAGGGGCGAGAGAAGACGCTGTTCGACTCGCACGACCCGGCCGAGCTCGCGCGGCTCCTGGCCGTCACTGAGTTGAGGTTCGAAGAGAGCCGGGGCTTCTGCATGTGCTGCGGTGGCCCGACGATGGAGTTCTTCCGAGAAGGCGTTCTCTTTCAGAGCGTCTCGTTTCAACATGGAGAGGCACTCCGTTGGTCGGAAGGCCTCGGCGACGTCCCCCTGGGGAACGACGCGCTCGTCAGATTCCTCGCGGACCACGAGGTGGCGCAGCCACTCGAAGAGCTGACGAGGAGCGAGCTGCAGCGCGCAGCCGTCCTGTCGTGGCGGGCTGCGTGTCTCTCGCTGCTGCCAGGTCGTCTTCACGACGTGTTTCGCCGCGGAGCGAGCACCGAGTTGTTCGAGGAACTCCGCAGCGAGCTTCCAGACCGGAGGTCTCGACTACGCGTGTTGTTGAGCCTGCACGGTGCCCGGCGGGCGTCGCTCACGGAGGCGTTTCAGTTCGAGGAAGGCATCGAGCGTGAGCTGGCCACGTTCTCTGCGGAAGAGGTGATGCAGGTTGCGACGGCGGCCCCTCGCGCACCGGAGCTCGAAGAGGGCCTCTTTCGTCTGCTGTTTTCGGCAAAGGTGCCCGCGCCACTGCTTGATCCGATGCTCGGACGACTCGTCGTCGATTTGTCGGCCGACGGCCTCGCGCGACCGTGGGCCGAAGACCGGGTGAAGACGATTGGCGGCCTCGCGCGGGTGCCCGACGAGCGCGCCACGCTGCTCCTGCGCCGCGTGCTTGCGGGTGAGGTTCCATACAGCCGCGTCGACGACTCGTCGCCCAGTGGCGCGGTGTGGGTGAGGTACGCGAGCTCACCCTTCGAGGCAGCGCTGCCGAGAGTGCCTTCGACGACGCGACTGACTTCCCGCGACGTGCGCGTGCTCGCAGCATGGGCCCTGGTGTTTCGCGGCGCCGCCGTCCGTGACGAACTCGTCGCGCTCCGGGCCCAGGTGCACGGTGAGGACGCCGACCTGCTCGACGCCGCCCTCAGCCGGCTGGCCTCTCCTGATGGAGGCACCTCCGCGCAAGGTCGCCACACGCCCGCCCCGTGAGCCATGGCCCATCACGAAGCGTCATCGGTGTGCATGCGCACCCACGACGCCGTCACCAACTCGGCGGGCGGGTTGGCACACGAGCGGCACACGGTTCGCGAGGCCCGTGAAGAGACCGCGGGCCCCGAGTCCTTGCCGGAACGAGGAGCGCCGCTCGGAGGTCACCAACTCGAAGCCGCTTCGGTCGAAGCTGACAGGCCTCGATGGACGACGGGACGGTGGAGCTGTTCTAAGCGGCCCGCATGTCCGAGCTGTCCACACCGTCTGAGGGCACCGTCGAACGCTGGGCGTGGGACTACGTCACCAGCACCTCGCTCGCGCACAAGCTCGCGCCGCCGCCACCGCCGTCGCTCTGGAGTGAGTTCCCCACCGCGATTCGCCTCGAAGGCCCCGGTCGCCCTCCGGAGCTGGTGCCACGCGAGACCCGCAAAAAGGCCGTTCGGCCGGGCGCGCTCAAGGACCCGCTCAAGCGGGCCGAGGTGCTGCACACGTTCCTTCATCACGAGCTGCAGGCGGCCGAGTTGATGGCGTGGGCGCTGCTCGCGTTTCCCGACACGCCCACGGCCTTTCGGCGCGGCCTGCTCGGCATCTGCCGCGACGAGGTGCGCCACCTGGGGCTCTACCAGGAACACCTCGTGACGCTCGGGCACCCCTTCGGCTCCATGCCCATCAAGGACTGGTTCTGGGACCGCGTGCCCGGGGCCTCGACGACGGCCGCGGACTTCGTGGCGCGCATGGGCATCGGCTTCGAGGGCGGCAACCTCGACCACGGCGCGCGCTTCACCGAGGCCTTCGCGGCGGCGGGAGACGAACGGGCGGCGGCGATTCAGGCGCAGATTTGTGAGGAAGAGGTGGCCCCCACCGCCTTCGCGCTCCACTGGTTTCGCGTCTTCACCGGCGACGTCGACTTCGAGCGCTGGCGCACGCACCTGCCCACGCCCATCAGCCCGTCGATGACGCGCGGCACGCCGCTCAACCTCGAGGCCCGTCGACGGGCCGGCTACCCAACCGCGTTCCTCGAAGCGCTCGCGGCCTGGGGGACGGACCGTGTCGAGCCCTGAGCCCGTCTCGTGGGTGCTCAACCTCGACGCCGAGGACGAGCTCGCGCGAGCCGGCGCGCACACCCCCACCGACGTGATGCGCACGCGCATCGAAGGACTCCTGCCCCGGCTCGACGGGTTGATCCGCCCGGGTGACCGCGTGCTGTGGCCGCTGGGGCAGCGGGTCGAGCGGGGCGGCTTCGGGCGCGCGTGGTGTCTGACGCGGTGGGCGCGCAGCCAGCTCGACGCCGCGGGCCTCGTGGTGCCGCGCGCGCCGAGCCTCGAGGTGTTGCGGCGCGTGAATCACCGGCGGTTCGCGCACGAGCTGGGCCAGGCGCTCCCGGTGGCCGGCTGGGCACGGACCCTGGAGGACCTCCTCACGCTCCTGCGCTCGGACGGCCTTCGTGAGGTGTCCGTCGAGGGCTGGTGGTTGATCAAGCGCCCCTTCGGGTACGCGGGGCGCGGCCGTCGGAAGCTGCGTCCCCAGGCGCTCACGGACGCAGACCGTTCGTGGCTCGAGGCCTCGTTTCGCGAGGGTGATGGGCTCCAGGTCGAGCCGCTGGTGTCGCGGGAACTCGACGCGGCCCTGCACGGCTGGCTCGCGGAGGACGGCGTGTGCACCCTCGGTGTGCCCACGATTCAACACCTCGATGCGAGCGGCGCGTGGCAGGGCACCGAGGTGGCGCCGGCGGGCACCCTCACGCCGGCGGAGCTCGAGGCGCTCGAACGCGCGGCCAGCCAGACGGCCTCGGCGCTGCACGAGGCGGGCTACTTCGGTCCCTTCGGGCTCGATGCGTTTCGCTGGCGCTCACCGACGGGGCAGCTCCACTTTCAGCCGCGGAGCGAGGTGAACGCGCGGTACTCGATGGGGTGGGCCAGGGGCATGAGGGACTTCCGCCCACCGACGGGGTTCTGACGACGCTTCACGTCCGTGGAAGCGCGACGACCACGGCCGCGTCCGTGACGTCGTCGTGGTTCGCGGGCAACCGGGTGCGATTGGAGCGCGCTCCGCCCCGTGAGCCATCCCCCGGCC
>JALOQF010000317.1 GCA_025459425.1 Myxococcaceae bacterium | reverse complement strand
GGAGACGAGAAGGTGCTCGAGGTGCGCGGAGGCCAGCGGCTCCTCGTCGACGGGCGCTCGGGCAAGACCCGGCTCGGCAAGCTGACGCCGGCGCTCGAGCGCGAGCTCGGCGAGGTGCAGGGCGTGGCCGAGGCGGTGACGAGCGCCGAGCAGCAGGCCGTGGTCGCCGCGGCCGGTGGCTCGACGCCGCGCCGGAGCAGCGCGCTTCCGCGGCTGTCACCGGAAGAGTCGAAGGCCCGGCAGGTGACGCCCGTCGTGCCCGAGGTGGCGGCGCCAGCGCCGGTCGAAACGCCGGTGGCGCCCCCGACCCAGGAGTCGAGGACCATCACCGTCGAGCCTCCGGCCCAGGTCGAGGTCGAGCGGTGGGACGGCCCGGGCACGTTGTTCCCCTCGCTCGCCGGCGGGGCGACCCGTGGTGTGCCGACCTCACGCGAGGACGCGCCCGCCGCCGTGGCTCCGCCGAAGCCGGCGCCAACGCCCGAAGGGCCCGCATCGGACGAGACGGAGTGGGCCCCGATGCCCAGGGCCGAGCCGGTTCAGCCCGCGCCCGCCACGCCGGCGAAGGTCGAGGCCGTGGCGGAGCCGAAGTCCCCCCAGGTCGTGGTGACGAAGCCGCAGGCGAAGTCCCTCGAGCAGCTCTTCCTCGAGAAGGCCGAGGCGAGCATCGAGAAGGGCACCTGCGAGCGGTTCCTCGCGGGCCTCGAAGACATCGCGCTGGAAGGGTCGGACCAGGCCCAGCTCGCGCGGGTGCTCCGTGCCCGGTGCTACGACGCGCAGCTGCGGCCGAAACAGGCGATGGGCGAGTACGCGAAGTACCTCGAGGCCTTCCCGAAGGGTCGGTTCGCCGACGAGGCCCGCACGGCGCTCGGCCAGTGAGCTCGTCGAGGCGGCTGGCGAGCGCTGCCGCGCCTCGCCCCCAGCCTGCCTTCGTCACTCGAGGTGTCCGGTCCTCGCCTCTGGGCCGAGGCCCAACAGCAGCGCGGCGCGTTTGGCCAACGCCGGCGACGTCTCGGTGACGCGACGGACCAGCACCTCGGTGAATCGCCCATGTCGTTTCCTCAGCTCGGGCCACGCGGTGAGCAGGTCTTCATTCGTGGGGAGCGCCTCGAGCGAGGCACGCATGGCGGCCAGCTGCTCCGGCGTCATGAGGTCGAGGCGGCCGACCATCGTGCGCACCAGGCGCGTCGGCTCGGGCTTCAGCGTGAGCGGGAGCAGCGCGTCGGTCTGCGCCCGCGGCACGAGATAGAAGAGCCGGAGGCCCTCGTCGAACCACGCATCATCCCACGTGGCGAGCATGGCGTTGGCTTCTTTCTCGAACAGCCCGCTCTCGACGAGCGCCTCACGCAGCGCCACGCGCACGTCGACCGACGACGACCCGCTCGTCAGGGGCCGCGGCACCCGGCGGACACCCGGCGCGAGCGAGACCCGGCGCACACCCACACGCTGGCCCGCGCGCTCGAAGAGCAGGCCCTCGCCGAGGTCGGCCCTCGCCCGCAACGTCACCTCGCCGCTGGTGACGGTGGCCTCGAGCGGCGGCAGGAAGTCGCCGACGCCCCGGTAGAAGAGGAAGCGCTCCCACTCGTCGCCAGTCCGGGCCGTGACGCACTTCGTGACCGCTCGGTCGCGCTCCTCGCGAGCGTTTCGGAAGGGGACGGGGCGACAGCCCTCGGCACCCTCCGTGTACGACTCCTTCGTCACTCGAACCGCCGCCGCGTCGACCTCCCGCGCGGCGTAGTAGTGGTTCGGGCTCGGCTCGGTTGGCAACGTCGGGCGTGCTCGAGGGTCGACGCGCACCACGCCCCAATCGAGCGTTCGACGGGGCTGGCTGGGCGAGGCATTGCGGACCGAGGGGTACCACTCGGTCAGGTGTCCCTCGGGGAAGTCGACCTTCACCGACACGTCGAGCGGGGCGGGGGCGTAGAAGTAGAGCACCGGTGTTTCCATGCGAACGAAGGTGTCGAAATCACCCTTTCCCACCCGCTTCGCGAGGCAGGCCTGCACGCCGCCGCAGTGCACGTCGCGCGCGGGGTAGACGAACGAGGGCAGGTCGGTCGACTCAGCCCGCCAGCGCATCGGCGTGCCCCGGCCGTCGGTCACCGACGTGAACGTGCCCCATTCGTGCACCTCGTAGGGAACCTGAGCCACGGCCATCCACGGAACCAGCAGACCGACGATGAACCAACGCATTGCGACCTCCAGGGCACGACGGGTGAGTTCTCTGTGAGTCGGAGTGGGCTGGTCGATGTGAGCGCGCGTTAACGCTTTTCCCCGTCGGACGACGAACGCCTCGCCGAGCCTCGCGTTAACGAAACGGCCGGTCGTTCGTCTCGAAGACCATGTCCATCGCCTTGTCCCGACGCGTGGTGCTCCAGGCCGTCGGCACCCTGGGGAACCCCGACCGGGTGGAGCGCCATCGCGCACGCATCGCCTCGGCTGTCGGCGCCGCTGGTGGGTTGCCGCGGGTGCCGCGCGGCGCGCTGGTGGTGGTGAAGGTCAACACCAACTCGGGTGACCCCGCTCCGTACTCGTCGAGTCCCACGCTCGTTCGGTGGGTAGTCGAGGCCTACGTCGCGATGGGCGCGCAGGTCCTCGTGGGCGACCGCTCCTTCTGGGGCGACCCGGACACCCGGGGAAATCTCGAGCGCAACGGCATCGCGCCCGCGGCCCGGGCGGCTGGCGCCAGGGTGGTGCCGTTCGAAGACGACACCGTAGTGTGGACGACGCTCGACCCGGAGAAGCTGCCTCGCTGGGTCGGCCCGGTGCGCGTGCCGGCTGCCGTCTTCGAGGCGGCGTGCGTCGTCAACCTGGCGTGCGCGAAGACCCACTTCATCTCGGGCGTGACGTTGGGGCTCAAGAACGTGCTCGGCTTCGTGCACGCCGACGACCGCAAGCGGCCCGGCAACCTGCGCGTGCACGTCAAGGAGCGGCTGGTGCACCAGGTCGCCGAGCTGCACGCGGCGCTGCCGCTTCACTTCACCATCATCGACGCCTTCGAGGCCCTGGTGACGGGAGGCCCGACGCCGACGAGCGGCGCGCCGCCCACCATCGTGCAGCCCGAGGTGGTGCTGGCCGACCGCGATGCCCACCGGGTCGAAGCTCGAGCGAAGCAGTTGCTGGCAGCGTGGGCGCCCTGATGCATGCTCTCTTCACCACCGTGTGGATGGCCGCTTCGCCCAGTGAGGTGCTCGTGCGGGCCCGAAAGGGCGATCGCAGCGCCTTCGCGAGGCTGTTCGAGCGGTACGCGCCGATGGTGCACGGCATCCTCGTGGCGAACGCGCCGTCGTCCGAAGTGGACGACCTGATGCAGGACGTCTTTCTCGCAGCGCTCGAGCGGCTGTCGTCGCTCGACACCGACGCGGTCGGGCCGTGGTTGGCGGCCATCGCTCGGAACCGGGTCGTCGACACCCATCGGCGTCGCGCGAGGCTCGTCGCCGTGCGCGACGTGCCCGAGTCGGGAGCGCCGGACCCCGAACGCGTCGAAGCACTCCAGGTGCTGGCCATCATTCGCACCATGCCCGAGGCCTACCGCGAAACGCTGGTGCTCAAGCTCGTCGAGGGACTCTCGGGCAAGGAGATCGCCGAGCAGACGGGCCTCACGCCCGACTCGGTGCGCGTCAACCTGCACCGCGGCCTCCGGCAGCTGCGTGAGCGCCTGGGCCTGTCACCGGAAGGAGCCGACGATGTCTGACCCCCTCTCGTCCCTGAGGCGCCTCGGCTACCAGCCCGACCCGACGCGGTGGGAGCGTCTGGCCGCTGAGGCCTCGCGCCAACGCCGGGTGCGTCGACTCACCCTCGCTGCGGGCACGCTGGCCGCGGCCGTGGTGATGGCCGGGCTCGTCTCGAGGGTGTTCGCGCCGGCCATCGGCTTGCCGGCCCAGCTCGTCGCCGCCTCGGGTGAGGTGCGCGCGGTGACGCTGACACGCCAGTGGCTCGAGACCGGGACCTCCGAGTCGATGACGGTGCAGGTGGCCGACATCGGCGCCGTACGGGTCGAGGCAGGCTCGCGCGTGCGCCTCAAGGAGACGGGTCCTGCGCAGCACCGCCTCGAGCTCGCAGCGGGCACGCTCCACGCGCGCGTCGATGCCCCACCACGCCTCTTCGTCGTCGACACGCCCCACTCGACGGCCGTCGACCTCGGGTGCGCGTATACGCTGACGGTGACGGACGCAGGCTCGACGTTGACGGTGACGTCGGGGCTGGTGGCGCTCGCCGAGGCCGGCCGGGAAGTGACGGTCCTCGCCGGCATGCGCGCGACGGCCTCGAAGGGGCGCCCGCCGTCGACGCCAGTCTCGGTCGATGCGGCCGAGGCCTTTCGGGCGGCCGTGGCGCGCGTCGACGCCTCACGGGACGAAGAGGCGCTCCGGCAGGTGCTCTCTGACGCGACGGTCGCCGACGCACCGACGCTGTGGCACCTGCTCGCAGTCGTCGAGCCACCGCTGCGGGCCGACGTCGGCGCGGCGCTGGGCCGGCTGGTGGCGCCTCCGCCAGGCTGGAGCGCCGAGACGAATGACGCGCGCATGCTCGGCGCGTGGTGGGAACGCATCGTCGAAGCGCGCTGAGGCGTCAATCGACCGCCAGCGGGTCGTCGCGAAGCGCGACGGCTGCTTCGACCTTCTCTCGGCACCGTGCGACAGCACCTCGTAGCGGCACACCCCACCACCACGGCCGCGTCCACGCGCGGTCACCTCTGGCCAGAAAAACCGACGCGGTGGGGAATCGCTTCAGGGCTTCGGCAGCGCCTGCCCGGCGCGGGCCACCAACTCGACCGTGGTGGCGTCGGTGAGCCCCACGCCATCGCCCTTCTCTTCGGTGGCGCCGCCCAGCCGCACCACCTCACCGCGCTGCAGGTGGAAGAAGCGCGCGTTGCCCTCGGTGCGGTGCTTGTCCTGCAACGCCAGCCCGACGCGCCCTTCGGGCCCACAGCCCATGTACCGCTGGCGGCCTTTGCCCTCGAGCGCCTCGGAGACGATGCGAAACACCCGGCCCTGCGGTGGCTCGGCCCACGCTTCACCCTTCGGCGCGAGCACCAGGTAGCTCATCTTGAGCGATTCCTTGTGGAGGCCCGCGGCGCGCGCGAGCGCCTCGGTCAGCGTCGGCATGCGCCACGGCCGCTCGGCGTGACACCAGTCCGACGGCTTCACCAGCGCCGGGCAGCTGCCTCGGAACAGACACGGCGCGCGCACCGCGTAGCCCTTCGCCACCAGCACGTCGCGCACGGCCAGCAGCGCGCGCGAGGTGTCTCGCAGCGCGGGCTCCATCACCACCAACGAGCCGCCGGGCTTCACCCGCGTCAACACCTGCTCGAGGAGCGCTGCGCGTCGGCCTACGTCGCCGTCGTACAGCTCGTTCACCACGTGGCCCATGCTGATGACGTCGAAGGTCCCCTCGGGGAGCGGGCGCTCCGGGCTCCACTCGCGTGTACCGAGCGACTCCGAGGCGGCGATGGCGAGCTGGCGGGCGAGCTCGAGCGCGGGCTTGCTGCGGTCGGCGGCGATGGTCTCTCGCGCGCCCGCGTCGATGCCGGCGAAGGCGAGCGGGCCCGGGCCGCTCCCGAGGTCGAGGAGCGAGCGCGGCCGTGCCGGCAGCTCGGAGAAGAGCGAGCGCGACTGCGCGTACGACACCGGCCAGTAGAAGAGCAGGTACGCGCCGAGCAGCTGCGGGTCGTCCATGTACTTCGCGCCGGCGAGCTCACGCTGGCGCGTCAGCCCGTGCGACAGCCGCTTGATGCCGGCGCCGACCTCTTTCACCTCGGGTGGGGTCAGCCGATCGGCGGGCCCGTCGTCGACGAAGGGCCGGTTCCGCCCGCCAGAGCGGTTTCCACCCGAGCGCGCCGCGCGGCGCTCCCGCCAGACCTGGATGAGCCTCGGAATCCACGCGTCGAGGTCGCGAGCAGCATCGGACGACATGGCTGGCACATAGACCGAGCGGGCCCCGACGTCGTGCCTGCGTCGGTGTAGCGTCGCCCGCCCATGCGACTCGTGCTCCTGCTCTGCGCCCTGTCCGCCGCACCCGCAATCGCCGACTTCAAGCGCCTCTACGCCGAGCGCGCGACGGCCAGCAGCTTCCTCGAGTCGAACTGGAACAAGTACCAGGAGAACTACCACCCCACCTACGTGCTCGACGACGACCCGAAGACGGCGTGGGTCGAGGGGGCCGAGGGTGACGGCATCGGCGAGTCACTCACGGTTCCGCTGTCGGCGCTCAAGTCGGCGCGCGCGCTGAAGCTCGTCCTCACGCCGGGCTACCAGAAGTCGAAGCCGCTCTTCGCGGCCAACGGCACACCGACGAGCCTGAGCGTGGTGGTGCGAGACCTCGCCGGGACGCAGACGGGCTCGGCGGAGCTGACGCTGAAGCCCGTGTGGGGCCAGCAGACCTTCGAGGTGCCGGTGAAGGGCGGGCTGGCGTCGGTGACGTTGACGGTGAAGGCCGTGCGCGCCGGAGCGAAGTACCGCGACACGTGCCTCTCGGACATCCAGGCCTTCGTCGACAGCGACACCCCGTACGACGCTCGCGTCGAGGAAGCCAAGCGCAAGGCCATGACGCGCTGGAAGACCGAGCGCCTCGCGGTGGCGAAGGAGTTCGCCGCCCTCCCGAAGCGCTATCCGTTCCCGTCGACGCGGTACCAGTCGAAGCAGTTGCTCGAGTCCACGCTCGTGAGTCGCCGGTGGCGGTCGCTCGAGGTGCCGGTCGAGGGCAAGACCTCGGAGACGAAAGCAGCGGGCTTCCTCGAGCTGGAAGAACTGCTCACCTCCGGCCGGTTGCCCGCGCCGTTCGACGGGGAAGACACCACGCTGCTGAAGTCCCTGTTGTCGGCGCGCGAGAAGCAGGGGGGCACCTGGTACTCGGTCGCCTCGCGCGCGAAGACGCGACTTCCAGACGGGCTCGATGAAGCCTTCCCTCCGCTGGCCCGGGCCTTCCTCGACCGCAGCGACGTCACGCTCTTCGAGTCGAAGGCCACGCGCGCCGAGGTGGTGCTGAAGGCGATCGAGGAGCCGTCCGACGACAACGGCTTCTCGATGTTCTCGGAAGGGCAGTCGGACCTGCTGCTCCTCGAGGGCACGGTGAAGGAGCCGCGCCTCGTCGCCTTCCTCTTCGGAGCGCTCAGCGAGGTCCGCGTGCGTACGTACTCGAGTCGGTGGGTCCTCCTCCGCTGGGACGACGGCGGGCGACTCGAACGGGTGGTGGTCTTCTCGCGCGAAGCCGAGGGAGAGAAGTCGCCAGCCCACACCGTCGAGGCCGAGGTGTGGCGCCTGTCACCGAACGGCGAACTCGAGCGTCGCACCATGCGCTCCGTCGATACCCGCTACTCCGAGGTGATGGAGCGCGCGCCCGACGACGGACACTGGGTGGAGGCCGTGCGGTACGTGCCGGTGACGAAGTGACTGCGTGGCTCGTCGTGGCCCTGCTGCACCAGGTGCCCTTCGAGACGAGCGGCTTCACCCGCCCGCTGTCCGTCGACGCACCCTCGGCCCAGGCATGCGCCTCGTGTCACCCGCGCGAAGCGAACGACTGGCGCACCTCGTTCCACGCCCAGAGCCTCACCTCGTCGGTCTTCCGCGACGGCTTCTCGGCCGAGCCACACCTGCGCTGCGTCGTCTGTCATGGCCCGCTCGAGGCGCAGACGAGAGCAGCGTGGCGGCAGAAGGCCGTGCTGGCCTCGGGCGCGACGCTCCCGGCGGACTCACCCGTCCACGACGGCGTCACCTGCGCGGCCTGTCACGTTCGCGACGGCACGGTGCTCGCGCCGAACGCCTCCGCGCGCGCATACGGACACCCGGTGCGCCACGAGCCGGCGCTGCGCACGAGCGACTTCTGCGCGAACTGCCACGAGTTCACCGGCCACGCGCTCGTCGATGGCGTCACCGTGCTCAACGCGCTGCCGACGCAGACGACGTTCTCGGAGTGGAAGCAGTGGGGCGGGACGCAGACCTGCCAGGCCTGTCACATGCCGAACGGCTCCCACCGTGTGCGGGGCGGGCACGACGTCGAGTTCGTGCGCGGCGCGTTGACGCTCGAGTGGAGAGGCGACGTCGCCACCGTCTCCGCGCACGACGTCGGGCACCGCGTCCCCACGGGAGACGTGTTTCGTCACCTCGTCCTCTGGGCCGACGACGTGCCGCTGGCGCGCTTCGGCCTCGAGCTGGGGCCTGGCGTCGACGCTGATGGCCACTCCGGCGTGCAGGTGAGGAAGGACACGCGGCTTTGGCCCGACGTGCCCGCGCGCGTGGCGGTCCCCCGGGGCGCTCGGAAGGTCCGCCTCACCTACCACTTCACCGCGCCGACGCCGCGCAGCCTCCCGCTCCTCACGCGCGACGACGAGCTGGTCGAGCTGTTCTCCATTCGG
>JALOQF010000049.1 GCA_025459425.1 Myxococcaceae bacterium | reverse complement strand
CGCCCTGCTCGGTCGTATCGCCGTTCACTACAAGCTGATCAGCCAGGAGCAGCTCACCGCCGCGGCCCAGCGCCAGGCGGTCGAGCCCCGGCCGTTGAGCAACGTGCTGCTCGAGCTCAAGTTCATCAGCTCCGAGCAGGCGAAGTGGCTCGCGCAGGCCCAGCAGCAGTTCCTCGCCAAGCAGAACGGCGGGCAGGCTCCAGCGGCGGCTCCAGCACCGGCGCCCGCGCCAGCCCCAGCGGCTGCGAAGCCGGCTCCCGCTCCAGCGCCCGCGCCCGCTGCTGGTCCATCAGCCCCGGCTCCGGCGCCCATCGCCGCGGCGGCCCCAGCCCCGGTTCGCACGACCTCGGCGCCGAACGTCAGCCGCGTGGGCCTCCCCACGCTGCAGCAGATCCTCACCAAGGCCGTCGAGTCGAAGGCCAGCGACGTGCACATCCACTCCGGCGCGCCGCTCCAGATGCGGGTCAACGGCATTCTCAAGGAACTCAAGACCGGCGTGCTCGACCCCTCGATGGTCGAGGCGATTCTGAAAGATGGCCTCGACGACGAGCAGCGCGAGCGCCTCAACGAGCACTGGGACCTCGACGCCGCCATCTCGTTGCCCGGCGTCGGTCGCTTCCGCGCCAGCTTCTACAAGCAGCAGCGCGGGTGGGACGGTGTCTTCCGCACCATTCCGCCGAACCCGCCGACGCTCGAACAGCTCGGGTTGCCCGCCTCGCTCGCCAAGCTCACCGACTTTCACCAGGGCCTCGTGCTCATCACTGGCCCGGGCGGCTGCGGCAAGTCGTCGACGATGGCCGCGCTGCTCAGCATGCTCAACGCCTCGCGGCAGGATCACATCATCACCGTCGAGGATCCCATCGAGTACGTGCACACGCCGCAGGGTTGCGTGGTGAACCAGCGCCAGGCGAACAAGCACACCAAGAGCTTCGCCAACGCCCTGCGCGCCGCGCTCCGCGAAGACCCCGACATCATCATGATCGGCGAGCTCCGCGACCTCGAGACGATTCAGCTCGCCATCTCGGCCGCCGAGACGGGCCACCTCGTGATGGGCACGCTGCACACGAACAACGCCATTCGAACCATCAACCGCATCCTCGACGTGTTCCCACCCAAGCAGCAGTCGCAGATCCGCGCGATGGTGTCCGAGTCGCTGCGCGCCATCGTCTCGCAGCGCCTGGTGCTGTCCGCCGACGGCACGCGGCGCATCCCCGTGCTCGAGGTGCTCTACGTGAAGCCCTCGGTCTCGAACCTGATTCGTGAAGAGAAGACCTTCCAGATCCGCAGCATCATGCAGACCGGCCGCAGCGACGGCATGTGCCTGCTCGACGACTCCCTCGCTGAACTCGTCAAGAGCGGGCAGGTCACCAAGGCCGAAGCCCGCCGCCACGCCGAAGACCCCAAGCGCTTCGCCTGACAGAGGATCTCAACGCCCATGGCCCGCCTCGACGTCCTCTTCAAGCACCTCAAGGATCAGGGTGGCAGCGACCTGCACCTCGCGTCCGGCATGCAGCCCCACATGCGCCAGCACGGCTCGGTGAAGCCGGTCGGTGGCTGGCAGCCCTTCACCGACGAGTCCTTGCGCGATCACCTGAAGGAGCTCGCCAACGAGAAGCAGTGGGGCCACTACGAGTCGAACCTCGACCTCGACTTCGCGTACTCGCTGCCGGGCGTCGCCCGCTTCCGCGCGAACTACTTCAACCAGGAGCGCGGCGCCGCGGCGGTGTTCCGCATCATCCCCGAGAAGATCCGCACGCTCGAGGAGCTCAAGGCGCCCGCGGCCCTCTCGGCCCTCGCCGATCTCGAGCAGGGCCTCGTGCTCGTCACCGGCCCCACCGGCTCCGGTAAGTCGACGACGCTCGCCGGCATCATCGATCTCATCAACACGAAGCACTCGAAACACATCGTCACCATCGAAGACCCCGTCGAGTTCGTGCACCAGAACAAGAAGTGCACCCTGAGCCAGCGCGAGGTGGGCAACGACACCAAGAGCTTCGCCAACGCGCTCCGCAGCGCCATTCGGCAGGACCCCGGCGTGATCCTCGTCGGCGAAATGCGAGACATGGAGACCATCTCGCTCGCCATCACCGCCGCCGAGATGGGCGTGCTCGTCTTCGGCACGCTCCACACCAACAGCGCGCCCAAGACGATCGACCGCGTCATCGACGCGTTCCCCACCGATCAGCAGCAGCAGGTGCGCACGATGCTGTCCGAGTCGCTCGCCGCCGTCGTCTCGCAGTTGCTCCTGAAGACGCCCGACGGCCGCGGCCGCATGGCCGTGCACGAGATTCTGCTCAAGACGCCCGGCCTGCCCAACGTGATTCGCGAAGGGAACACGCCGATGATCCACTCGATCATCCAGTCCGGAAAACAGATGGGCATGCAGGCGATGGACGACGTGCTCTTCAAGCTCGCCGAAGACGGGAAGATCGCCGCCGAAGACGCCTTCCACAAGGCGACGAACAAGGCGCGCTTCGAGCCGCTGGTGAAGAACCTGGGCTGACCGGACAGTGGCGGCGCGAGACGTGGGCGGTTAGTCCAGCGGCCATGCTGACTACCCTCGCGCTGTCCCTCTCACTCGCCGGAGCCCCCATGAGCGTGCACGACTTCCAGGTCCAGACCATCGACGGCAAGGAGGTCTCGCTCTCGCAGTTCAAGGGCAAGGCGCTGCTCATCGTCAACACCGCGTCGCAGTGCGGCTACACGCCCCAGTACAAGGGCCTCGAGGAGCTGTACCAGGCCTACAAGGCGAAGGGCTTCGAGGTGCTCGCGTTTCCGTCGAACGACTTCGGCGGCCAGGAGCCCGGCAGCAACGCCGAGGTGAAGAGCTTCTGCGAGCTCAAGTACAAGACGACGTTCCCGCTCTTCGCGAAGGTCGCGGTGAAGGGTGACGGCGCGGCGCCGCTGTACAAGTACCTCCAGGGTCTCAAGGAGAACGGCGGCGACGTGAACTGGAACTTCAACAAGTTCCTCGTCACGCCCGACGGCAAGGTCGTCGCGCACCTGCCCTCGAAGGCCGAGCCGATGAGCGCCGAGGTGCGCAAGCAGGTCGAGGCCGTGCTTCCCGCGAAGTGACGACTACGCAGGCGCGGGCGTGCGCTTCTTCGCAAGCCACGCTCGCAGCCGCGGGTCGATGCGGTCCCACGCCTGTACGCAGCCCCACGTGGCCGCCACCAGCGCGGCCAGCACCGGCCAGTACGTCCCCCAGTCGCAGCGCTCGCGGAACAGCTTCGTGAAGACGCCGACGTGGCGTTGGTAGAGCAGCATTTCGTGAAAGACGTACGCCGACAGGGACGAGGCGCCGAAGGTGCCCACCAGCCGCGCGAGCCGTGACGTCGTCGACGCCGGCCGGGTGACTTCGATGAGCCGGAAGAGCGCCACGAGCGACAGCACCAGCGCCCACCGTTGCGCGGCGTTGGCCGGGTTGTTCGCCCAGAAGTCGTGCGGTGGGTAGGCCTCGCGCCAGAACCCATCGGTCGCCCACAGCGCTGCGCCCACGCCCCACAGAAGCGCCCACCAGCGCCACAGCGGCGCTTCGGCCCGGAGCGTTGCGCCCACGCTCGTTCCAGCACTCGATGGCTGCAGCATTCCCACCGTCGCGCCGAACGAGGCGCCGAGGAAGACGTAGCCGCTCCACGGGAACAGGGGGAACGTGGTGCCGTGCGTCGCGTCGATGAGGCCCACCTTGCGCGTGGCGAAGATGGCCCAGACGCCGTCCACGTGCTCTGCGAGCGGTGAGAGGGCGAACACCAGCCCTGCCAGCCCCAACATCACCCAGCGCAGCAGCTGCGGCCGGCTCGCCAAGCCCACGAGCAACGGCAACACCAGCAGCAGCGACAGGCCGATGCAGTGGAGAATGTCGATGCGCAACAGCCACTTCGGCTCGCGCCACGTGGGGAACCACACGGTGTTGACGACGCTGGCGACCAGCAGCACCTCGCCGATGCGCTTGAGCGTCTTCAGGGCCTGGGCGCGGCGCTGCGCCTTGACGTCTTTCGAAGAACGGGCGGAGCGGACCTGAACCAGCGCCAGCGCGAAGCCCGCCGAGAAGATGAACGATGGCGCCACCAGCCCGTCGATGCGCACCAGCCAGCTGAAGAGCGCGTCACGTGAGAGCTCGGGCTTCAGCAGCACCAGCGAGTGCGTCTGAATCATCACCACCACCGCGACGCCGCGGAGCCAGTCGAAGGCATGAATTCGTCCAGAAGCGCTCACGGCCGACGTCACTGTACCCGTGGCTCAGGTGCCGTGCGCCGTAGTAAGCGCTCGGCGCATGGGCGCTACGAACAAACCGTCTGATCCCACCAAGCTGCCGGTCCCGTGGAAGGGCCGCACCACCACCGACATCGTGCACCACGACAGCGAGTGGGGCACCGGCACGAAGGGCCGCGGCGGCGGCAAGGTGCCGAGCGACTTCGGCTGGGGCACCAACCCGAAGCAGCACCAGGAAGAGCGCGGCGCCGGCGAGGCTGACAAGCCCATCTCGGAGTAGCTCCCAGGCCGTGTGTCAGACGCGCTGATGCGGCTGCTGGCGTCACGAAGTGCACCAGGTCGTGGGCGGCAAGCGTCCGCGAACGGTTGACTGCCCCGGGGGCTCCGCGGTGCGCGTTTCCCGCTCCGACGCCGTCAGCCCGGGCGCGGCTCCGGGTGCTTCGCGAAGGCGCGCAGGGCGAAGACGAGGCCCAGCGCCATGCACGCGGCTCCGAAGAAGAACGAGACGCCAGGCAGGGCCACCGGGGCGCGCGCGCTGATGAAGTAGCTGAAGAGGCCCGTCGCCACCGGCGGGCCGATGACCTGCGTGAGCGACGTGAGGCTGACGAGGCCTCCCTGGAGCATGCCCTGCTCGTTGGCGGGCACCGCGCGCGAGAGCATCGCCTGCACCGCGGGCCCCGCGATGCCGCCGAGCGCTCCGAACGGAATGATGCAGTACGTGACGAGCCCCGAGGGCGACAGGCCGTAGCCGATGAAGGTCGCGATGCCGACGAGGCCCGCGAAGAGAAAGGCGCGGCGCTCACCGAGGGCCGGCACCACGCGGCGCACCAGCCCGCCCTGCACCAGCGCAGCGGCCACGCCCACGATGGCGAGGGAGATGCCCGCGTCCTTCGCCGTCCAGCCGTAGCGGTGCGCCGTCGTCAGCACCCAGGTGCTCTCGAGCGCGCGCTGGCCGAGGTTGAAGAGAAACGCGGTCGCCGTCATGGCCAGCACGATGGGGTACCGGCCGAGCCCGGCGAGGGTGCCGAAGGGGTTGGCGCGGCTCCACGAGAAGGGCCGGCGCAGCGTGGGCGAGAGGCTCTCGGGCAACACGAAGAAGCCCCACGCGGCGTTCGCCATGGTGAGCGCCGCCGCGACGAAGAAGGGCAACCGCACCGCGATGGAGCCCAGCACACCGCCGAGGAGCGGCCCCACGATGAACCCCAGGCCGAAGGCGATGCCCACCAGCCCGAAGCTCTGCGCGCGCTTCTCGGGTGGCGTGACGTCGGCGATGTACGCGGTGGCCGTGCCGATGCTCGCGCCGGTGAGGCCCGAGACGAGGCGGCCCACGAAGAGCCAGCCCAGGGACGGCGCGAAGGCCATGAGCAGGTAGTCGAGGCCCTGGCACACGTTCGAGGCGAGCAGCACGGGCCTCCGGCCGAACCGATCGGACAAGCCGCCGATGACGGGCGAAAAGACGAACTGCATCGCGGCGTACGAGGCGATGAGCCAGCCGTACCAGCGCGAGGCCACTTCCTCGGGCACCTCGCCGGGGGTCGAGAACGCCTGCATGAGCGCGTCTCCGTGGCCTGCGAGCGCGCTCTCGGCGAAGCCCTTCACCAGCTGCGGGACGATGGGAATCAGCAGCCCGATGCCGAGGATGTCGAGGAAGAGCGTGACGAAGATGAAGCCGATGCCGGCTTTTCGCTCGGGCCGCATGGAGGGTCGCCGCGTTCGTTAACGCAGTCGCTCCCTCCAGACGATGCAGAAACGCTCAGCTCGCCGGGCCCAGCGTCGACAGCAGGCGGTCGGCCTCGGCGCCGGTGGGCCCCTGCGGGTCGAACTTCTTCGCCTGCTGCAGCGCGAGCCGCGCGACCTCTTTCTGACCTTTGAGCTTGTACGCGACGCCCAGGTTGAGGTGCACGAGCGCGTTCTCGGGGTCCATCTCGAGGGCCTCGCGGAACGAGGCCAGCGCCACGTCGAGATCGCCAGACAGGAGCGCCTCTTTGCCCGCGGTGATGCGCTTCTCGCTGTCGTTCACGAGCTCGACATCGATGACGGCGCGGCCGGCGAGGTTGAACACGAGCATCCGGAGCAGGCCCGTCCAGTAGAACGTCGCGCCCTCGACGGCCACCACCGCGGCCAGCGGAAGGTCGGGCAGCAGCTGCTTGCCGCGGAACTTGAAGCGCACCTTCGTGTAGCGACCCTTCTTCGTCAGCTGGACGATCTGATCGCGGAACTTCTTGAGCGACTCCTCGACCTTCTTCGGGTCGATCTCGAAGGGCAGGGTGTTCTTCGGCAGCGCCTTCGGCGCCTCGTCGGCCGGCGTCTCGTCGGGCGGGGCCGGCGGAGGGCTCCTGGTGGCGGGCTTCTTCGTCGACCGGCTCGTGCGGCGGGTGGCCATGGGACGCACGTTAGAACGGCGTTGGCGCTTCGCCACTGGCTCGACGACCGGGGTACACTCTGGCGCCATGACGATGTTCCAGGAGTCCTTGAGGGCCTTCCTCAAGCCCGTCACCCAGTATCTCGATGACGAGACCGTCTCGGAGATCATGATCAACGGCGAGAAGGACGTGTGGATCGAGCGCAAGGGGCGCCTCTACAAGACCGACGCCGTCTTCACCGAAGAGGGCCTGCTCGGCGCCGCGCGCAACATGGCCCAGTACGTCGGCCGCCCACTGTCCGAAGATCGCCCGCGCCTCGACGCCCGCCTCCCCGACGGGAGCCGCATTCACGTGGTGCTGCCGCCCATCGCGCGCAAGGGCACGACGATCTCCATCCGCAAGTTCTTCCGCGACAAGCTCACCCCCGAGAACCTGATCAAGTTCGGGTCGATCACGCCGCCGATGGTGCGCCTCATCGAGGCCGCGGTGCGCGTGAAGCTCAACATGCTCGTCTCGGGCGGCACCGGCTCGGGCAAGACGACGCTCCTCAACATCCTCTCGTCGCTCATCCCCAACGACGAGCGCATTCTCACCATCGAAGACTCGGCCGAGCTGCAGCTCAACCAGGAGCACCTGGTGCCCTTCGAGTCGCGCCCGCCGGACAAGTTCGGAAAGGGCGAGGTGAACATGGGGCACCTGCTCCACTCGGCGCTGCGCCTTCGGCCCGATCGCATCATCGTCGGCGAGGTGCGCGGCGGTGAGGCGTTCGATCTCATGCAGGCGATGAACACGGGCCACGGCGGCTCGATGGCCACCACGCACGCCAACACGCCCACCGAGTCGCTGCGGCGCATCGAGTCGTTGTGTCTCATGAGCTCGGTCGAGCTGCCCATGGTGGCCGTGCGCGCGCAAGTGGCCGCGGCGATCAACTTCGTCGTCTGCTGCGAGCGCCTGCAGGACGGCTCGCGAAAGACGATCGCCATCAGCGAGGTGCTGCCGCTCAACGAGAAGGGCGACTACCGCACGCAGGACTTGTGGCTCTACACGCCCGTCACCAAGGACGAGCAGGGCAACGTGCTCGGGTACCACGCGCCCACGGGTATTCTGCCGACGTTCCTCTTGAAGGCCCGCGCGTACGGCTTCACCGATCTCGACGAGGCCTTCTTCGACCCGGCCACCTACGGCCTGCCGCCACCACCGCTCGTGCACGGCGTCGGAGAGAACGTCACCACGCACTGGGCGCCCTCGCTCAAGCACCGCGAGAAGCACCTGCCGGATCCAGACGACTACGCCGAGCGGTACCGGGCCTTCGAAGAGAAGCTGCAGGAAGACGCGCGGAAGAAGGCGGCCGGTCAGGCGCCGAAGGGCCCCAGCGTGCAGGTGCCCGCGGGGCCGAAGCCAGCGGCAGCGCCTCCAGCCCGGCCGTCACAGACCGCTGCGCCAGCCCGGCCTCCTGCGCGAGACGACGCCACGCCGCCGCCCACCCGCAACCCGCTGCTGGCGAAGAAGCCGACCGCGTCCGAGACCGGTGAAGAAGAGCCCGCTGCCGAGGCGGAAGAGTCCGTCGAGGTCGACGAGGCCCTCATGGCCGAAGGGGCTGGTGACGGAGACGGCACCAACATCAAGGCGTACCCGCAGCCGCCCGCCAATCGGCGGCCACCCGGAGCCGCACCGCCTGCGCGCCCCCAGGGAGCGACCGCCCGGCCTCCGTCGGCTCCGCACCGCGCGATCCCGCCCAAGCGCTGACGGTCCGCGGCGCTCGGGCTCCGGCTCCATTGGCGCCTCGTCGAGGTGCTGGCCACCACCACTTCGACCGCCGACTCGAGCGGCTCCGGCTGACGGCGCGCGACTTGAGCGTGCGCCCCTGCTAACTCGCCGCTCCATGACGACCTCTGCCCGCGAGCTCGATCTCCTCTGCATCAACACGCTGCGCACCCTCGCCATCGACGTCGTGCAGAAGGCCGACTCGGGACACCCGGGGCTTCCGCTCGGCGCCGCGCCCATGGCGTGGGTGCTGTGGAACCGGCACCTCAAGCACTCGCCATCGGATCCCTCGTGGGCCGACCGCGACCGCTTCGTCCTCTCGGCTGGCCACGGCTCGATGCTGCTGTACGGGCTGCTCCACCTGCACGGCTACCCGCTCTCGTGGGACGAGGTGATGAACTTCCGCCAATGGGGCTCGAAGACGCCCGGCCACCCGGAGTACGGGCTGACCCCCGGCGTCGAGGCCACGACCGGTCCGCTGGGGCAGGGCCACGCGAACGCCGTCGGCATGGCGATGGCCGAGCGCGCGCTGGCGGCCCGGTTCAACAAGCCCGGCCACACCATCGTCGATCACTTCACCTACTGCCTCGTCGGCGACGGTGACGTGATGGAGGGCGTGGCCATGGAGGCCGCCTCGCTCGCCGGCCACCTGAAGCTGGGCAAGCTCATCTGTCTGTACGACTCGAACGACGTGACGCTCGACGGGCCGGCGAAGCTGTCGTTCACCGAAGACGTCGGCAAGCGCTACGAGTCGTGGGGCTGGCAGGTGCTGCACGTGGCCGACGGCAACGGCGACCTCGACGCCATCGACGCGGCGATTCGTGCGGCGAAGGCCGAGACGGGCAAGCCCACGCTCATCGTCGTGAAGACGACCATCGGCTTCGGTTCGCCCAACAAGGCCGGCAAGTCGTCGTCGCACGGCAGCCCGCTGGGCAAGGACGAAATAGCGCTCACCAAGAAGGCGCTCGGGTGGGATCCGGAGAAGTCGTTGTGGGTGCCCGACGCGGCGCGCGCGAAGTTCCTCGAGGCGGTCGAGGCCGGCAAGAAGACGCAGGCCGCGTGGAAGGCCTCGTTCGACGCGTACGCGAAGGCGTTCCCCGAGCTGGCGCGCGAGTTCGAGCGGGTGATGAAGGGCGAGCTGCCGCAGGGCTTCAAGGACGGCCTGCCCACCTTCGCGGCGGGGACGGGCGTCGAGACGCGCACCGCGGCCGGACAGGCGCTCAACGCGCTGGCGCTCAAGGTGCCCGAGCTGTTGGGTGGAGACGCCGATCTCGGCGGCTCGACGAAGACCGTGCTGAAGGACGGCGGCAGCTTCGACGGCCAGACCGGCACCGGCCGCAACATTCACTTCGGGGTCCGCGAGCACGCGATGGCGGCCATCGCCAACGGCATGGCGTACCACGGCGGCGTTCGGCCCTTCACGGCCACCTTCTTCTGCTTCAGCGACTACATGCGCCCCGCGGTGCGCCTGGCGGCGATGAACCACCTGCCCGTCGTGCACGTGTGGACGCACGACTCCATCGGCCTGGGCGAGGACGGGCCGACGCACCAGCCCGTCGAGCACCTCATGGCGCTGCGGGCGATGCCCAACCTGCACGTCGTTCGCCCCGGAGACGCCGCCGAGGCCGCCGAAGCGTGGGTCTACGCGCTCGAGCGCAAAGAGGGCCCCACCGGGCTGGTGCTGACGCGGCAGAAGATCCCCGTGTTCGATCGCTCCACGTTCGCGCCGGCGTCGGGTCTGCACCGTGGCGGGTACGTCCTGGTGGAGGCGAGCGGCGGAACACCGAAGGTGCTTCTGCTCGGCACCGGCAGTGAGCTGCAGCTGTGCGTCAAGGCGCGCGAAGAGCTCGAGAAGGCCGGCCTTCCCACCCGCGTCGTCTCGATGCCATGCCTCGAGCGCTTCCGCGCGCAGCCGAAGGACTACCAGGCCCAGGTGCTCCCGAAGGACGTGACGGCGCGCGTGTCGGTCGAAGCGGGCGTGACGCTGGGCTGGGAGCGCTACGTCGGCGACCGCGGCGTCACCATCGGCGTCGACGGCTACGGGGCCTCGGCGCCCGACAAGGTGCTCTTCGAGCAGTACGGCCTCACGGTGGCGAAGGTGGTGGCCGCCGCGAAGTCGCTCGTGTGAGGGCACGCCCAACGAATGTGACACCCGTGTCACGACGGTCCATGCTGTGCGCGTGAGCGCGGGCGGAGGGCCAAGCATCTGGTGGTGGGCGTTCGGCTACTTCGCCGCGTACGCCCCCTACAGCGCGCTGACGAAGGCCTTGAGCGACGGCGCCCTGGGCGAGCGGGTCTCGGGCAACGCGATTCTGCCGGTGTCGACGAGCGCGAGCCTGGTGGCGATGGTGGTGTTCATCTTCTCCACCGGTTGGTGGCGCTTCGCCTCACGGCGGCAGGTGGGGCCGTTCTCGGTGCCTACCCCGACGCGGTGGACGGCGCTGTCGGGGCTGTGCGGCGCGACGATTCTCACCACCACCACGCTCGCGTACACGTTCGAAGGCGTCTCGATCGTCTTCATGATGCTCTTGATGCGCGGCGGCGTGCTGCTGATGGCGCCGCTGGTCGATCTGCTCTCGGGCCGGCGCGTGCGCTGGTACTCGTGGGTGGCGCTCGGCCTGACGCTGTCGTCGCTGGCCGTGGCGACGCTGGGCCGGGCGGAGCTGCGCGTCTCGTTGCTCGCCCTCGTCAACGTGGTGCTCTACCTCGGCGCCTACTTCGTGCGGCTGCGGTTCATGAGCCGGCTGGCGAAGAGCGACGACCCGACGGTGACGAAGCGCTACTTCGTCGAAGAGCAGCTCGTCTCGACGCCCGCGGCGTTGCTGGCGCTGGCCTGCTTCGCGCTCATCGGAGAGGGCGGCCTGGCCGAGTTCCGCCGGGGGTTCGTCGAGGTGCCGTTCTCGCCGCAGGTGGCCTGGGCGGTGGTCATCGGCGTGCTGTCTCAAGGCACCGGCATCTTCGGCGCGCTGGTGCTGCTCGACGCGCGCGAGAACTCGTTCTCGGTGCCGGTGAACCGGGCCTCGAGCGTGCTCGCGGGCGTGGTGGCCACCGTGACGATGGCCGCGCTCGCGCTCGGCAAGCCGCTCGAGACGGCCGAGGCGCTGGGCGCCGCGCTGGTGGTGCTGGCGATCCTCGTGCTGAGCGTGACGCCGATGGTCGAGAAGCGCTTCAGCCGGCCTTGAGCTTCACCACCTGGCCGGTGATGGTGACCTGCGACGGCAGCGGGGCGAAGAAGAAGAGCACGCCGAGCACGCGGGCCCACGGTGTGTACTGCGTCATCTGGTAGCGCACGCGCACCACGCCGTCGCCGCCGAGCTTCTTCACCTCGGGAATGAGCGTCTCCTTGAAGCCCGCCTCGAGGTCGGTGCCGATGACGTCGATGTTGCCGAACAGCAGCACCCCGGCGCGGTGCACCTGGACGAGGCCGAGCACCTCGTGCGGCGTCGAGATGTCACCGGCGGTGACGAAGACGTCCTGGCCGGGTTGGCCAGGGACGGCGGGCAAGCTGACCGAGTGCACCACGGTGCAACCCGAGAGCGCGGCGAAGGCGAGACAGAGCAGGGTGGTTCGCATGGGTGGTTACTCCAGGAAGACGATGACTTCGCCGGTGACGGTGACGTAGCGATCCTTGGTCTCGATCTGCGGGCTGCCCGAGAGCGCCGAGGCGACGGTGTTGTAGGCGCGCTGGGCCCTCTCCACGTCGGTCGACGGGTTCTCGTCGAGGAACTCGATGTTGATGACGCCCTGGCCACCCATGCGCGCCGCTTCCTTCGCGAGCGCGTTGTGAATGGTGCCATCGAGCTGGGCGTCGCCGAGGTTGCCGTAGCCGCCCCACTCCTGGCCGTACCCGCGCACCTGCACGAAGCCCAGGGTGCGGAACTTCCGCGGTGAGGTGCCCGTCGACAGGAACATCGTGTTGTCGGTCTGCGGGACGCTCGAGAGCCGAACGCCCAGCACCACCGCGTTGCACGACGAGAGCAGGGCGAGCGTCACGAGAAGACTGACGGTTCTCACAGGGGCGTCCCTCCGGCCGGGACGGGGACCGGCGCCGGCATTCCCGGGGCCACCGGCGCAGCACCGCGCCGCACGCGCACGAGCTCGCCGGTGATCGTCACCTCGGCGGGCAGGGGCGCGAAGAAGAAGATGAGGCCGAAGATGCGCGCGAGCGTGGTGTAGTTCGTCTGCTGCACGCGGGTGTTGATGAGCCCGTCGGCGCCAGCGCGGCGAATCTGCCCCTCGACCTCGTTGACCGCCGTCGCGAGATCGGTGCCCGCAGGGTCGGCGAAGCCGAACGCCAGCACCCCGCGCCGGGTGATCTGCACGATGCCGACGCTCTCGTAGGGCTCGGTGAGGCCCTGCGCCGTGATGAAGATCTGCCCCTGTTGTTTCTGGGTCGGCAGCGCCGTGTAGTTGACGGCGGTGCATGCGCTGAAGCCGAGCAGCAGCGCGAGCCCCGGGACTGCACGTCGTGTCATGCGCCCTCCCATCGCGAAGAAGGCGCGAGTGTCATCGCGTGCAGGGAGGGACTCCAGACAATTGTGAGCGGCGCCGTTACGAGTCTGGCGATGTCGGTGGCGCTCCTCCCTCAGCCGGTCGACCTTCGCCGCACCTTCGCGCTCCAGTCTCTGGGCCGGACCGACCCCACGGCCTCGTTTCCCTCGGACGCGACGTTCGTGAAGCGGTTCCTGCGAGAGGGAGAGGTCGTCGAGGTCACCTGCCGCACCGGCGAGGCGGGCGTGTGGGCCGAGGCGAGCGGGCCGGGCGCCGACGCGCTCCTCACGGCGTGGCAGCGGCGCCTGTCGGCCCACGAAGACGACGCCGCGCGCTTTGCGCCGAAGCACCCGATGGTGGCGCGGCTCCACCAGCGCTTCTCGTCGCTCAAGCTCTGGCCGATGCCGTGGCTCTTCGACGTGGCGTGTGGCGCGGTGCTGCAGCAGCGGGTGACGTTCGGAGAAGCCTGCGGCCAGTTCGCGCGCCTCGCCGAGCGCTTCGGCCCCGGCGGCACCGTCTTTCCGTCGGCGCACACGCTGCGCGAGGTGCCCACCTTCGAGCTGCGGGCGCTGGGCATCGACGAGCAGCGGGCGCGTACGCTGCGGGCGCTCTCGAAAACCGAAGCCGAGCACCCCTTCTTGTCGATCGAGACGCCTGCGCCCGAGGTTCGGCGCCGCCTTGCCATGGTGCCTGGCATCGGCCCGTGGACGCTCGGCATGGTGCAGGGCTTCGGGCTCGGCGACCCCGACGCGCTGGTGCCCGGAGACGTTCACCTTCCGCACGTCGTCTGCTTCGCCCTCGCTCGCGAGTCACGCGGCAGTGACGCCCGCATGCTCGAGCTGCTCGCGCCGTTCGAGGGCCACCGCTTCCGGGTGGTGCGGCTGCTCTACGCCGCCGGCCTCACCACGGCCCCCAGGCGCCGTTGACCCCACGCGAAGGTCAGGCGTCCTTTTCTTGGCGAGGCGGCAGCGGGCACCTACACTCAAGTCGCCATTTCGCCGGGGTTTTTCCCGGTTCGACGAAAGAGCTTCGAAGATGCCCAAGAGCGTGCTGGTCGCCGACGATTCCATCACCATGCGCAAAGCCATCGGCATGGTGTTCGCGCACGAGGACTTCACCGTCACGATGGTCGACAACGGCGTCGACGCCATCAACAAGGCGCGCGAGCTGCGGCCCGACCTCGTCATCGCCGACTGCATGATGCCGGGAAAGACGGGCTACGACGTGGCGCAGGCCGTGCGCACCGACCCGTCGCTGGCGCACACGCCGGTGCTGTTGCTGGCGGGCACCTTCGAGCCGTTCGACGAGAACCGCGCGCGGGCCTCGGGCGCGAGCGCGCACATCGTGAAGCCCTTCGACAGCCAGAGCTTCATGGACCGCGTGCGCAACCTGGTCGGCATGGCGCCCGGTGCGGCGCCCATCAGCACGGTGTCTCCGGTCTCGACCGGCGCGGCACCGGTGGCGCGTCCTCCGATGGCGCCGCCGCCGACGGGCATTCCGATGGGCACGCAGCCGGGCATCGCGCGTCCTCCGATGGGGCCAGGGCCGGGCATGCCGCCGCGCCCGCCCGGGCCGGGCATGCCGGGTGGCATTCCGCAGGGCACGCAGCCGGGCATTCCGCGTCCGCCGGGCATTCCGGGGCCAGGCATGCCGCGTCCGCCGGGGCCTCCGGGTGGCATTCCGCCAGGCACGCAGCCGGGCATGCGCCCACCGGGAATGCCGGGGCCGGGCATGCCGCCGCAGGGCATGGCGCGTCCTCCAGGAATGCCGGGGCCAGGCATGCCGCCGCCGGGCATGGCGCGTCCTCCGGGAATGCCGGGGCCGGGCATGCCGCCACCGGGGATGCCAGGCGGGTTGCCGCGTCCGCCGGGTGGTCAGCCGATGCCGGGGCAGCCGATGCGCCGCGACCCCTTCGGCCTCGGTGCGCCGCCGCCGGGAGGCCCGATGCAGGGCCGCCCGCCGATGCCCGGCCAGCCGATGCGCCCGCCGCCGCAGCAGGCGCCCACCGAGTCGCTCTCGCTCGACGACAAGCCCGCCGATGGGGGCGAGGCCGCGCTGCGCGCCGCGCTCTCGGCCGCCTCGAAAGAGGTCATCGAGAAGATCGCCTGGGAAGTCGTGCCCCAGCTGGCCGAGACCATCATTCGTGAAGAGCTCGACCGCCTCATCAAGGAGCGCGAGGCCAAGGGCCTGGCGTGACCTTCCTTCCGTTGTCTTGAGAGTCAGATGTGTCAGAACGCGGCGTCGACTCCACACGGGTCGACGCCGTTTTTCCGTTGGCCGCGTCGAGGCCCTTTGTCAGGCGAAAACACCATGAGCTCCGCTGAATTGTCGAAGTCGTACGAGCCCACCGAGGTCGAAGCCCGCTGGTCGAAGGAGTGGCTCGACGCCGGCCTCTTCACCGCCGATCCCGACTCGAAGAAGCCGCCGTTCTGCATCGTGCTGCCGCCGCCGAACGTCACCGGCAGCCTGCACCTCGGGCACGCGCTCACCGCCACCATCCAGGACATCCTGACGCGGTGGAAGCGCATGAATGGCTTCAACTGCCTGTGGCTCCCCGGCACCGATCATGCCGGCATCGCGACGCAGATGGTCGTCGAGAAGGAGCTGATGAAGACCGAGAAGAAGACGCGGCACGATCTCGGTCGTGAGGCCTTCCTCGAGCGCGTGTGGGCCTGGAAGAAGCAGTACGGCGAGCGCATCGGCCAGCAGCACCGGATCCTCGGCGCCTCGCTCGACTGGTCCCGCGAGCGCTTCACGATGGACGCCGGCGTGTCCGAAGCCGTGAAAGAGGTCTTCGTTCGCCTCCACAAAGACGGGCTCATCTACCGCGCCAACCGCCTCATCAACTGGGACCCGGTGCTGCGCACGGCCCTGTCGGATCTCGAGGTCGAGAACGAAGAGACGAACGGCACGCTGTGGAGCATCGCGTACCCGGTCGAGGGCTCGGCCGAGAAGCTCATCGTCGCCACCACCCGGCCCGAGACGATGCTCGGTGACACCGCGGTGGCCGTGCACCCCGAGGACGAGCGCTACAAGCACCTCATCGGGAAGAACGTGGTGCTGCCGCTGGTGGGCCGGAAGATTCCGATCATCGCCGACGGCCAGCTCGTCGACCCGAAGTTCGGCACCGGCGTGGTGAAAGTGACGCCGGCGCACGATCACAACGACTACGCCACGGGCCTGCGGCACGGCCTGCCGATGATCAACATCTTCACCGAGACGGCGTTCGTGAACGAGAACGGCGGGCCCTACCAGGGGCTCGAGCGCTTCGCCGCGCGCAAGAAGGTGCTCGAGGATCTCAAGGCGCTCGAGCTGCTCGTCGAAGAGAAGCCGCACAAGCTGCCGCTGGCGAAGTCGCAGCGCTCCGGGGTGCCGGTCGAGCCTCGGCTCTCGCCGCAGTGGTACGTGAAGACGAAGCCGCTGGCCGAGCGTGCGCTCAAGGCCGTGGCCGATGGCCGCACGCAGTTCGTGCCCGATCAGTGGACGGCGACGTTCAACCGCTGGCTCGAGAACATCCAGGACTGGTGCGTGTCGCGGCAGCTGTGGTGGGGCCACCAGATCCCCGCGTGGTTCCCGGTCGGCCCCGACAGCACGGTGGACTTCGAGAAGTCGACGCCGGTGGTGGGCAAGGAGCCTCCGGCCGAAGGCCACTGGGTGCAGGACCCCGACGTGCTCGACACCTGGTTCAGCTCGGCGCTGTGGCCGTTCTCCACGCTCGGCTGGCCCGACGTGAACGCGAAGGATCTCAAGACCTGGTACCCGAACCAGGTGATGGAGACCGGCCACGACATCATCTTCTTCTGGGTCGCCCGGATGATGATGATGGGCCTGCACTTCATGGACGACGTGCCCTTCCGCACCGTCTACCTGCACGCGATGGTGCGGGACGAGAAGGGCGAGAAGATGTCGAAGACGAAGGGGAACGTGATCGATCCCCTCGACATCATCCAGGGCGCGCCGCCCGAGCGCCTGCCCGCGAGCATCAAGAACAAGTTCCCCAAGGGGCTCGAGCCGATGGGCGCCGACGCGCTGCGCTTCACGCTCGCCGCGCTCACGCAGCAGGGCCGTGACATCAAGCTCTCGATCGATCGCATCGGTGGCTACAAGGCCTTCTGCAACAAGATCTGGAACGCGGCGCGCTTCGCGCTGATGAACCTGGGTGACTTCCAGGAAGACGGCCGCGTCTTCATTCGGGAGCGCCCGCTCTCGCTCGCCGATCGGTGGATTCTGTCGCGCCTCGACGTGGCGGTGCGCGAGACGGGTGAGGCGCTCGAGCGCTACGCCTTCAGCGACGCCGCCTCGACGCTGTACCAGTTCCTCTGGGGCGAGTTCTGCGACTGGTACATCGAGCTGTCGAAGGGCTCGCTGTACGGCGACGACGCGCAGGCGAAGGAGTCGACCCGCGCCACGCTCGTGTACTGCCTCGACCGCGTGATGCGCCTTTTGCACCCGTTCGCGCCGTTCATCACCGAGGAGATCTGGCAGAAGCTGCCGATGGCGCGCACGGTGAACTCGATCTGCATCGCCGAGTTCCCGAAGCCCGACGAGCGCCTGCGCGACGAGACCGCCGAGCGCACGATGGAGCCGCTCATCACGGTGATCGACGGCGTGCGCACCATTCGTGGTGAGTCGAACCTGGCGCCGTCGCTGCGCATCGAGGCGATGGTGCAGAGCGACGACGTGACGGTGCGCGGTACCGTCGAGACCTACAAGCGCTACGTGATGCCGCTGTGTGGGCTGGCGAAGCTGTCGGTCGAGCCGCTGGGCACCAAGCCCCCGCAGGCCGCGGCCGAGATCCGCAAGGGCATGGAGATCTTCGTGCCGCTCGCCGGCATCGTTGACCTCGCCGAGGAGCGCGAGCGGCTCAAGAAGGAGATCGGCAAGTCCGAGGCCGAGATCGCGCAGATCCAGAAGAAGTTCGAGAACCCCAACTACGCGCAGCGCGCGCCGGCCGAGGTGGTGGAGAAGGACCGCGCCCGCATCGCCGAGCTCGAGGGCCGCATCGGCAAGCTCCAGGACAACCTCAAGCGCATCGCGCCCGTCGAGGTGAAGGTGGCTCCGCCGGCGGCCGGGCCCGTGAACCTCGAGGAGGAGCTCAAGGAAGAGCTCTCTGGCGTCACCGTGCCGGCCGATCCGGACCAGCAGGTGAAGGAGGCGCTCGACAAGCTCCGCGAGGGCACGAAGGAAGGCCTGTCGTCGCAGGATCATCGCGATCTCGGCGTCGCCTACATGGGCATGGGCCTGGTCGATGATGCCGTGCGCGAGTTCAACGCCGCGAAGGAAGAAGAGGTGGCCGAGCGGCCGGCGAAGATGAAGGCCGCCGCAAAGCCGAAGGCTGCGCCGAAGAAGACACCCGCGGCCAGGAAGGCTCCGGGCAAGAAGCAGCCGAGCGCGAAGAAGGCTCCACCGAAGAAGCCCGTCGCGAAGAAGGCGGCACCGAAGAAGAAGTCCATCGCGAAGAAGGCTCCGGTGAAGAAGCCGTCGTCGAAGAAGCCCGCCCCGAAGAAGAAGCGGTGACCCACCCATGCGCGACCACTTCATCGAGCGATTGATCGACCTCGCCCTCGACGAGGATCTGGGCTCGGCAGGCGACGTCACGACCGAGGCGCTGGTGCCCGCGGCTGCGCACGGCAAGGCCGAGCTCTGGGCGAAGGAAGAGCTGGTGCTCTCGGGCCTGTCGGTCTTCGCGCAGGTGTTCAAGCGGCTCGATCCGTCGGTCGAGCTCGACTTCGATCTCGGCGACGGAGACAAGACGCTCAAGAAGCAGCGGGTCGCGAAGCTCGAGGGGCCGTTGCGCGCGCTGCTGGCGGGCGAACGGACGGCGCTCAACCTGGTGCAGCGCCTGTCGGGCATCGCGACCATGACGTCGAAGGCCGTCGGCGTCATCGGCAGCGTTCGCGGCACGAAGCTGCGCATCCTCGATACGCGCAAGACGACGCCGGGCCTGCGCGGCCTCTCGAAAGCGGCGGTGCGCCATGGCGGCGGCACGAACCACCGCATCGGGCTCTTCGATGGCGTGCTCATCAAGGACAACCACATCGCGGCGGTCGGCGGCTCGGTGAAGGAGGCGCTCAAGCGCGCGAAGGAGAACGCACCGCGGCTGGTGAAGATCGAGGTCGAGGTGACCTCGCTCGCGCAGCTCGAAGAGGCCATCGAGTCGGGCGCCGACATCGTGATGCTCGACAACATGACCGACGCGCAGATCGTCGAGGCCGTGCAGGTGGCCGATGGGCGTTGTGAGCTCGAGGTGTCCGGCGGCATCACGCTCGAGCGGCTGCCTGCGCTCGCGAAGTTCGGCGTCGACTACGTGTCGATGGGAGCGCTCACGCACTCGGCGCGCGCGATGGATCTGTCGCTCGAGATCATGACGCCGCGCGAGCACTCCCGCCCGCGCCTGAGGGTGCGCTGACGACGCTCAAGCGTCCGGTCGCGTCGAGACGGGCCAGCCCGCTCGCGCGTTGGCGGAGGGCGACCTCGAGGCGCCGGAGCGCTCAGGACGCTGGCAATGAACGCACGGGGGCGTCGACGGTCTCCATGGAGAAGATGTCGACGTCGACCCCGGGACTGAACAGGTCGACGGTGCGAGCTCCGTTCGAGGGCAGCCCTGCGGCGTCGAGGAGCGCGGGGTTCACCTCGACGTCATGGGCGAGGTGGAGCGGGTAGGGCGCGTGGTGCACGCGCGCGCGGAGCAGGCTGCGCCCACGCGTCGTGTAGAACTGGTACCGCTCGGCGAGGAAGAACTCGAGGCTGCCTGGCTGCGGCGCCGGAAGCGAAGCTCCCACGCGGTAACTGATGGAGAAGTCGGCGGCAGTCGGTGACGGCCACCGACGATGCGAGGTCCACCGCACGCGGGCTCCATCGTCCTCGCACGTCATGTCGCTTCGGAAGTACGGCAGGTGCCAGAGCGTGCGCGCGGCCGCCACGGCGAGCGACGAGTGCGCGTCGAGGCTGAAGAACCAGACGCCCGGCTCCTGGCCGTCGAGGTGCACGGAGGTGCGCAGGTTGATCTCGCCGAACGTCGTCGCCGTCGGCATCGACGGGAGCCAGTCGTAGGGCCGCACCCGCTGCATGGTGAATGGCACGATGCCCACGAAGTACCGGCCCTCGAAGTCATCGAGTGTCAGCCGAGGATCGACGAGCGGGCGCAGCACCGACGCAGGCACTTCCCAGTGCACGAAGAGCAGCCGGTGCCAACGCTGGGAGCCCTGGCGCTGGCGTTGGGGACGTCGGGTCGCTGCGACACGATCGATGGGCACGGTCGTCACCGTTGGGACAACACCTCGAGCACCGAGCGCATCGACGCCTCGAGCGGCTCGACGCCCGAGACCTTCAGGTGCGCGTGCTGCTTCGACGGCTCGACGTACGCGTCGTGCATCGGCTTCACCTGCCGGAAGAACTGCTTGTGCACCCCGTCGGGCGTCCGGCCGCGCTCGCGCACGTCGCGCTCGAGGCGACGGTTGAAGCGCACGTCTTCGTCGCACTCGACGAACACCGCGACGTCGAAGAGCCCTCGCACGTTCGCGGCGTCGAGAATGAGCGTGCCGTCGACCACCACCAGCGGGCGTGACGAGAGCGACTCCGTTCGAGCCAGCCGGCGGTGCGTCGCGAAGTCGTAGATGGGCACCTCGACGCCTCGCCCTTCACGGAGCGCCCGCAGCTGCGACTCGAGCAGCCCGAAGTCCAGGCTGGAGGGGTGGTCGAAGTTCACGCTGCCGCCGTCACCGTCGAAGCGCGCAGACTGGTCGATGTAGAACGAGTCCTGCATGACGAGGCAGCCGTGCTCGTCACCGAAGGCCCGTACGAGCTCTTGCGCGAGCGTCGTCTTGCCAGAGCCCGAGCCGCCCGCGACGCCCACCAGCACGCGCCGGCCCGAAGCGAAGAGCGCCCTACACCGTGCCAAAGAGTCGGTCACCGGCGTCTCCCAGGCCCGGCAAGAGGTAGCCACGCTCGTCGAGGCCCTTCTCGATGCTCAGGGTGAAGATCTCGACGTCCGGGTGCGCGCCGAGCACCTTGTCGATGCCCACCTGCGCCGAGAGGATGGTGATCACCTTGATCGGCCCGACCTTGTACTGCTTCAGGCGGTCGAGCGCGGCGAGGCAGGTGTCTCCGGTCGCGAGCAGCGGGTCGAGTAACATCAGCCGCCGGCCTTCCACCGTCTTCGGCAGCTTGAAGTAGTACTCGACGGTCTGGTTCATGAACTTGTCGCGGTAGATGCCGATGTGGCCGAAGTGCGCGAAGGGCAGCATCTGCATGAAGGCCGGCAGAATGCCCTCGGCCGCCCGGAGCACCGCCGCGACGATGACGTCCTCCTGCACCTTGAAGGCGCTCGTCTTCATCATCGGCGTCTCGACGGGCGTCTTCGTGAGCGCCAGATCGCGCGTCGCCTCGTACGCGAGGATCGAGCCCAGCTCGTTGAAGATCTGCCGGAACTCGTGCGGCGTGGTGTCCTTGTTCCGCAGGTGCGCGAGCTTGTGCTCGATGATCGGGTGCTTGATGACGTGAACGTTCTTCATGTCGGAATTCCCCTCGAAAAAGTCAGAACACCATGCCGTCGCTCTTGAGCGTCAGCGGCGGAAGGCCTCCCGGCCGCTTCTGCTTCGCGATGGCCCGCCCCGCGCTCCAGGTGCCGCCCTGCAACACCCGCGCGAGTGGCAGCTGCTGCTTCGTCTTGCCCATGCGGCGACACACCTCGTCACCGACCCGGTCGAGCAACTGCACCGTGAGCGCGCGCCACTCGATGATGGCCGGGTGCGACGCCTCGAGCTCGGTGGTCGCCAGCGAGGGATCGCGCAGCGTCAACACCCCGAAGTCGAGGAAGAGGCCGCCGTTTCGGTACTCGGGCAGACCGGTGAGCTCTTCGACGCCGGTGAAGCGCACGCCGCCGTGCTCGAGCGGCTCGACGAGCGAGTAGGCGAGCCACTGGGACAGCTTGTGAAAGGGAATCCACGCGTCGGGGCCGTCGCCGCGCCACGGCCAGACGTCTCCGAAGCCGATGCCCTCGAGCGTCACCCGTGCGGGCCACATGGTCGAGAACCCGAAGAGGAGCAGCCGCAACAGCGACGTCGCCGCCACCGGCTGGGGCTGGGCGAGCAATGCGTCGACCATTCCGCCCGGGCGCCCACCGGGGAAGAGCGCCGGCGCCGAACGGAGTGACGTCTCGAGGCGCTTGAGCAACGTCGCGCGCCCCTCGAGGCCCGTCATCGGGTTCTGCGCCGACACCTGCATGCCCCGGGAGACACGGTCGACCGTGAGGCTCGCGAGCCCCTCGGCGGTGACACGGCGGGAGCCGTCGTGGCTGAACGCCCCCTCCATGAACATCGCGGCCGACGCCACCGCGAGCCCCTCGGAGCGCGAATACGTCACGCCGTCTTCCACGTACGTCCACGCAGGCCCGGCGCCCGCGTCGAGCAGCACCGAGACGACGACGAGATCGACCAGCGCGCGGGCCTGCTCCACCCGGTCCGCAGGGCCCATTGTCGCCAGCAGCTTCGCCAGCCGATCGACGCCGCCCGCCTTCAGGTGCTCGTAGCGGCCATGAAACGGAATGTCGCCGCGCGGGTAGTTCTCGTTCGTCACCTGCATCACGAAGTCGACGCAGGGCCCGAGCTTCGAGAGATCGACCGCGAAGGCCGTCTCTCCAGCGAGCGCGGCGTCGAGCACCCGCTTCGTGCGCGAACGAATGGTGGCCGGGTCGGTGATCGTCGCCAGCGCGCCGGACACCTGCGGCCAGGGCAGCTCACTCATCGAGGGCGCGCCCCTTCACCTTGACGAGATCCTTCTTCTTCTTCACGCCGGTCGTCTTGTTGAAGTACCCGGCGGCCTTCTTGGCCTCCATCTCGACCGAGGCGTCCTGGGGGATCTTCTCGGGCGGGATCTCGTAGCGCCGCACCACCTTGATGCCGCTGCCGACGATGGCGTCGTGCTTCATGTTCGACATCGAGATGAGGTTGTCGATGCGCTTGATGCCGAGCCAGTTGAGCGCGTCGGGCATGAGCTCCTGAAAGCGCATGTCTTGCACGCCGGCGACGCACTCGGTGCGGTGGAAATACGTCGCCGCCGAGTCGCCGCCCTTCTGGCGCTTGCGCGCGTTGTAGACGAGGAACTTCGTCACCTCGCCGAGCGCGCGGCCCTCCTTGCGGAAGTAGACGATGTACCCGATGCCGCCCTTCTGGGCCGTCTTGATGCACTCCTCGATGCCGTGCACGAGGTACGGCCGGCAGGTGCAGATGTCGCTGCCGAACACGTCGGAGCCGTTGCACTCGTCGTGCACGCGCACCGTCACCTCGACGTCGTTGCGGCCGATCAGCTTCTCGTCGCCGAAGACGTAGACCGAGGTCGAGCCGATGGGCGGCAGCATCACCTTGAGATCGGGCCGGGTGATGAGCTCGGGGAACATGCCGCCGGTCTCTTCGAAGAGCGCCTTGCGCAGCGGAATCTCTTCGATGCCAAAGCGCTTCGCGACGCCGGGCAGGTACCAGACAGGCTCGATGGCGGCCTTCGTCACCGCCACGTCCTTGTTCGTCTTCACCACCTTGCCGTCGATGAAGAGGCGGCCCTGGTTGATGGCGTTCTCGAGCTCGGTCATCACCAGGTGCGCGCGCGTCACCGCGATGGTGGGCCGCACGTCCATGCCGGAGGCGAGCTCTTTCTTGAACGCCTGGTGCACGAGGTGGCCCCAGGGGTCGAGCGAGACGATGCGCTCCGGGTCGTACCAGGACGGGAAGGGACCGATCGGCGTGACGGGATCGGTGTTGGTGAGATCGGGCCGGTGATCGGGGTCCATCTGGCCGGCGGCGAGCGCGAGCGCGCGGTAGATCGTGTAGCTGCCCGAGTGCGAGCCGATGGCGTTGCGGTGCAGCTTGTTGGTGAACGACGCCACGATGGGCCCGCGCACGTGCGGATCCTTCGCGCCCCACTTCACCTCGGGTGAGTCGCCGTAGATGAAGTGCGGGTGTGACGTGAGGACGATGTGGTTCTTGCGCAGCCGGTGAGACGAAGCGTTGGCCATGTGGGGGTTCCGGTGAGGGGAATCAGCTCATCCAGTTGAGGTCTTTGGGCATCGTCCACTTGCTGGTGACCTTCTTGAGGTCGGTCCAGAAGGCGAGCGACGCAGGCCCGGTGATGTCGCCCGAGCCGTACTTCGACTCGTAGGTGCCACCGAACGAGAAGGGCTCGCGCGGCACCGGTACGCCGATGTTGATGCCGATCATCCCGCTGTTCGCGCGGCGGGCCACCTCTTCGGCGATGGCCCCGGACGAGGTGAAGACGCTGGTGGCGTTGCCGAAGTCGATGCCGTCGTCGATGGCGAGCGCCTCGTCGAGCGAGCCCACGCGCATGACCGAGAGGACGGGGCCGAAGAGCTCCTTCGTGGCCGCCTCGCTGCCGGGCTTCACGCCGTCGAGAATCGTCGGGCCCAGCCAGTTGCCGTTCTCGTAGCCGGGGAGCGGCGTCACCGTGCGCCCGTCGACCAGCGCCTTGCTGCCGTCGTTCACGCTGCGCGCGATGGCGTCTTTCAGGAACTCGACCTGCTGGCGCGTGATGATGGCGCCCATCGTCTCACCCACGCGGTGTGCCGCAGCGCGCTCGGCCACCTTCGCGAGAATGCCGTCGACCTTGCCCACGGCGAGCACCACCGAGGCCGCCATGCAGCGCTGGCCCGCGCAGCCGGTGAACGAATCGGCGATGCCGGCCGCGGCGATGTCGGGATCGGCGTCGGGCATCAGGATGATGTGGTTCTTCGCGCCACCCAGACACAGCGCGCGTTTCCCGAGGCCCGTGGTGCGCGTGTAGACGGCCTTCGCGACCGGCGTGGAGCCCACGAAGCCCACCGCGCGCACCTCGGGGTGATCGATGATCGCGTTCACCGCGTCGACGCCGCCCTGCACGATGGTCAGCACGCCCGGTGGCAGCCCCGCCTTCGTGAAGCACTCGCCGAGCACCTGCGACGTCATCGGCACCTTCTCCGACGGCTTCCAGACGAAGGCGTTCCCGAGGGCGAGCGCGATGGGCATCATCCACATCGGCACCATCGCGGGGAAGTTGAACGGCGTGATGCCGGCCACGACGCCCAGCGGCACGCGGCGCACCTCACAGTGCACGCCGCGCGAGACCTCCATCTTCCCGCCTTGATCGAGGTTCTGCAGCGAGAGCGCGAACTCGAGCACCTCGACGCCCTTCATCACCCCGGCCTCGGCCTCGGCGAGCGTCTTGCCCGACTCGTACGAGATGGTGGCCCGCAGCTCGTCCATCCGCTCGAGGATGTTGGCGCGCACCTGGAAGAGCACGCGCGTGCGCTCCTTGATGGGCACCTGCGCCCATTCCTTCGCGCCCGTGGCGGCTCCGGCGATCGCCTCGTCGACGAGCGCGCGGTCGGCGCCCTTGAGCTCGAGCATCAGCTGCCCGGTGTAGGGGCTCGTGACGGTGTGGGGGCCCTTCTCGAAGCGCCACTGGCCCTTGACGAGGTGGGGCACGACGCGGCTGCCGGAATGAATGCGCTGGTAGGGGTGCATGCGGGGGCGGGCACCCTACATGGTCCCTCTTGGGAGCAGGAGGCCGGACCGTCGACGCCCGGCGTCATGGGAGCCCGCGCCCTCACGCCTGCGCAGGCTTTGCAGAGAAGCCCGCCTCACCGTCAGCGGAGTTTTTTTCATCGCCCGAAGGCCGCCGAAGACGGTAGGTGTCGGTTCGTGCAATTGCGAATTGTTCTCAACATCAGCGTGGTGGCTGCTTTCAGCTGTACGACCCCTGGCCCCGGACCGACCCCGAACCCGGGCGGAGACCAGCTGCAGTGGCAGGCGCTCGAGACCTTCGACTCGGCCCTGGCTCGGCCGGCGCTCGAGCGGGCCGTGACGGACTTCGCGGCCCTGCGCGGCGCGGTGGACGGGTGGGCCCAGGCGGCTGCAGGCGCGGACGGGCAGGCGCTCACCGCGGCGAAGGCGGCGTTCGAGACGGCGTTCCTCACCTGGCAGCGCGTCGAGGTGCTCCAGCTCGGGCCGCTCGGCGCAGCGACGCAGGTGACGGCCGGAGAGGGGCTGCGAGACGAGATCTACTCCTGGCCGACGACGAACCTCTGCCGGGTCGACACCGCGCTGGTGGCCAACACCGCGCCCGACGACGCGTACTTCGCGACGGCCCTCGTCACCTCGAAGGGCCTGGTGGTGCTCGAAGAGATGCTCTTCAACCAGTCGTCCTCGAACTCCTGCCCGGCGAACGCCACCATCAACACCAACGGCAGCTGGGCGGCCTTGGCGGCGTCCCCCACGCTCCAGGCGCGGCGCAAGGCCTGGGCGCTCGGTGTGGCCCGGCACCTCGAGGCGACGGCCCGGCGTGCGCGTGACGGGTGGAGCGCCGCGGGCGGCTTCGGCGACAAGCTCGAGCAGGCCGGCTCGATGGGCTCGCTCTGGCGCACGCCCAAAGACGGCCTCGACGACGTCTACGCGGGCCTCTTCTACGTGGACCGCTGGGTGAAGGACTACAAGCTGGGGGCTCCGGCGGGCATCACGCCCGCGTGCATGGCGCAGTCGTGCCCGGCGCTGGCCGAGTCTCCGCGGGCCGCGCTGTCGACGAAGGCCATCGTGGAGAACCTGGTGATGGCGCGGGCCGTCTTCACTGGCTCGTTCGACACGTCCAGCAACGCCGTGTCCTTCGACGATCTGCTCGTCGAGCGCGGAGCGGGGGCGCTGAAGGACGAGATGCTTCAGAAGCTCGACACCGCCCTCGCAGCCGCGCGGGCGTTCGAGCGCCCCGTGTCGACGGCCGCCACGGAAGACCTCGATGGGCTCCAGTCGCTCCACGCGGCCGTCAAGGCGTACACCGATCTCTTCAAGTCGCAGTTCGTCACGACGCTGTCGCTCAAGGTCCCGAAGGAGGGGGCCGGCGACAACGACTGACGCTCCGCAGGGCCAACCCGCAGCTTCGAGACCCACCATGCACCGAGTCCTCTTGAGTCTGTTCGTCCTCGCCGTCACCGCCTGCGGCCCGATGGACATGCGCCCCGACGGGGGCGGCACCAGCGGCTGCACCGCCACGCTCACTGGCGCGTACCCCGACGCGGGCTTCGCGACGAACGCAGCGGCTGAGATCAGCCTGCTCGGCAGACTGAACGCCCTCAACGCGCCGATGCGCGCGGCGGAGCTGGACGCCGGCGTCACCGTCACCCGCACGCAGCTCGACGAGCTCAACACCGCCGGCACGCCGTCGCTCGCGAGCCTGACCGCCGCGGCTTTCCAGCCAGTGGTGAGCGACACCTTCACCGCGTTCCTCGCCTCGCAGGGCCGCGTGTGGACGCCGATGGATCCGCCGATGGGCGGCGGCATCTACGGCACCGGCACCAACCAGTGGATCTTCAGCGAGCGCGGCGTGGATCTGCGCCAGGTGATCGACAAGGGGCTCTACGGCGCGCTCTTCTACGCCGAGGCGGTGAAGCGCATGCCCACCGCCACGACGCCCGAGTCCATCGACCAGCTCCTCGCGCTGTACGGCGCGACGCCGAACTTCCCGCAGAACGACACCACCGCGCCGGGCCGCGACGAGCTGATGGCGAAGTACGCCAAGCGCCGCACGCCGCAGGGCCAGGCGGGCCAGTACACGACGCTGCGAGATGCCTTCGTGCGCGCGCGCGCGGCGGCTGGGTCGGCGGAGTGCAGCGCGGAGCGGACGGCCGCGCTCGAGACCATCAAGACCGAGTGGGAGAAGGTGCTCGCGGCGACCGTCGTCTACTACGTCAACTCGGCGGCCACGAAGCTGCAGGACCCGATGGCCGACGTGACCAAGAAGGCCTCGGCGATGCACGACCTTGGTGAGGGCGCGTCGTTCTTCCTGGGCCTCAAGGCCGTGCCGCAGGCGAGCCGGCGCATCACCGACGCGCAGATCGATCAGGTCGTGACGGCGATGAAGATCCCCTCGCTGTCGGGCGCGACGGCGTTCCAGTTGCTCACGATGGTGCCGCCTGATGTCGACGGGATCCTCGCGGCGAACATGCAGCTGCAGACCATCTACGGCTTTACCGCCGACGAGAT